>NZ_JBWKPM010000041.1:0-38877 GCF_059418245.1 Roseateles sp. GW821-FHT09B06 | reverse complement strand
AGACGTTGCCATATGACGCCTAACGCCTGAATTAAGCCGAGCCGCGAAGCGGCTTCGGCTTGAATGAATTGTTAGGCCGCAGCCAGTTGTGTGTGACTGCGGCCAACAGTGCGCCAACCAGCCACGCTATAAGTGCCTTGAACCCCAAGGGGAGCAGGCCCGCTATTGCCAAGGCAAAAGCAACTGCCACCGCAAACGAAAGGAATGCGGGAGTGGTCTTGGCCGGGAAGAGGCGAAGTGCGACAAGAAGAATGAGAAAGGCGACAAGTGAAGCGCCAAGGCCGAAGATCACGACGGCCTGCCACAGGCTGATCGAAAACCCATGCGGCATGGCAAGGGCACTTGTGTAGCCAATGGTGTAGATCGATGCGGCGTAAGTGAGAAGGCCGGACACTGTGCCAATTGCGACGCTCTTGAGAGATTGCTGCATCAAAGTCTCCTGCGGCCTAACTTGTTATATGCCGACAGCACTTGTCGGATAACACAGGAACTGTCGGATAACACGTACCGACCGGCATAAGTCAAGCCTTTGATTCACAAGGATTTTCTCCACGATAGCTTGGTCATTCACAAGCAATAAACTGAGGCCAAAACCGGACAGATGTTACGAATCGTCCCGCCGCATGATGCCCACGCGGGCAACCGCTGGCAAACGCAAGTAGGCAACCGCACCACACCCAGAGAGGGGCCGCGCACGGAAGCGCGGGGTCAGGTCTTTAATCTGAAGTCCCCACGTGCCCACCGCAGCCCCAAGCCCACCAGCCGCCGGGCTCCGAGGCGGGGGTCAGACCGGGCTCCCGCCCGGCATGACTGCCTTGCGATGCTCGCGCCGCGGGGCGGGCGCGAAACTCCCTTCGCTCGCCTGCGGCTCGCTGCGGTCAGGCAGCCGCGCCCAGTCAGTCGTTGACGCGCGCTGTCGCGCGCGCCCCGCGCCGCTGCGCCATGCCGCAAGCATGCAGCATTGCCTTCGCCAGGCACGGGAAAGCCCGCAGGGGCTTCCCCATGTCCGGGCCCAGTTCCTCAGCCCCGCCAAGTCGCCCGGCAACTGGCAGGCTTGCGTCTGCTCAACCACCGCCGCGGTTCTCGACGAAAACTCCAGCGCAGCGCTTGGCCCCGCGAGGCCCCACAGAAAACCTAGCAGTCAAGGCGGTTCGCGCGCCACACACTCCGGCGCATGCACTCCCTTATCCGCCATCTGCTCCTACTCTTCACCGCCGCCCTCGCCGCCTGCGCCACCCCCACGCCACCGCCCATGACCTTCTTCGTCACCAGCACCAGCACCAGCCCCGGCCGCGGCGGCGACCTGGGCGGCCTGGAAGGCGCCGATGCGCATTGCCAGGCCCTGGCCGCCCAGGCCGGCGCGGGGAACCAGACTTGGCGCGCCTACCTCAGCCAGCAGTCGATCCTCAAGAACTACAAAACCACCGAGCCCGCCATCAACGCCCGCGACCGCATCGGCCCCGGCCCCTGGCACAACGCCCGCGGCGAACTGATCGCCCGCAGCGTCGACGACCTGCACGGCCCCGCCAACAGCCTCACCCGCCAGACCGCCCTCACCGAACGCGGCGAGCCGGTGCCCGGCCGGGTGCACGACATCCTGACCGGCACCCGCCCGGACGGCTATGCCCCCTCGCCGCTGGACGCCGACATGAGCTGCCGCAACTGGCGCAGCAGCGCGGACAGCGCCGCGGAAGATGGTTCCAGCCACGGTGCCCTGGTCGGCCATCACGACCGCGTCAGCGCGATCGACGAGCCCTGGGCCAAATCCTGGAACTCGGCCCACCGCAGCCGCGGCTGCAGCGCCGCGAAACTGGCCGAGCTGGGCAGCGGCGGGCTGTTCTACTGCTTCGCGGCGCAGCCGAAACCCTAGACTGAATCGACATTCAGCCTAGTAAGCGCCGCCCAGCGCCGCCGCGCCGGCCGCCAGCCGCAGCGCCGTTTCGCGCGCCAGCGGCGTGCCCTCGCGCAGCTCCAAGGTCGCCATCGCGTGCTTGCCGCCCGGCCGCAGACGCGGCTCGATGTGGCGCAGCCGCTGCCCGCGCCAGAAGCCGAACAGCACGCGCTGCGGCTCGACACGGATCAGCAGTACCGGGCCACCGTCCCGGAAGTAGACCAGGTGCCCCCATTTCAGCCGCTCCTCCAGCCCCGGCGCCGCCTCGCGCACCACGGCGCGCAGCGCTTCGGCATAGACGCGCTGCCAACTGCCGCGCTCGTGCCAGGCGATGTACTCGTCCGGCGTGGTGGCCGGGGTCAGCACCATCTTCATCGGCGTTCTTGCCAAGTTCGACTCCTCGCGACAGAAAAGCCGCCGGTCGATGGTACGGTTGACGCCATGCGTATCGTCACCGCCCGGCCGCTGCTGCTATTGCTACTGATCCCGCTGCTGCAGGCCTGCAGCGCCGTGAAGCTGGCCTACAACCAGGCCGACACCCTCCTCTACTGGCGGCTGGACAGCTATGTGGATCTGACGGCCGAGCAGGCGCCGCGCGCGCGCGAGAGCCTGGCGCAGTTCATCGCATGGCACCGCCGCACGCAGCTGCCGCTCTATGCCGAGCAGCTGCAGCGCATCCGGCCCAGGCTGGCCGAGGCGATCACGCCGGAGCAGTCCTGCGCGCTGTTCGAGCAGCTGCGCGGCACGGTGGAGCCGCCGCTGGTGGACCCGGCCAACTGGCCGCTGCTCTGGCTGGCCGGCGACCTCAGCGCCGAGCAACTGCGCCACATCGAGCGCAAGCAGAAGATCACCGACGAGGAATGGCGGCAGGATTGGCTGGAGGGCACGCCCGAGCAGCGCCAGGACAAGCGCTTCGACAAGGCACTGGAGCGCGCCGAGACGCTGTACGGCAGCCTGGACGAAGCGCAGAAGAGCGCGCTGCGCGAGGGCCTGCTGGCCGCGGCCAGCTTCGACGCGGCGCGCAGCTATGCCGAGCGCCTGCGCCGCCAGCAGGAGCTGCGCCAGGCGCTGCGCCGCATCCACGACGAGAAGCTGGGCGCCGAGCCGGCACGCCAGCTGCTGCAACGCCATCTGGAGCGCGCGCTGAATCCGACCGATCCGGCCCAGCAGCGCTACCTCCAGGCCCTGATCCGCGAGGGCTGCGCCAGCTTCGCGCGCCTGCACAACGCCACCACGCCGGCCCAGCGCGAGCGCGCGCAGCGCACGCTGAAGGGCTGGGAGGATGATTTCCGGGCGCTGGCGGCGCAGCGCTGACGGGGCTGGGGCCGCGGCACCGGCCGAACGCCCCGGCTCGCGGCCGGGCAGCGTCGGGGAGTGGCGTGGATTGGGACCCGCCCGTCGGTGAAGTCCCCCGGGGGCGGCATCTGCGCTTCAACCCTGTCGGACCGCAGGCTCCTGCAGGAACTCGAGCGTGATGCCGTCGGGGCCGCGCACATAGGCCAGCTTGAGCCCGCGGCGCGGGCCGTCCTGCACCGTCTGCGGCTCGCCCAGTCGCAGCCAGCCATGCGCCTCGATGCGGCGCAGCAGCGCGTCGAGGTCCTCGACCATGAAGGCGATATGGGCGGCACCGAGCTCGTCGGAGCGCAGGCCCGGCCGGCGCCCGTTGCCCGGCGCGTGGTACTCGATCAGCTCGATCAGATGGCCGCCCGGGGCCTCGACCAGGGCCAGCGACAGCTCGGCGCCGGCAATGCCGACCAGCTGATCCAGGAAGGGGCCGGCGCCGAAGCGCTCGCGGTAGACCTGGGGGAAGCCCAGCACGCCGCTCCAGAAGGCGAGCGCCCGGTCCAGCGAGGAGACGACGAAGCCGCTGTGGTCGGCACGCCGGATGCCGACGGCCGGCGCCGCCGGCACTGCGAGGGCGGCGCCGGCGGCGCTGCTCATGCGCGGGTCTTGCCGACGAAGCCGCGCATCGGCTCGAGGAATTCGAGCCGGCGCGCCTCGCGCAGCAGGCGCTTCAGGGCCTGCTCATAGTCCTTGCGGTAGGGCAGCGCGAGATGGTGCTGGATGAAATGCTCGCGGCTGCAGGCCCAGGTCTCGTAGAGCACGAAGGTGTCGGGATCGTCCTGCGAGTGATGCAGGAAGGTGTTGACGAAATCGGGCTCCTGGGCCATCTGCTCCAGGATTGGGGTCAGCGAGGCCAGCAGTTCCTCGCGGAGCTCCGGCTTGGCCGGCAGATGGACGATGAAGGAAACGGTTTGACTCATGGGTATGACCTTGCTTGGATGCGATGCGGGTCGGGGATCTGAGCTCAGGCGGCCACGGCGGCCAGCGCGCGGCGGCCGGCGGCCAGCTGCAGCGCCACCTCGGCGACGCGTGCGCCCAGGTGCTGGGCGGTGCGCAGGTCGGCCGCGGGCGGCGCCACCTCGGCGCTGACGTCGGCATCGGACTGGGCCGCGGCGCCGATGAAGAAGCCATGGCGGTTCAGCGTGTCCTCGGTCGACTTGGAGTTGTTGTGGCCCGGGGGCAGGCCCAGGTTGACCCAGTGCATGCCATGCTGGGCCGCGAAGATCGAGATCTGCTGCAGCGTGGCCAGCTTGTCGCCGGAGCGCGAGGCCGCGTTGGTGAAGCCGGCGGCCAGCTTGTTGGCCCATTTGCCGCCCTTGGCGAAGACGTTGCGCGAGGTGGCGTCCATGAAGGCTTTGAACTGGGCCGAGGCGCTGCCCATATAGGTGGGGGCGCCGAAGATGATCGCGTCGACGCGCTCCAGGGCATCCCAATGCTGGTCGATCTCGTCGACGCTGATCAGCAGGCTGTCGACGCCGTCGACGCTGCCGGCGCCGAGGGCGACGAACTGGGCTTGCTTGGCGGTATGGCCGTAGCCGGAGTGATAGACGACGGCGACGCGGGCGGTGGTGCTGTTGCTCATGATGCGGGTTCCTTGCCGGTGATGGCGTTGGGGTTGCGATGAAGTAAATATGGGTGAACCGGCCCGCAAAGCCATTGCATGAACCCGATGCAGACGTGCGAAGTCATCGAACATCTATGTTCGAGCCGCGCTTGGCCGCCGCGCCATCACATCGCACTTGACGCCCCACCCGACTCGCGCCTAGCCTGGGTCCGGCCCATTCACCGTCCAGCCACCGCCCCGCCCCGTCACCGCCCGCATGGATCACGCCGACCCCGCCCATTTCCCGCATGTGCGCACCGTGCCGAGCATGGTGGTGAGCCTGGTGCATATCTGGCGGCTGTACGGCGTGCCGCAGTGATGAGCCCCATCCAACGGAGAACCCCATGACCTCCCAGACCTTCGATGCCCTGATCATTGGCGCCGGCCAGGCCGGCCCCGCGCTGGCGGGCCGGCTGACGGCCGCCGGCATGCGCGTGGCGCTGGTCGAGCGCAAGCATTTCGGCGGCACCTGCGTCAACACCGGCTGCATGCCGACCAAGGCCCTGGTGGCCAGCGCCTATGCGGCGCATCTGGCGCGGCGCGCCGCCGATTTCGGCGTGCGGCTCGGCGGCACGGTCGAGATCGACATGGCGCGGGTCAAGGCGCGCAAGGACAAGGTGACCCTGACGGCGCGCGGCAATATCGAGACCTGGCTGCAGGGCATGCAGGGCTGCAGCGTCTTCCGGGGCCATGCGCGCTTCGAGTCGCCCACCGAGCTGCGGGTGGGCGACGCGCTGCTCACGGCGCCGCGCATCTTCATCAATGTGGGCGGGCGCGCGCTGCGGCCGGCCGAGATGCCCGGCATCGATGCGGTGCGCACCCTGGACAACGTCTCGATGATGGAGCTGGACGAGCTGCCCCGCCATCTGGTGGTCGTCGGTGGCAGCTATATCGGACTGGAGTTCGCGCAGATGTACCGGCGCTTCGGCGCGCAGGTGACGGTGGTGGAGAAGTCGGCGCGCCTGCTCGGGCGCGAGGACGAAGACGTGGCGGACGCGATCCGCGCCATCCTGGAGGCCGAGGGCATCGCGCTGCGCCTGGGAGCCGAGTGCATCCGCTTCCGGCCCGAGGGCGACGCCATCGCGGTGGGCGTCGATTGCGCGCATGGTGCGCCGGAGGTGGTCGGCTCGCATGTGCTGCTGGCGATCGGGCGGCGCCCCAACACCGATGCGCTGGGCCTGGAGCGTGCCGGCGTGGCGCTGGACGAGCGCGGCTATATCCGCGTGGACGAGCAGTTGCAGACCAATGTACCGGGCATCTGGGCCCTGGGCGACTGCAATGGCCGCGGCGCCTTCACCCACACCGCCTACAACGACTTCGAGATCGTCGCGGCCAATCTGCTGGACGGTGCGCAGCCGCCGCGCCGCGTCGGCGAGCGGATCGACTGCTATGCGCTCTTCATCGACCCGCCGCTGGGCCGGGTGGGCCTCAGCGAGACGCAGGCCCTGAAGGCGGGCCACAAGATCCGCGTCGGCAAGCGGCCGATGAGCCGGGTGGGCCGGGCCGTCGAGAAGGGCGAGACCCAGGGTCTGATGAAGATGGTGGTGGACGCCGACAGCGGCGCCATCCTCGGCGCGGCCATCCTGGGTGTGGGCGGCGACGAGGCCATCCACAGCGTGCTGGACAGCATGGCCGCCGGCGCCGACGCGGCCGCGCTGGCGCGCACCATGCACATCCATCCGACGGTGGCGGAGCTGATCCCGACCGTCATCGGCCAGCTGCAGGCGGTGCCAGGCTAGGGCCTGTCCCCTTCCGCGGTGTCAGGCCCCTAGTTCGGAGTGGCCGGCCGGCCGCTTATCGACTTTGATACAGGGAGCGAGACGGCCGGTGGGCCGCCTCGCCACACCCCGCTCGCCTTGCCGTTCGGTATCCGGGGCCCCTGTTGCCGGACGGCGGATCGATGGATCGATCGATCGACGCCGGCGCTGCCGCCCTGCGCGCTCGCCGGCCAAATGCAAGGTGCAAGGTGGGCCCCATGACATTCCCTCGAATCCTGGCACGGCCCCTCGGGCTCGGCGCCCTACTGCTGCTGGCCGGGCTCTGGGCCGCTGCGCCGGCCCAGGCACAGAACGGCGGCGGCCTCTGGCCCTCGGCGGGCCAGAACCTGGCGAACACGCGCTCGCAGGACAGCGAAAGCAAGATCGGCGTCGGCAATGTCGGCGCGCTGAGCGTCAAATGGCTGTTCTCGACCGAGGGCGATGTGTCGGCCACGCCCGCCGTCGACGGCGCCCGGGTCTACTTCCCGGACTGGGCCGGCAACCTCTATGCGCTGGACCGCAAGACCGGCAAGCAGCTCTGGAAGGTCCGCATCCCGGTGGCCAGCGGCGTGCCCGGCGACAAGGCCCGCTCCACGCCGGTGATCAGCGACAACAAGCTGATCCTCGGCACCCAGGGCCCGTTCGGCGGCGGCGGCAAGTTGCTGGCCTTCGACAAGAGCAGCGGCGCGCTGCTCTGGGCCACCCAGCTCGAGACCCATCCGGCCGCCATCATCACCCAGTCGGCCACGGTGTTCGACGGCCGCGTCTATGTGGGCACCTCGTCGCAGGAGGAGGCGCTGGCGGCCCTGGTGCCCGGCTATGTCTGCTGCGCCTTCCGCGGCAGCCTGCTGGCGCTGAACGCCGACACCGGCGCCATCCTGTGGCGGACCTATATGGTGCCGCAGGGCTACAGCGGCGGCGCGATCTGGGGCAGCGCACCGGCGATCGATCCGAAGCGCGGGCAGGTCTACATCGCCACCGGCAACAACTACTCGATGCCGGCGCAGGACCTGGCCTGCGTGGCGCAGGCCGGCAGCGACAGCGATGCCGTGCGGGCCTGCATCCCGGCCGACAACCTGTTCGATTCGATCATCGCGCTCGACCTGAAGACCGGCGCCGTGCGCTGGGCCACCAAGGCCCTGCCCTACGACACCTGGACGGTCTCCTGCATCCCCTTCCTCGGCGACGGCACGAACTGCCCCGAACCCGCCGGTCCCGACTACGACTTCGGCCAGGCGCCGGCCCTCTTCACGGCCCTGTCCGCGGGCGGCGGCAGGCCGGTGCAGCTGCTCGGCGCGGGTCAGAAGAGCGGGCAGTACTGGGCGCTGGACCCCGATACCGGCGCGGTGAAGTGGGTCTCGCTGGCCGGCCCGGGCGGCACGGCCGGCGGCCTGCAATGGGGCTCCGCGGTCGACGGCCGGCGGGTCTACACCGCCAACGCCAACTCCAACCTCAAGCCCTGGACCCTGCCCGGCGGCGCGGTGGTCAGCAGCGGCATCTGGAGCGCGCTGGACGCCGTCACCGGCGCCCTGCTGTGGCAGGTCGCGCCGCCGCAGGGCGGGGCCGCCTCCGGGCCGGTGTCGGCCGCCAACGGCGTGCTGTTCGGCTGCACGCTCGACCCGGCCGGCCATATGTACGCGCTGAACGCGGCCACCGGCGCGGTGCTGTGGCAATACGCCAGCGGCGGCTCATGCCTGTCGGGAGCGGCCATCTCCAACGGCGAAATCTTCTGGGGCTCGGGCTACAGCAATTTCGGCTTCGGCACGCCCAACAACAAGCTCTACGCCTTCGAGATCCGCTGAGCCGGCGGGGCCGCCTCGGCCTTAGCCGCCCGCCGCCAGCGCCGCGTCCAGCCGGTCCAGCCAGGGCTGCGGCACCGCCTTGTTGCAGTACAGATAACGCCCCAGGCCGGGCGGTGCATCGGCGAAACGCAGCAGCTGGAACTGCTCGGCCGACAGCAGGGCCTGCGTGCCGCTGCCCAGCCAGACCTGGGCCTCCTCGGGCGCCAGCGGCATCCAGTCGGCACGACCGGCCTGCAGCATGCGGATCAGCGCGGGCATGTCGCCATTCCCGCTGACCAGCCCGCGGCTGGCGCTGCGCACCGCGATCAGCGCGTCCAGCTCGACGCCATAGGAGAAACCGGCCTTGACCAGCAGCTCGGCCGGCGCCTGCAGCACGGCCTCGCGCATGCTCATGCTCTCGCGCAGGGCGTTGCCGCGCCGCGCCAGCATGCCGATCGGCTGGTCGCGGTACAGCGGCAGCGCGCTGAAGCGGCCCTGCTGTTCGCGTTGCGGATTGCGGAACCAGCCGAGCCCGCAATCCGGGCCATGGCCCTGCTCGATCAGCAACAGCTGGCGCTGGCTGGGCGTCAGCGCCCAGGCCGGAGCCAGCCCGGCGCGGGCCAGCGTGCGCTTCAGCGGCTCGACCACCAGGCCATGCGGCTCGCCGCCCGCTCCATGCATGTAGTAGGGAGGACGCTGCTGGTAATGAATGGTCACGGGGATAGCCGCGGCCGGCGTCTGGGCTGCGCCCGGCCGGACGGCCAGCAGCAGCAGCAGCGCGGCAAGGACGCGCCGGCCTCGGGCCGGCGCCGGCTGGGGCGTCGTTCCGGACCGGCGGAAGGACGGGCGGGAGGGGTTGGCAGCGGCCGCGCCGCAGGCGCGACGCGGCCCGGGGGGCGGACACATGAGCCGATTGTCGCCAGAGCGCGGGGCCCGACGCGTAAGCGCTTGCACGGAGGCGGCCGTGCCAGCCTCACCCGCGGCTGGCGCCCTCCCTGTTGCGCGGCCGAGGCGCCACCGGGCGCCGGGCCTTGGCGGCGCCCGCAGCGTCATGGTGCTGCACCCAGTCCAGGAACTCGCGGTACCAGAGCCGCGAGTTGGCCGGCTTCAGCACCCAGTGGTGCTCGTCCGGGAACCACAGCAGCCGCGCCTCGATGCCGCGCGCCTTCAGCGTGTTGTAGTAGGCCAGACCGTTGCAGTCGGGCACGCGGTAGTCCTGCGCGCCGTGGATCACCAGGGTGGGCGTGCGCATCGCGCCGGCGAAGCTGGCCGGGCTCTGGGCCAGCACCTTCGGCAGGTCTTCCCAGTAGCGCGCGCCCAGGTCGCGCGGGCGCTCGTTGTAGGAGTCGGCGCTGAAGGTGGCGATGCGGTCGAACACGCCGGCATGGCAGACCTGGCTGCGATAGCGGCCGGCCGGCCCGCCCGGCAGATGGCCGTTCATCCAGGCCACCAGGAAGCCGCCATAGCTGCCGCCGGCGGCCGAGAGGCGGCGGGCATCGGCCCAGGGCTGGGCCAGCAGCCAGTCGCTGGCGGCCTCGATGTCCTGCAGCTCCAGCTCGCCCTGGCGGCCCATGATGCTGGCGCGGAACTCCTCGCCGAAGCCGCTGGAGCCGTGATAGTTGAGCTGGGCCACCACATGGCCGCGCGAGGCCAGCACATGGGCGTTCCAGCGATAGCTGAAGCTGTCGCCGGCGGCGCTGTGCGGTCCGCCATGGAGCACCTGCAGCAGCGCCTGCCGGCGGCGCGGCGAGAAGCCGACCGGCAAGGTCAGCCACAGCTGCACCGGGTCGCCCCGCGCGCCCGTGATCGTCAGTTCGCGCACCTCGCCCAGGCGGCGCCGCGCCAGCAGGGCGTCGTTGCAGCGGTCCAGGCGCCGCGGCGCCGCCCCGCCCCCACCGCGCAGCGCGTACAGGCGCAGCGGGTGGCGGGCGCTGTCGGCGGCGCTGACGATCAGATCGCCGGCGACATCGAAGCCCTGCACCCAGCCGCCCTGCTGCACGATGCGGCGCGTGCCCGCTTCGTCCAGCGCCTGACGCCATAGGTGGCAGCGGCCCTGCCACTGGGCCATGAAGAGCAGCGCGCCGCCGGCCCAGCGCAGCGGCGCCTCCACATGCAGATCGATCGAGCCAGCGGGTTCGGGCAGCAGGCGCCAGCGGGGCCTTGGCGTCCGGCCGAGCCCCTCGACCAGGGCCGGCTTGGCCAGCGCGGTGTGGCGCCGGCCGATCCGGGCCGCGGTCACGGCCAGGGCCGCGCCGTCGGGCCGGTAGGAGGGCGCGGCGATGTCCCAGGCCGGGTCGTCGATCAGGCCCCGCAACTGCTTGCGCCCCGTCAGCCCCAGTTCGGCCAGCGCCAGCCGATTGCCCTGCCGCGGCTCGGCGGCCGGGTCGTGGACAAAGGCGATGCGCCGGCCATCGGGGCTGACGTCGTAGGCGGCGTTGCCCAGATCCTCGCGCGGCAGTTCGAGTGGGCGGCCCGCGAAGAGGTCGCGGATGCGGCCGCTGTCCAGGTCCAGCAGCAGCAGGTGCAGCACGCGGCCCATCGGCAGATTGGCGTCCCAGTGGCGGTAGTAGGCCTCGCTGGTGACATAGCCGCTTTCCTCGCGCTCGCTCACCTCGCTCCGGTAGCGGCGCGCCTGGGCGGCCGCGCCCTTCAGCTCCGGCCAGACCCAGGCGGCGAAGACGATGCGGCGGCCGTCGGGCAGCCATTTGAAGGACTCGATGCCCGGCGCGAAATCGCTGGCGCGACGGGCTTCGCCGCCATCGGCCGGGATCAGGTAGAGCTGGCGCGTGGCGTCCTTGCTGCCTTCCTGCTCGCGGCGCGCCAGGAAGGCGATGCGGTCGCCGCGCGGCGACCAGGCGGGCTGACCGTCCTTGTCGCCGCAGCGGGTCAGCGGCCGGGGCGGCGCGGCCTCGTCGGGGCTGGTCGGAAACAGCCACAGGCGGCTGCTGCTGGTGTTGCGCTCCGGGTCGCCCTCGGTGATGGTGCAGACCAGCCGGCGACCATCGGGCGCCAGCGAGGGCGCGGTGCCCAGGCGCTCCAGGCGCCAGAGGTCATCGGCGCTCAGCGGCGCGCCGGGGGATGGGGTCGAGGAGCCGCTGTTGTTCTTGGCCATCGGGCATCAGTGTCGCATGGGCCTGTTTTATGTTTTTGCATAAATTAGCTTGCAATTAATTTGCGCGCAATTTAATATTCAAACCATCATGACACGCAACGCCACCCCCAGCCGCTCCGCAGACTTCCCGCTGCTGCTCGACCAGCAACTGTGCTTCGCGCTGTACTCGACCATGCTGGGCTTCAACAAGGTCTACCGCGAACTGCTGAAGGACCTGGGCCTGACCTATTCGCAATACCTGGTGATGCTGGTGCTGTGGGAGCGCGACGGCCTGACCGTCGGGGAGATCAGCGAGCATGTGTTCCTCGATTCCCCGACCATCACCCCGCTGCTCAAGCGCCTGCAGGCGACCGGCCTGATCGACCGGACCCGCTCGGCCGCCGACGAACGCCAGGTGCTGGTCACGCTGACCGACGCGGGCCGCGCGCTGCGCGCCAAGGCCGAGACCGTGCCGCAATGCGTCGCCGTCGCGACCGATATGCCGGACGACGAGATCCTGGCCCTGCGCGACCGGCTGCTGGCCCTGCGCGGCAAGATGTTCGGGCACGGCGCCGGCTGAACCGAGCGCCCCCATCCGAGTTTCCGACCCTCAGACGAAGCTGATCTCCGGCAAGACAAATCAAATAATTAGTACACGATCTTTTATCAAACAATTTCAACCATCCCCGTCCCGCACCAACCCCCACCCAGCCCTGAAGGAGCTCTCCATGAAAGCCTTTGCCAAGCAACTGATTGCCCTCTCCGCCCTGAGTCTGGCCGCCAGCGCCACCTTCGCCGCCGCCAACAATGCGCCGAACGCCGCGGCCAAGCCGGCCGTCGTCTCGGCCCAGCCCGCCGGCAGCTACGTGACGACCAAGGACGGCGTGCAGCTCTACTACAAGGACTGGGGCCCGCGCGATGGCCAGCCCGTCGTGTTCAGCCATGGCTGGCCTCTGAGCTCCGACAGCTGGGAGGCGCAGATGCTGTTCCTGGCCGACCAGGGCTACCGCGTGATCGCCCATGACCGCCGCGGCCACGGCCGCTCCAGCCAGCCCTGGGAAGGCAACGACATGGACCATTACGCCGACGATCTGGCCGCCGTGCTGGACGCGGTGGGCCTGAAGGGCAAGAAGGCCGTGCTGGTGGGCTTCTCCACCGGCGGCGGCGAGGTCGCCCGCTACATCGGCCGCCATGGCACGAGCAAGGTCGCCAAGGCCGTGCTGGTCTCCGCCGTGCCGCCGCTGATGGTCAAGACCGCCGCCAATCCGAACGGCGTGCCGATCGAGGTGTTCGACGGCATCCGCAAGGCCCAGATCGACAATCGCTCGCAGCTCTACAAGGACATCCCCAGCGGCCCCTTCTACGGCTTCAACCGTCCGGGCGCCAAGGTCTCCCAGGGCCTGATCGACAACTGGTGGCTGCAGGGCATGCAAGGCGGCCACAAGAACACCCTGGACTCGATCAAGGCCTTCTCCGAAACCGACTTCCGCGGCGACCTCGCCAGGTTCAACGTCCCCACCCTCGTCATCCACGGCAGCGATGACCAGATCGTGCCGATCGACATCTCCGGCAAGGCCTCCGCCAAGCTCGTCAAGGGCGCCGAGCTGATCATCTACGAGGGCGCCCCCCACGGCATCACCGACACGCACAAGGAGCGCCTGAACCAGGATCTGCTGAACTTCATCAAGAAGGCCAACTGAGCCCGATCGGGCATTCAGCCCGGCGTGCCGGCGACAATCTCGCCGGCCGCCGCCACCAGGACCCCGCGCAGCCAGCGCTGCGCGGGGTCCAGTTCGTGGCGGGCATGCCAGACATGGCCGATGTCGATGTCCGGCAACGCGAAGGGCGGCGCGCAGCTGACCAGTTCGTCGCGAAAGCCCATCGCCGGCACGAAGCTGGCCGGCAGCACCGTCAGCAGGCCGGACTGGTGCACCGTCAGGCCGGCGGTGAAATAGCTGTTGACCGTGATCGCCACCTCGCGCTGGCGGCCGATGCGGGCCAGCGCGTCATCGACGAAGCCGCGCGCGCGGCCGGCGAAGCTGACGCGCAGATGCAGCGCCGCGCAATAGGCGTCCAGGCTCAGCGCCTGCGGCGCGGCCAGCGGATGATCGCGCCGCATCACGCAGGTATAGGCCGTCGAATACATCGCGGCGCGGCGGAACAGGCTGGCCTCGCCCTCGGCCAGCAGCGCGGCCGGCAACTCGGGAAAGAAGCCCACCGCCACATCGGCCCGCCCCTGCTCGAGCATCTCGCGCGGGTCGCGCGTGGTCAGCGGCACGATGCGCAGGCCCAGATGCAGGCCCTGGCGCTGGAAGCGTCGCGCCAGCGCCGGCACGAACAGGGCCGCGGTGGCGTCGGCCATCGCGATCGTGAAGCTGATGCCGCGGGCATCGTGCGGGTCGAAGGACTGGGGCTCGAAGGCCTGCTGCAGATTGGCCAGCGCCGCGCGCACGATGGGCCACAGCGCCTCGGCATGGGCCGTGGGCACCACGCCGGAGGAGGTGGGGATGAACAGTTCCTCGTTGGTGGCCTCGCGCAGCCGGCGCAGCGCGTTGCTGACGGCCGGCTGGGTGATCGCCAGGCGGGCCGCGGCGCGGGTGACATGGCGCTCCACCATCACGACATCGAAGACCCGCAACAGGTTCAGGTCCAGGCTGCGGAAATTGACCGGGCGGGGTGTGCTCATGCGCCGATGCTAGCCAATTCCATCACCGGTCATTCGCCGCAGTGATGGCCGGATTCCGGAATGCAATTGGATAAGTCTACGTAGAAACCGCAATATTCAGCCATCGGGAACGTCGGTCGACGCTCCCGGCAAGCCAGAACCAAAGGGAAACCGCCATGTCTACCGCCAGCATCAAGCTCCCGCTCCATGTCATGCCCTCCGACGCCGTCCGCGTCGACGCCGCGCAGCGCTCGGGCGAACGCATGATTGCCGCCGGATCGGCGCTGGGCCGTGGCCTGTGGCAATTCCTGAGCGTGATCGGCGAAAGCCGCGGCCGCAGCGCGCTGCGCGAGCTGGCCGAGCGCTCCGAGCCGACCCGCCCCGAGCTGGCCGCGTCGCTGCGCCAAGCCGCCCGCCGCAGCTGGATGGACTGAGCCGGGACCGAGGATCGTGCCCGCGCACGATCCGACGCCCGGTGAAGGCCAAGCCATGTCCCGCATGGTTTGGCTGAACGAGGACCGAGGTCAGCCCCTGCGGGCCGACCGACGCCTCGTGAAGGCCAGGCCGCTTGCAAGCGGCTTGGCTGAGCCAGGACCGAAGCCCGCCCCAGGCGGGCTTTTCCATTTCCCGCGCCGCTCAATGCAGCGCCGACAGGAACTGCTTGAGCTCCGGCGTCTGCGGATCGCCGAAGATCTGCTCCGGCGGGCCCATCTCGTGGATGCGGCCGGCATGCATGAAGACCACGCGGTCGCTGACCTTGCGTGCGAAGCCCATCTCGTGCGTGACCATCATCAGGGTCATGCCCTCCTCGGCCAGGCTCTCGACCACCCGCAGCACCTCGCCCACCAGTTCGGGATCGAGCGCCGAGGTGATCTCGTCGCACAAGAGGATGCTGGGCTCCATCGCCAGCGCGCGGGCGATCGCGACGCGCTGCTGCTGGCCGCCGGACAGCTGATCCGGAAAGGCCTCGAACTTCTCGGCTAGGCCGACGCGCGCCAGCAGCTTCCTGGCCTGCTGCTCGCAGACCGTCTGGCCCTGCTTCTTCACCAGGCCCGGCGCCAGCATCACATTGCGCCCCACGCTGAGGTGCGGGAACAGGTTGAAGTTCTGGAAGATCATGCCCACGCGCTGGCGCAGTTCGCGCATCGCGCGTGCGTCGTCGTGCTTCAGCGGCAGGCCCTGCACCAGCAGCTCGCCCTGCTGGAAGGTCTCGAGTCCGTTGACGCAGCGCAAGAGCGTGCTCTTGCCCGAGCCGCTCTTGCCGATGATGACGATCACCTCGCCGGGCGCGACCTCCAGGTCGATGCCCTTGAGCACCTCGTTGGGGCCGTAGGACTTGCGCAGCGCGCGGATGCTGGCGGCGGTTTCAGTGTTGGACATGCAGCTTCCTCTCCAGCAAGCGCGCGTAGAAGCTCACCGGGAAACACAGGACGAAATACATCGCGGCCACGCAGGCGTAGACCAGGAAGGGCTTGAAGGTGGCGTTGGTGATCATGGTGCCGGCCTTGGTCAGCTCGACGAAGCCGATCACCGAGGCCAGCGCCGTACCCTTGATCACCTGCACCAGGAAGCCGACCGTCGGCGCGATCGCCAGGCGGCCGGCCTGCGGCAGGATGATGTGGCGCAGCTGCTCGCCGAAGTTCAGCGCCAGGCTCTGCGCGGCTTCCCATTGGCCCTTGGGCACGGCGCGCACGCAACCCTGCCAGATCTCGGTCAGATAGGCGCTGGCGTAGAGCGTCAGCGCCAGCGCGGCCGCGGTCCAGGCCGAGGTCTCGAAGCCCAGCAGCGCCATGCCGAAATAGGCCAGGAACAGCTGCATCAGCAGCGGCGTGCCCTGGAACAGCTGCACATAGCCGGCCACGAAACCCTGCACCCCCGGCCAGCGCGCGGTGCGCGCCACCAGCAGCGCGAGGCCCACCAGGCCGCCGCCGACAAAGGCGATCAGCGACAGCACGACGGTCCAGCGCGCCGCCATCAGGAGGTTGCGGACGATGTCCCAGAGGCTGAACTCAACCATGGCTGCGCCGCCCTCCGAAAAGAAAACGCGGCCCCAGCCAGTTCAGCAGCGCGCGCACGCCGACGGCCAGCAGCAGGTAGACCCCGGTGGCGACGATAAAGGCCTCGAAGGCGCGGAAGTTGCGGCTCTGGATCAGGTTGGCCGCGTAGCTGAGCTCCTCGGTGGAGATCTGGCCGCACACCGCCGAACCCAGCATCACGATGATGATCTGGCTGACCAGCGCCGGCCAGACGCGCTTCAGCGCCGGCGGCAGCAGCACCTTCAGGAATGTCTGCGCCTTGCTCAGCGCCAGGCTCAGCGCCGCCTCCACCTGGCCGCGCGGCGTGGCCGCGATGCCGGCGCGCACGATTTCACCGGCATAGGCGCCCAGGTTCAGCACCATCGCGATGATCGAGGCCGCCTCGGGCGAGAGCTTCACGCCCAGGGCCGGCAGGCCGAAGAAGATGAAGAACAGTTGCACGATGAAGGGCGTGTTGCGGATGCCCTCCACATAGGCGGCCGCGAGCCAGGCGAGCCAGGCCGGGCCTTGGCTGCGCGCCCAGGCGCAGGCCACACCGAGGCCCACGCCCAGCACCGCGGCGATGGCCGTCAGCCCGAGGGTCCAGACCACGCCCTTGACGAGCAGCGGCCATTCGGCCAGCACGGCCGCAAAGTCGAACAGCATCATCGTCCGCGCGCGCTTACAGCGGCAGCTCGCCGGCGCCGCGGCCCAGCCACTTCTTGGCCATCGCCTCGATCGTGCCGTCCTTCTTGGCCGCCGCGATGATCTCGTTGACCTTGGCCAGCAGCGCGGCCTCGCCCTTGGCCACGCCGATGAAGCAGGGGCTGTCCTTCAGCAGCAGCTTGTACTCGGCGCTGATCTGCGGATTCTTCTGGATGATGGTGGCGGCCACCGCGGCGCTGGTGGCCACCAGCTGGGTCTGGCCGGAGACGAAGGCCGAGATGGTGGCGTTGTTGTCCTCGAAACGGCGCACCTGCAGGTCGGCGGGCGCCACCTTGGCCAGTTCCTGGTCCTCCATCGCGCCGCGGGTCACGGCCACGGTCTTGCCGGACAGATCGCCCCAGGCCTTGATGGCCATGCTCTTGGGGCCGAACACGGCCTGATAGAACGGCGCGTAGGCGGCCGTGAAGTCGATCACCTTCTCGCGCTCGGGGTTCTTGCCCAGGGTGGAGATCACCAGATCGGCCTTCCTGGTCTGCAGATAGGGGATGCGGTTGGCGCTCGACACCGGCACCAGCTCGACCTTGACGCCCAGCTTGGCGGCGATCAGCTTGGCCATCTCGATGTCCAGGCCCTGGGGCTGCAGATCGGTGCCGACATAGCCGTAGGGCGGATAGTCGGTGGGCACGGCGATATTGATCTGCTTCTTGGCCAGGATGGTGTCCAGCGCGGTCTGCGCCTGGGCACCCAGCGAGGCGAGGCCCAGGGCGGTGAGGGACAGGAGGGCGGCGAGATGGCGGCGTTGCATGAGGAATCTCCGGATCGGAACGGGTCGGGCGGTCGGCCCCGGGACCGCCAGCGCTTCATCGCGGTGCATTCCCGGGGTGTTCGCATTCGAAACGGGCGCACCGCACAAAGATCGTGCCGGCCCTGCCCGCTTTTCTTGCATGCAGGCCTTTTTGCAAGAGCCATGCCACCGTTGCCGATTTTTGAATGCTGCGCTCAATGGGCGCCTACCCCGCATGCGGCGCCAGGCCTCAGACTGGGAAGCAAGCAAGGCTGAAGGACGCATCACCATGGCTCAGACCCGACTCCCCACCTACTTCCTGTCGCACGGCGGCGGCCCCTGGCCCTATATGGACGGCCCCTTCCGCGCGAACTTCCACGCATTGGAGGCCTCGCTGAAGCGCATCCCGCAGGAACTGGGCGGCAAGCCGCGCGCGGTGCTGATGGTCTCGGGCCATTGGGAGGCGCCGCGCTTCGAGGTGATGGCCGCCGAGCATCCGCCGATGGTCTACGACTACGGCGGCTTTCCGCCCCACACCTATCAGATCCAGTACCCGGCGCCAGGCGACCCGGTGCTGGCCGCGCAGGTTCGGGGCATGATCGAGGCCGCCGGCCTGCCCAGCGCGCTGAACGCCGAACAGGGTTTCGACCATGGCGCCTTCACGACCATGTTCCCGATGTACCCGGAGGCCGACGTGCCGATGCTGCAGCTCTCGCTGCAGCAGGGTTACGACCCCGCCACGCACCTGGCGCTGGGCCGCGCGCTGGCGCCGCTGCGCGACCAGGGCGTGCTGATCGTCGGCAGCGGGCTGAGCTATCACAATCTGCGCGCCTTCGGCCCGGCG
The DNA here is from genome assembly GCF_059418245.1 of Roseateles sp. GW821-FHT09B06. Taxonomy (NCBI): domain Bacteria; kingdom Pseudomonadati; phylum Pseudomonadota; class Betaproteobacteria; order Burkholderiales; family Sphaerotilaceae; genus Roseateles; species Roseateles sp. GW821-FHT09B06. The sequence goes on along the minus strand of NZ_JBWKPM010000041.1, from coordinate 20,436 downwards.
GCCAAGATGGCCTCCGGGCAGTTCGACGCCTGGCTGCAGCAGGCCCTGACGCAGGCGACGCCGGCCGAGCGCAGCGCCCTGCTTGCGCAATGGAGCGAAGCCCCGGCGGCACGCCAGGCCCATCCGCGCGAGGACCATCTGCTGCCCTTGATGGTGGCGGTGGGCGCCGCCGAGGCCGAGGCCGGCGCGCTGATCTACCACGAGGACGCCTTCATGGGCGGCGTCACGGCCTCGAGCTTTCGCTTCGGCGACGTCCGCTGACGCTCAGACCAGGCGGCGCCGCATGAACCGCGCTTGTTCGCCGAAGCTGGTCAGCTTGGCCGCCAGCCGCGCGGGCAACGCGCCGAGCGTCGCGAAACCGCGGCGCTGCCAGTAGGGCTCGGAGCCCTGCACCGCCACCAGGGCCAGCTCGGCCAGGCCCAGCACGCCGGCGCGCTGCTCCGCCTGCGCCAGCAGCCGGCCGGCCAGGCCCAGCGCGCGCGCCTCGGGCGCCACCGCCATGTCGTGCAGATAGAGCAGGCGCGGCCGCGCCGGCGGCGCCCAGTGCGGCGCATTCAGCGCCGGCAGGCTCTCCAAGCAGGCTGGCATACTCAGCAGATAGGCCAGCGGCATGCTGCCGCGCCAGGCCATCCAGCAGGTCTCGAAGGCCGCGGCCGCCGTCAGCTTGGAGCCAAAGGCCGCGGCGCCCTCCAGGAACTGCGGCTCGTAGCACCGGGCCTGCAGGGCCAGCACGGCCGGCACATCGGCAGCGCGCAGCGGCTCGAGCGTCACATCAGGACACATAGGGCGCCAGCAGCCGCGCGCCCAGCGGCGTGAAGATCAGCACAAAGCCCAGCACGTTGAGGATCACCGTCAGCCAGAACAGGCGACGGAACTCCGGCTTGGTCGACTTGTGGTGCAGCAGCTGCTGGGCCAGCAGCGCGCCGGGCCAGCCGCAGGCCAGGGCCAGCCCGTGCAGGGTGGTTTCGGAAACACGCCACTGGTTCAGGCGTGCTGCGCGCTTGTCGCCGGCATAGACGATGAAGCTGGCCAGGCTCATCGCCAGATAGCAGCCCCACAACCAGTGCGGCAGGCCGAAGGCCAGATGCGTGAGCAGCACCAGCAGCGCAAAACCCGGGATCAGCCAGAGGCTGGCGCCCCGCAGGGCCTCGCGGCGCGTCGCGGCCGGCGGCGCGGCGGCGGCCGGCCGCGGTTCCAGGCTCTGCACCCCGAGTGCCCGCGCCTTGCCCTGGGCGTCGCTGCCCGGCAGGTAGGACAGGCGTTCACCGACGAAGGGTCGGTTCGGCCGCAGGCCGAAGGCCTTGATGTGGACGAAGAGCTTGGGCCCGCCCGCGTCGGGGGCGATGAAGCCGTAGCCCTTGGTGTCATCCCACTGGATCAGTTTTCCTTGCTGTCTCATCGTCGTCGAGCGTCATGCGGCGAGCACTGTGCCACAAGAAAAAAGGCCCGCTTGCGCGGGCCTTGTTGTGCTCACAGCCGGGTGCGATCAGCGGCCGAAACCGCTGCGGCGCGGGCCGCCGGCGGGCGGACCGTTGCGCTTGGCGCCTGGGCCGGCGGGGCCGCGACGCTCGCCGCCGAAGCCGCGGCTCTCGCCACCGCCGAAGTTGCCGCCATCACGGTGGCCGCCGAAGGAAGGCTTGCCGCCAAAACCGGGCTTGCCGCCGAAGGAAGGCTTACCGCCACCGAAGCCGGGCTTGTCGCCATAGGAGGGACGGTCGCCGCGCGGAGCAAAGCCCTTGTTCTCGAAGCCGCGCTCGCCGCCGCTGCGGTCGAAGGGCTTGCGGTCGCCGAAGTCGCGGCGCGGCTCGAAGCCCTCGCCGCCACGCGGTGCGAAGTCGCGCTGGCCGCCCTGCTGGCCCACGTCACGGCCGAAGGCCTTGCCGCCACCGCCGTGGAAGGGCTTGTTGCCGGCATAGCCGCCGCCTTGGCCACCTTCACGCTGGAAGGGCTTGCTGCCGAAGCGCTTGTCGCCCTTGGGCGCGAAGCCCGGACGGCGGTCATCAAACCGGCCGCGCTCGCCAAAACCTTCATTGCCCTGGCGCGGCGGGAAGATGCGCGGCTCCTGGGTCTTGGGCTCCAGGCCGGCGATCTGCGCCACCGGGATCTGCTGGGTCGTGAACTGCTGGATGCGGCGGATCATCGACACATCGTCGCGCACGGCCAGGGTCACGGCCAGGCCTTCGCGGCCGGCACGGCCGGTGCGGCCGATGCGGTGCACATAGTCCTCGGCCTTCATCGGCAGGCCGTAGTTGATCACGTGGGTGATGGTCGGCACGTCGATGCCGCGCGCGGCGACGTCGGTGGCCACCAGCACGCGCAGCTCGCGACGGCGCAGCGCCATCAAGGTGCGGTTGCGGCGGCCCTGCGGCATGCCGCCGTGCAGCGGGGCGACGGCGTGGCCGATCTCCTGCAGGCGCTCGGCCAGCCAGTCGGCATCGCGCTGCGTGGAGGTGAACACCACGGCCTGGTCCAGATCGCGCTCGGCCAGGATGGACTCCAGCAACTGGTCCTTGTGGTTGTTGTTGTCGGCCCAGTGCAGGCGCTGGGTGATGTTCTCGTGCGTGTCGGTGTGCGAGGCCACATCGATGCGCAGCGGGTCGTTCAGCAGGTCATGCGCCAGGCGGCCCACATGGCCGGCGAAGGTGGCGCTGTACATCACGGTCTGGCGCGTGGCCGGGGTGGCCTCGGCCACCGTCTTGATGTCGTCGATGAAGCCCATGTCCAGCATGCGGTCGGCCTCGTCCAGCACCAGCATCTCGACGTTGTCCAGCACGCACTTGCCCGACTGCAGATGGTCCAGCAGGCGGCCGGGGGTGGCGATCAGGATGTCCAGCGGACCGCTCAGCTGGCGGATCTGCAGCGCATAGGGCATGCCGCCCAGCACGGTGGCGACCTTCAGGCCCTGCACATGGCGGCCGTAGGTCTGCGCGGCCTTGGAAACCTGCATCGCCAGCTCGCGGGTCGGCGCCAGCACCAGCACCTTGGGGCCGTAGATCTTGCCCTTCTCGCGCTTCTGGAAGCCGTTGCCGTTGTCACCGCGCGCGGCCAGGATCTTGTGCAGCGCCGGCAGGATGAAGGAGGCGGTCTTGCCCGAGCCGGTGCGCGAGCTGACCATCAGGTCCTGGCCCTGCAGCGCCGGCGGGATCGCCTCGGTCTGGACCTCGGTGGCGTTCTCGTAGCCGGAATCCTTGACGGCGCGCAGCAGGGCTTCATGCAGGCCCAGATTTTCGAAACTCATTGTCTTTTCTTTCAACAAAGCCGTACCCTGCCCCGCTTGTGTATGGGCAAAAGCACGCGCCGGCCACGCTATTGCGTGACAGGCAGGTCAAGTCGCTGGGAGAAAGCTCGCGTCGTACATCGAGGGTCCCGTCAAAGGGGAGAGCCTCATGCGGCGCCGGGGAACAGTCATAGCGACGGCATCGCCGCCGACCGAACCCGAGGGTGTTCAGCGCGTCGTTTGTGGGCTGGTCAGGGGGACCAGAAACGGCCTGAACGAGGTCAGAGGAGACGAACGAATCGAAGCAGCCAAACTGCAACGAAGCCGCAATCATAGCACGCTAGGGTTTTTACTAGCAAGTCCCTCGACCATGCCGGCGCCTGTATCTATACTTCGAGCCGGTCGGCAGTTCACCCAGGCCTTGCCGCGCGAGCCCGCTCGCGAGCTAAACCTGCCTTTGATTCCCCTGCATGTCACGTGGCGCCCTGTGCCCCTGGCTGCAAGCCGGCAAGCCCAGCCCCTGTTGTGACGACAGGCCTTGCGCACATGGCGATGGAGTGCTGATCCATGCCCCGTGAACTCATTGCCTGCACCGTGCCGGACCTGTCGGCCTTCGCCAAGCTGCTGCGCAAGCAGCTCGCCGAAGCCACCCCGGCCGAGCATCTGCCCAGCCACCTGAGCCTCTTGAACATGCTGGCGCGTGCCGCCGGCCACCGCAATCTGCAGGCGCTGAAGGCGCTGAGGGCGCTGGAGCCCCAAGCGCCCCAAGCGCCCAATGCGCCGGGCCGCCTGCCCGAGCGCCTGCGCCAGGCGCCGGCGCGCGGCCCGCGCCATCCCGCGCTGAGCGAGACGGCCGACCGGGCGCTGCGCCAGTTCGATGCGCAAGGCCGGCTGATGCGCTGGCCCACCAAGTTCAGCGTGCAGCGCCAGGCACTGTGGGGCCTGTGGCTGCATTTCGATGCCAAACGCCCCTACACCGAGCGCGAGGTCAACCATATCCTGCAGGCCCGGCATTGCTTCGGCGACCACTGCACCCTGCGGCGCGAGCTGGTCACGATGAAGCTGCTGGCGCGCACGCCGGACGGCGCGGTCTACCGCAAATGTCCGGCCCGGCCCGACGCCGAGGTGGCCGCCCTGCTGCGCGCGCTGCGCGAGCGCCAAGCCGCGGCGACGGCTTAAAGCGCCGCCAGCAGGGCCTGCAGCGCCGGCATCAGCTCGGCCAGCTGGGCCTCGCCCAGCCAGGCCGGCGGCGCGTCCAGCCAGGCCGGGAAGCTCACGCCCCGCTGCTGGACCGCCAGCAGCGCACGATCCGGCGAGCCCTCGACCAGCAACTGGGCCACCGGCACGCCGCGCGCCGCCTCGCCGCAGGCCCGACGCAGGCGCTGTTCGGGCTGCGCGCCGCTCCACGGCAGGTCGGCATGAACCAGGGCCAGCCTGGCCTCGCCCAGGCCGCCGGCATGGGCCGCCAGCGCGGCGTCGCTGGCAAGCAGCACCGCCCCGCCCGCGGCGCGCCAGGCCTGCAGCACCGCGTCCTGGCCACCGCCGGCGCGCAGGCGCCGCACCGCCAGCTTGCGCACCGTGAGCGCCTGCGCCAGGCTGTCCAGCAGGGTCTCGGACTGGGCACACACCAGCAGACGCGCCGCCGCCGCCGGCAGCCACTCGCCCTGCAGCGCCAGCACCGCTTCGGCCTTGGCCGTCAACGCGTGACGCGACGAGGGCGGCAGCAAGGTCAGGGCCTGCAACAGCTGCTGCTGCTCGGCCGCGCCCAGGAACCGCAGGCGCTGCCAGCGCTCGACCAGGGCTTGCAGCTGCAGCAGCGCGGCCTGCGGCTGGCTCGGGCCGCCCGGCTGCAGCCAGCGCGGCTGCGACAAGGCCGCCGGCAGCTGCTCCTGCAGCTCGCGCTTGCGGCGCGACAGCAGCACGGTCTGCAAGGCCTCGCGCCGCGCCTTCTTGCTGGCATCGGCCGGCAGCGCGGCCAGGCGGGACGCCGGGCCGCGCCGCGCGGCGTCGAGCCAGTCGATCCAGCGGCCCAGCCGGGCATCGGCCAGCGGCTCCTGCTCGCAGATCAGCAGCAGCTGGGCCACGTCCAGCGCGCGCAGGGCCTGCAGGCCCGCATCGTCCAGACCGTCGAGCGCATCCACCACCAGCAGCTGCGGCCTGGCCCCGCGGCCACCGCCGGGCGCCTGCTCGGCCAGCGTCAGGCTGGCCGGCCATTCGCCCAGCAGGCGCTGGATATCGCGGCGCCAGCCTTCCTGCCGGGCCGCCGGCGCGATCACCAGCGCGGGCTCGACACCGAAATAGCGCGCCCACAGCGCGATCGCCGCGATCGCCGCGCCGCGCTGCCCCAGACCCAGATCGTCGGCCAGCAGGGCCCGGCCGGCGCAGACCGCGAACAGCGCGGCCTCCCATTGATAGGCGGGCAGCGGCTCCTGCAGCAGGGCGGCGAGCGCGCCGGGCTCCTGCAGCAGGGGTTCGAGGCGCTGCACGCGCGCCTGCGCATCGCGCGCCCAGCCGAGCTGCGTCCAGATCTCGGGGGCAACGCGCAGCGGCACGCCTTCGCCGCGGGCCTCGTCCAGCAGCGCCTGCAGCCAGCCATGCGCCTGCTCCGCGGGCAGGCGCAGCTGCTCGTCCAGCGGCGGCCGGGCCAGCTCGTTCAATGCAGCGGGCACCGCCAGGCCCGGCACCCACTGCAGCCGGCGCTCGCCGCCCTGCTCCAGCAGCCAGACCTCGGCCTCGCGGGCCGGCCAGCCGGCATCGAGCCGGGCGATTTGCTCCAGCGGCAACAGGCTCAACAGGGCCTCGCCATGCTCGCAGTCGGCCTGCACGGCATGCAGCGCGCAGTCGCAGCGCCAGGCCATCGGCCCCAGCAGGCGCAGGCGATAGGCCGTGGCCTGCTCGCGGTCCAGCAGCTCGTAGTCGCCGAACACGCCCTCGTCCTCGCGCGAGCCCAGGCTGTAGCGCGGCGGCGCAGCGGGTTCGGCCGGCGGGGCCGCTGGCGGCACTTCGGCTTTGGGCTTGCGGCGGCCGGCGGCCTTTTTCGCTGCAGGCGCGGGTTCGGGCGCAGGTTCGGGCACCGGTGCCGCCTGGACCACGGGCGCGGCGGCCTTGCGGGCGCGCTTGGCCGGCGCTTTCTTGACCTCGGCCGCTTCGGCCACTGCTCCCGGCTCCACCGGCTCAACCGGCGTCGGCGGCACGGCCACCGCGGCCGCGGCCTTCTTGCGCGGGGTCGAGCGCTTGGCCGGCACGGCCTCGCTCACGGGCTCGACCGGCGCCGGGGCCGGGGCACGCTTGCGCGCCGGTTTCGCTGCCGGTGCCTCGACCGTCTCGACGGGCGCGGCTTCGGCCTTCGCGGCCACGGTCTTGCTGCGCGCCGGGCTGCGGCGCTTGGGGCTAGTCGTTGTTGTCATCTCGATGGGTGGGTACGGGCGGCGTTGCCGGCTGCGCGGTCTCTGAAGGGTTGCCGCCCTCGGCCTGCAGCAGCCGGGCCTCGAGCCAGCCGCGCAGACTGTTGAAAAAGGCGAGCCGGGTGGCCCGCGCCAGATCGTTCTTGCCGAGCCGCGCCTCGCGGACGCGGCCCTGCGCCAGCAGCTCCTCGCGCAGCACGCCGGGCAGCAGCCCGGCAGCGGCGCGCGGCGTCAGCCACCGGCCCTCGATTTCAAGGGCGATATTGCCGAAGGTGCCTTCGGTCAGCTCGCCCGCTTCGTTCCACAGCAGCACATCGAAGGCGCCGGCCGGCTTGTCCGCGGCCAAGGCCTCGTAGAGTTCGCGGCGCGTCGTCTTGTGCTGGATGAATTCGGCCGCCGGTCCGGTGGTGGCGATCGGCCGATCGGCCAGCGCCAGCAGCACCGGCTGCGGCGTGGCGCTCAGCGGCTGCAGCTCGACCGCCAGCTTGGCCGCGCGCGCCAGGGTCAGGCGCACGCGCCAGACCCCGTCGGGGTGCTCGCGCGCCGTCTTGGCCAGCAGGGCGCGCACGCAGTCGCCGCACCAGCTCAGGCCGAAATGGCGCACGCAGCGCTGCAGGCGCGCCAGGTGCAGCTCCAGGCGCGCATAGACGCCCTGCTCCAGCCTCAGGGTCTCCAGCGCCGCGATGGGCCGCTCGGCGCGCAGCAGGAAGCGGGTCTTGGCGCGCCACTCGGCGATCTCGGCCGGGGCCTGCGAATCCAGCGTGATGCCGCTGCCGATGCCGCATTGCAGGTCGCCGTCCGGCGCGGTCTCCACGGTCCGGATCGGCACATTGAAGGTGGCCGCCCCGCCCGGCTGCATGAGACCCAGGGCGCCGCAATACCAGCCGCGCGGCCGCTGCTCGAGCTCGGCAATGATCTGCATGGCCCGCACCTTGGGCGCACCGGTGACCGAGCCGCAGGGGAACAGCGCAGCGAAGAGCTGCGCCAGCGTCAGGCCGCCGCGCCCCACCGCGGTGACGGTGGAGGTCATCTGCCAGACCGTGGACAGGGCATGCAGCTCGAACAGGCGCGGCACCCGCACCGAGCCGGTCACCGCGATGCGCGACAGGTCGTTGCGCAGCAGGTCCACGATCATCAGGTTCTCGGCGCGCTCCTTCTCGCTGGTGCGCAGATAGGTCTGGGCCGCCTCGTCGCCGGCACGGTCGGCGCCGCGCGGCGCCGTGCCCTTCATCGGCTGGGCGGCGATCAGCCAGGTGTGGGGGGCGCCCTCGCTCTCGGGCAGCGGCCGCCAGTCGAAGAACAGTTCGGGCGAGACGCTGGCCACGCCCGGCTCTCTCAGATACAGCGCGAAGCCGCCCGGCTGGGCCGCCTGCAGGGCCAGGAAATAGCGCGCCAGCTCGAAGCCTGGTCGTGGCGCGGCACTCAGCCGCGTCGTCAGGTTGACCTGGTAGCAGTCGCCCGCGCGTATCCATTCGCGCACGCGCTCGATCTGCGCGACCTCGGCCGCGTCGTCCAGCGCGTCCAGCCAGGCCGACAGCGGCATGGCCTCGGGCTCAAACTCCGGCCAGGGTTCGGGCTCGCCGTCCCAGACCTGGAACTCGGCCAGCGGCCCCTCCGGCATCGGCGCGACCAGCGCCGCGTCGAAGACCGGCGCCGCCTCGTAGCGCAGGCCGCCCAGCACCCAGGCGCCGGCGCGCGCCGCGGCATGGGCGGCGTCGATCACCGCGCACAGCTCGGCCGCCGTGCGCGCGACGAGGCGCCGTGCCGGCGCCGTGTAGAAGGCGCCGCGCAGGCGCTCGCCGTCCTCGCGGGACAGCGGGTGGCGCGGAAAGTCGAAAGCCGCCCAGAGCGCTGCGGGGCGGCGGGTACTGCTCATCGCGAAATGCTGCGAAAGATCAGAGGCTCAGAAAATGCTCGCGGTAATAGGCGAGTTCGTCGATCGACTCGTGGATGTCGGCCATCGCGGTGTGCTTCTGCGCCTTCTTGAAGCCGTCGATGATGCCGGGTTTCCAGCGCCGCGCCAGCTCCTTCAGCGTGGACACGTCGAGATTGCGATAGTGGAAGAAATCTTCCAGGCTGGGCATGTAGTTGGCCAGGAAGCGGCGGTCCTGGCAGATGCTGTTGCCGCACATCGGCGACTTGCCCTTGGGCACATAGGCCTTCAGGAAATCGATCACCTGGACCGCGGCCTGTTCCTCGCTGATGGTGGAAGCCTTGACACGGTCGATCAGGCCGCTCTTGCCATGCGTGCCCTTGTTCCAGTTGTCCATCGCGTCCAGCGTGGCGTCGCTCTGGTGGATGGCGAACACCGGCCCCTCGACGCGCACCGTCAGCTGCGGGTCGGTCACAACCACCGCCACCTCGATGATGCGGTCGCGGTCGGGATACAGGCCGGTCATCTCCAGATCGATCCAGATCAGGTTCTGGTCGTTGCAGGCCAGCAGGGGGTTCTCGCTCATGGCTTGGTCGTTCCTTGTCCTTGGGTTGGCGTCATTGCGCTCGCAATGGTCGCAATGCGCCTTGGGCGCGCATTGTCGCAGCCCTACACTCCAGGCCATGCAGTCCGCGAATTTTCTTGTGCCCTTGAACCCCTTCCATCTGAGCCTGGCCTTCGCCGCGGCCCTGCTGCTGTCGCTGGGCCTGAAGCTCTGGCTGAACGGCCGCCAGGTGCGCCATGTGGTGCGCCACCGCGATGCCGTGCCCGCCGCCTTCGCGGCCACCGTGCCGCTGGCCGCGCACCAGAAGGCCGCCGACTACACGGTCGCCAGGGCGCGCTTCGGCCTGCTGAGCCTGGCCTTCAATGCCGTGCTGCTGCTGGGCTGGACCCTGCTGGGCGGGCTCGACCTGCTGAACCGCGGGCTGATCGGCCTCGGGCTGGAGGGCATGGCCTACCAGTTGCTCCTGATCGCCGCCTTCGCGGTGATCGGCGCGCTGCTGGACCTGCCCTTCGAGCTCTACAACACCTTCCGCATCGAACAGCGTTTCGGCTTCAACCGCATGAACTGGCGACTCTATCTGGCCGACGCGGCCAAGGGCGCCCTGGTCGGCGCGCTGATCGGCCTGCCGCTCGCCGCCCTGATCCTGTGGCTGATGGGCGCGGCCGGCAGCCTGTGGTGGCTGTGGGCCTGGGGCGCCTGGATGGGCTTCAACCTGCTGATCATGGTGCTCTACCCCACCGTGATCGCGCCGCTGTTCAACAAGTTCGAGCCGCTGGCCGAAGATCGGTACGGGGGCCTGCGCGAGCGGGTCGAGGGCCTGATGGCGCGCTGCGGCTTCGCGGCCAAGGGCCTGTTCGTGATGGACGGCAGCCGCCGCTCGGCCCATGGCAATGCCTATTTCACCGGCATCGGCGCGGCCAAGCGCGTGGTGTTCTTCGACACCCTGCTGGCGCGCCTGTCGGGCGCCGAGGTCGAGGCGGTGCTGGCCCATGAGCTGGGCCACTTCAAGCACAAGCATGTGACCAAGCGCATGCTGACGATGTTCGCGCTGAGCCTGGCCGGCTTTGCGCTGCTGGGCTGGCTCAGCAGCCAGCCGGCTTTCTACCTGGCCTTCGGCGTGCAGCCCAATCTGGACGGCCCGCGCCCCAACGATGCGCTGGCCCTGCTGCTGTTCCTGCTGGTGCTGCCGGTGTTCGGCTTCTTCTTGACGCCGCTGGCCAGCACCTTGTCGCGGCGCGACGAGTTCCAGGCCGATGCCTATGCCTGCGCCCAGGCCAGCGGTGCCGACCTGGCCTCGGCCCTCCTGAAGCTGCACGAGGACAATGCCGGCACCCTGACGCCGGACCCGGTCTACGCGCGCTTCTACTATTCCCATCCCCCGGCCAGCGAACGCCTCGCCGCCATTGCTGCCCTGTGAAGAGCCCAGCCCCATGAACCTGCTGCTTGCCCAATGCACGCCCCAGCGTGAGCCGATAGACCCCGCCCAGCTGCAGACCTGGCTGGACCAGGTGCCCGGCTGGCTGCCCGATGCCGAACACAAGCTGATCGCGCGCGCCTTCCGCTTCGACAACTTCTACCAGACCATGGCCTTCGTCGACGCGGTGGCCGAACTGGCCCATGCCCAGGACCACCATCCCGAACTGATGGTCAGCTATGGCGCCTGCACCGTCAGCTTCAGCACCCACAGCGCCAAGGGTCTGACGGCCAACGACTTCATCTGCGCGGCGCAGGTCTCGGCCCTGCCCGAGGCCGAGGGCGCATGACGAAATTCCAGGCGCTGGACCTGGGCCTGGTGGTGCGCGGCCATGGCCGTCACTACATCGTCGAGGACGCCGAGGGGCGGCGCCATGTCTGCCATCCGCGCGGCAAGAAGAGCGACTGCGTGGTGGGCGACCAGGTGCGCTGGGCCCCCACCGGCGACGAGGGCGTGATCGAGGCGGTGGAACCGCGCCGCAACCTGCTGTTCCGCCAGGACGAATGGAAGACCAAGAGCTTCGCGGCCAATCTCGACCAGCTGCTGGTGCTGGTGGCCGTGGAGCCGGTGTTCAGCGAGAGCCAGCTGGCGCGCGCGCTGATCGCGGCTGAGAGCGCCGGCATCAGCGCGCGCATCGCGCTGAACAAGACCGACCTGCCCGGCACCGCCGCCGCGCGCGAGCGCCTGCAGCCCTACCGGGACATGGGCCTGGAGGTGATGGAGGTCGCGCTGAAGGCCGACCGCGAGGGTTCCCGCGCGCTGCTGCAGCCCTGGCTGCAGGGCAAGAGCACCTTCGTGCTGGGCCCCAGCGGCACCGGAAAAAGCACCCTGATCAATCTGCTGATCCCCGACGCCCAGGCCCAGGTGGGCGACATCTCCCAGGCGCTGAACTCGGGCCGCCACACGACCACCACCACGCAGTGGTACTGGGTCGACGGCGCCGACGCGGGACGGCCGCGCACCGCCCTGATCGACTCGCCGGGCTTCCAGGAATTCGGGCTCAGGCAGATCGAGCCGGCGCAGCTGCCGCTCTTGATGCCCGATCTGCGCGCCCATGCGGGCGACTGCCGTTTCTACAACTGCAGCCACCAGCACGAACCCGGCTGCGGCGTGCGCACGGCGCTGGAAGCCGGCGCGATCAGTGCCTCGCGCTACCGCATCTACGGCGAGATCCTGGAAGAGCTGAGCAGCAAGCGCTGGTAAGCCCCGTCAAGGCTCCAGCCTGGTCCGGCTCGGCTCGACCTCGCGCACCTCGACGTCGACCACCTCGCCCACCGGCTTGTGGGCGGCCCGCGCGCCTGGCCGCATACCGGGCCGGAACTGGCGTGCCCGCTCGAAGCCCGACACGTCGATCACCGGCTTGCGGCCGCGGATCAGGCTCCAGAGCATCAGGCCCAGCATCGTGACCAGGGCCACGCCCATCAGGGCCAGCACCAGCACCACGGTGGCCACGGTCAGCAGCAGACGCACGGCGAACGAGACGAGGGCAGAGAGCATCAAGCGGTTCTTTCTTCAACAGGGCGCAGATCGCCGGCCGGCCCATGCCGGACATGGTCCGGCCTTCGCCGAGCGTCGAACAGGCCGCAGGGCCGTTCTCGGTCTCGGCTCAGCCGCGGCCGACGAAGGGCATAGATGTGGCCATCACCGTCATATTCAAGACATTGGCCGACAGCGGCAGCGAGGCCATGTGCAGCAGGGCCTGGGCCACATGCTGCACGTCCATGGTCGGCTCCACGGCGATCTGACCATGGGCCTGCGGCACGCCCTGGGTCATCTTGTAGGCCATGTCGGTCAGCGCATTGCCGATGTCGATCTGGCCGCAGGCGATGTCATGCGCGCGGCCGTCCAGTGCCAGCGATTTGGTCAGCCCGGTGATCGCATGCTTGGTCGAGGTGTAGGGCGCCGAGTTGGGCCGCGGCGCATGGGCCGAGATCGAGCCGTTGTTGATGATGCGGCCGCCGCGCGGCGACTGCGTCTTCATCAGCCGGAAGGCCGCCTGGGCACAGAGGAAGCTGGCCGTGAGATTGACGTTCACCACCGCCTGCCATTGCTCGAAGCTCAGTTCGTCGATCGCGACCGCGGGCGCCGACATGCCGGCGTTGTTGAACAGCAGGTCGAGCCGGCCGAACTCGGCCTGCACGCGCGTGAACAGCGCGCGCACGGCCTCGGGCTGGCTCACGTCGGCGGCCATCACCACGCCGCGGCCGGGCACGGCCCGCGCCGTCTCCTCCAGCGGCTCGACGCGCCGCCCCACCAGGGCCACGGTATAGCCGGCGCCCATCAGGGCCTGGGCACAGGCCCGGCCGATGCCGCTGCCGGCGCCGGTCACCATCGCGTACTTCTGTTCGGTCCTCATCGCTGCAAATCCTGCGGCTCGTCCATCGAGGCTCGCATGATGACACCAGTTGCCCGGCCCCACCGAGCCACGACCGATGCACGATTGGGCGCGATGCCTGGGCCTTGGTGACGACACCAAGGGTTAACCCTTGATCTTCAGGCGCTACAGTTGATGCCGTCCCAGCCTCCGCCCGCCCGCCTCCCGCCGTGCCCGATTCCCAGCTTTTCCCCGATACCGTCCCTAACCTGCCCTGCGCCGGCCGCCTGCTCTATATCGAGGACAACCCGATCAACCAGCTGGTGGTGCAGGAGTTGGTGGCGCAGCGCCCGCATCTGAACCTGCAATGCGCCGAAGATGGTGCCCAGGGGCTGGCGCGTGCGCGCGAGCAACTGCCCGACCTGATCCTGCTGGACATGCAGTTGCCCGATACCGATGGCTACGAGGTGCTGCGCCGCCTGCGGCTGGACTCGCTGACCGCGGCCATCCCCTGCATCGCGCTGTCGGCCAATGCAATGCCCGAGGACATCCGGCGCGCGCTGGACGCCGGCTTCACCGACTACTGGACCAAGCCGATCGACTTCAAGCGCTTCCTCGCCGGCCTGGACGCCCGCTTTCCAGCGGGCGCCTGAGCGACCCGAGTTCCCGTCAGACCAAGCCGCGGCCGCGCAGCATCGGCTCGACCTGGGCATCGCGGCCGCGGAAGGCGCGGTAGGCCTCGCGCGGCTCGCGGCTGTTGCCGCTGGCGTAGATATGGGTCAGCAGCCGGGCCGCCACCGTCGGATCGAAAGGGCTGCCGGCCTCCTTGAAAGCCTCGTAGCCATCCGCGTCCAGCACCTCGGCCCACATATAGACGTAATAGCCGGCCGCATAGCCGCTGCCGCTGAACAGGTGCTGGAAATGCGCCAGGCGGTGGTTCATGCCGATCGCGGCCGGCAGGCCATAGGCCGCCATGGTCTTGGCCTCGAACTCGGTGATGTCCGGGCCCGCCCCTTCCGGCGAGGCCTCGGTCAGCGCATGCGCGGCCATGTCGACCAGGGCGCTGGCGGTGTAGCGCACGGCCTCGTAGCCCTGGTTGAACAGCTCGGCAGCCTTGATCTTGGCCAGCAGCGCATCGGGGATCGCTTCGCCGGTCTTGTAATGGCGCGCATGCTGCTTCAGCACCTCGGGCTCGTTGATCCAATGCTCGAAGATCTGCGAGGGCAGCTCGACGAAGTCGCGCAGCACCTGGGTGCCCGACAGGCGCTCGAACTCCACGTTCGACAGCAGGCCGTGCAGGCCATGGCCGAACTCATGGAACAGGGTACGCGCGTCGTCGAAGCTCAAGAGGGTCGGCTCGCCCGGCGCGCCCTTGGCGAAGTTGTTGTTGTTCAGGATCACCGGCAGCGCGCCGCGGCCGTCCTTATCCACGATGCCTCGCGCCTGCCAGCGCAGCGCATTCATCCAGGCGCCGCTGCGCTTGGTGCTGCGCGCGAAGTTGTCCTGCAGGAAGACACCGCGGGCCTGGCCGTCGGCACCCTGCACCTCGTAGACCCTGACATCGGCGTGATAGCCGGCCACCTCGGGCCGAGCGACGAAGCGCAGGCCGAACAGGCGCTGCGCGCAGTCGAACAGCGCCTGCACCATCGCGTCCAGCGGGAAATAGGGCTTGACCTCGGCCTCGTCGAGCTCGTAGCGCAGCTTGCGCACCTTCTCGGCATAGAAGCGCCAATCCCAGGCCTCCAGCGCGAAGTCATGGCCCAGCGAGGCCATCATGCCTTCCAGGAGCCGGCGCTCGCCCTCGGCGGCGGCCTTGGCCGGCTCCCAGACCTGGCTCAAGAGGCCCTGCACCGCATCGCGCGTGCCGGCCATGGTGTCGGCCAGCGCGTAGTCGGCATAGCAGGCATGGCCGTGCAGGCGCGCCTGCACGTTGCGCAGGGTCAGGATTTCCCGGGCCACGGCGCGGTTGTCGGTCTCGCCGGCCTGCTCGCCGCGGCCGACCCAGGCGCGCCAGGCTTGCTCGCGCAGGTCGCGGCGCTCGCTGAAGGTCAGAAAGGGCACGATATGCGAACGCGACAAGGTGATCGCATGCTGGCCCTCCGCCAGGCCGCGCTCCACCGCCGCCTGGCGCGCGGCGGCGCACACGAAGTCCGGCAGGCCGGCAAGCTCGGCTTCGCCCTGCAGCACCAGCTGATAGCCGCTCTCGTCGGCCAGCACGTTCTGCGCAAACTGCGTGTTCAGCTCGGCCAGACGCTCCACCACCTTGGCATAGCGGGCCTGGGCCGCGCCCTGCAACTGGGCGCCGGCGCGCACGAAGTCCAGGTGCACGCGCTCCAGCAGGCGCAGCTGCTCGGGTGTCAGCCCCAGCGCCTGGCGCTCGGCATGCAGGGCCGCGACGCGCTTGAACAGCGCGGCATGCATATAGACCGCGTTGCCATGGGCGGCCAGCGGCGCGGCCAGCGCGCGCTGGGCGGCCTGCAGCTCGGGCGAGGTGGCCGAGGCGGACAGCGTGTAGAACAGATGCTCCAGCCTGCTCAGCAGCCGGCCGCTGCGATCGAAGGCGGCCAGCGTGTTCTCGAAGCTGGGCGCCGCGGCCTGGTCGGCGATCGCGTCAAGCTCGGCTCGCTGCTGCTGCAGCGCCGCCTCGAAGGCGGGGGCGAAATGCGCGGCCTCGATGCGCGCGAAGGGCGGCAGGCCGTAGGGATCATTCCAGTCTTGCAGCAGGGGATTGGCGGCTTGCGCTTCGCTGTGGCTCATGGCTTGTCTCGTGTATATGGCCTTCGTGGGGCCGTGAGGTGGAAGGCCGATTGTAAAAACGGCGCCGGCCTGGTGAGGGCGGCGCCGCGATCGGGCTATGCGAAGACCGGTAAGAGTTGTTCGTTACTTCTTGGCCTGGCCCATTTCCTTGCGGATGGCGATCTCGTCGGCCTCGTCGTAGGACTTCTTGCTGCACTCGTCCTTCCAGTCTTCCACCGCATCCAGGTGGGCCTCGGTGCGGGTCTGCAGCTCCTTGGTGGACTTGTTGTGGGTCTCGACCTTGGCGTCGAAGCCCTTCGCGTCCTCGGCGTACTTGACCTTGGCGGCGTTGTAGGCGTCGATCTTGCCGTCATGCGCGGCGGCCCTGGCCTTGTAGTCGTTCAGCAGCTTCTCGGCGTCGGCGCGCTCGAGCTTGGCCATCTGTTCCTTCAGGCCGTCCTGGCTCTTGATCAGGTCCTCGCGCTCCGTCTTTAGATCGGTGGCGTTGGTGTTCAGGGCCTGGCCGGTCTGGGTCAGCTCGTTCTTGACCCTGACCATGTCGGCGCGCTCCTGCGTGTTCGACTCCTGCGCGGCCTTGACCGCCTTGGCCTCGGCCTCGTTCTTGTCGAAGCGGATCAGGCAGGCGCGCAGCTCGTCGCGCGTCATCAGCTTGACCTTGGGCTTCTCGACGACCGGGCGGCTGACCTTGTTGTTCTTCGGGTCGACCTTGGCGTTGGGATTGGTCGCCACCTGGGCCAGGGCAGGCAGGGCGGCGGCGATCAGGGTGCAGAGCAGGATACGTTTCATGGGCAGGACTCTCAACATGGAACGGCACCGGTCCGCGGCGCCAGGGCGGCATCATGCCACGGACGGATAATGCCCGGTTTCGCCTCGTAACCCACAGCCCGCCATGGCGCTCAAAGCCACCATTCACAAAGCCCAGCTGCAGATCGCCGACATGGACCGCCATGTCTACGGTGATCACAACCTCACCATTGCCCGCCACCCTTCGGAGACCGACGAGCGCATGATGGTGCGCATCCTGGCCTTCGCGCTGAACGTGCCCGCCGACGAGCTGCGCGGCCGGCTGGAGTTCACCAAGGGCCTGTCGGATGTCGACGAACCGGAACTCTGGCAGCTCGACCTGACCGGCGACGTGGTGCACTGGATCGACCTGGGCCAGCCCGACGACCGCCGCATCATGAAGGCCCATGGCCGCGCCGACCGGGTCACGGTGATCTCCTACGCCAGCAGCACGCCGGTCTGGTGGAGCCAGTTGCAGAACAAGCTGACCCGGGCGCCCAAGCTGACGGTCTGGCAGATCCCGGCCGAGCAGTCGCAGGCCCTGGCGGCGCTGGCCGAACGCAGCATGCAGCTGCAGGTGACGGTGCAGGACGGCGGTATCTATGTATCCACTGCCAACGCCTCGGTCGAAATCACGCCGCTAGCGCTTAAGCTCCCGGGGAACTGAACCGGGAGATTTCACCGATGTCGCAAGCCCTGCCCCTCCAAGACCAAGAAGACCCCTACCTCTGGCTGGAGGAGGTGCAGGGCGAGCGGGCCCTGGCCTGGGTGCGCGAGCGCAACGCGCTCAGCCTGGCCCAGCTGCAGGTTCACCCCGGCTATGCGGGGCTGCGCCGCGAGCTGCTGGAGGTGCTGAACGCCAGCGACCGCATCCCCACGATCGCCCGGCGCGGCGACTGGTTCTACAACCTCTGGCAGGACGAGCAGCACAAGCGCGGCCTGTGGCGCCGCTGCAGCCTGGCCGAGTACCGCAGGCCCGAGCCGGCCTGGGAAACGGTGCTGGACCTCGACGCCTTGGGTGCGGCCGAGGGCGAGAGCTGGGTCTTCGCCGGCGCCCAGGCGCTGGCGCCCGAGTACCGGCGCTGCCTGGTGTCGCTGTCGCGCGGCGGCGCCGATGCCCATGTGGTGCGCGAGTTCGACCTGGTCGAGAAACACTTCATTCCCGACGGCTTCGCCCTGCCCGAGGCGAAGAGTCAGGTCGAGTGGATCAACGCGGACGAGATCTATGTCGGCACCGACTTCGGCCCCGGCTCGCTGACCGATTCGGGCTATGTGCGCATCATCAAGCGCTGGCGGCGCGGCACGCCGCTGGCCGAGGCCGTCCCGGTGTTCGAGGGCGCGCAGGCGGATGTCGCGGCCTCGGTCCATGTGGACCACACGCCCGGCTTCGAGCGCACGGTCTTCACGCGCGCGCTGGATTTCTACAACCAGGCCAACTTCCTGCTGCGCGGCGCGGCGCTCCACAAGCTGGACCTGCCCAGCGACGCCCAGGAGCAGTTCTGGGGCCCGCGCCTGCTGATCAGCCTGCGCAGCGACTGGGAGGTCGGCGGCCAGCGCTTCGTCGCCGGCAGCCTGCTGCTGGCCGACGCCGCGGCCTACCTGGCCGGTGAACGCCGGCTGACGCCGCTGTTCACCCCCACGCCCACCCGCTCGCTGGCCGACTACACGCTGACCCGCTCGCACCTGATCCTCAACATCTCCGACAACGTGGCCAGCCGGCTGGAGGAATGGGACTTCGGCGGAACGCAGCCGGTGCATCGCCGCATCGAGGCGCCGTTCCCGGGCACGCTGGGCATCGCCAGCCTGCACGACAACGAGCTGCACGAGGATGCGCTGGCCGAGCATTACCTGCTGAGCTACACCGATTTCCTGACCCCCGACACGCTGGCGCTGGCACAAGCCGGCAAGGCGGCCGGCCTGGCTGCACGCGAGCCGCTGAAGAGCCGCCGGCCGCAGTTCGACGCCGCCGGCATGCGCGCCGAGCAGTTCTTCGCCCGCAGCGCCGACGGCACGGCCGTGCCCTATTTCGTGATCTGGCCCCGGGGGGCGACGGCGAACGGCCGCAACCCCACCCTGCTCTACGGCTACGGCGGCTTCGAGGTCAGCATGCAGCCCTGGTACTCGGGCGGCTTCGGCCGCGCCTGGTATGCCCAGGGCGGCGTGCTGGTGCTGGCCAATATCCGCGGCGGCGGCGAGTTCGGTCCGGCCTGGCACCAGGCCGCCATCCTGGACCGCAAGCAGCGCAGCTACGAGGACTTCATCGCGGTGGCCGAGGACCTGGTGGCGCGCGGCATCAGCCGCCCGCAGCAGCTGGGCATCATGGGCGGCAGCAACGGCGGCCTGCTGGTCGGCGCGGTGGCGACGCAGCGCCCCGAGCTCTTCAACGCGGTGGTCTGCCAGGTGCCGCTGCTGGACATGCGGCGCTACCACCAGCTGCTGGCCGGCGCCTCCTGGATGGCCGAGTACGGCAACCCCGACGAGGCCGCCGACTGGGCCCATATCGCGCGCTACAGCCCCTACCAGAACGTCGCGGCGCACAAGCGCTACCCGAAGATCCTGTTCACCACCTCGACGCGCGACGACCGCGTGCACCCGGCCCATGCGCGCAAGATGGCCGCGCGCATGCTGGAGCAGGGACATGAGCTGCTGTACTACGAGAACATCGAGGGCGGCCATGGCGGCGCGGCCGACAACGAGCAGCGCGCCACCCTGCAGGCGCTGGAATACAGCTATCTGTGGCAGCAGCTCGGCGGCGAGGTGCGGTGATGACAGGGCCCCTGGACATCCGCCACGACGCCACAGGCCGCCGCTTCGCGGCCGAGATCGACGGCCATACGCTCTTCATCGAGTACGAATCGGCCCCGGGCCAGTTCATCCTCACCCACACGATCGTCGACCCGGCACTGCGCGGCCGCGGCCTGGCCGCGCACCTGATCGAACACGCGCTGGCCTGGCTGGCGCCGCGCGCTCTCCAGCTGCGGCCCGAATGCAGCTATGCGGAGCGCCATCTGCAGCACCATCCCGTGTGGCAGCGCCTGACCGCGCCGGCCGCAGCCCAGCAGGTGCTGAACTTCTGGTTCGGAGCGCTGCAGGGCCCGGACGACGGCAAGCAGCGCGTCGCCTGGTTCCGCAAGGAGGCCGGTTTCGATGCCGAGATCCGCACGCGCTTCGGCGCGGCGATCGAGCAGGCGCTGCAGGGCGGCCTGCGCGACTGGGACGCCGCCGGCCGCCATGGCGCGCTGGCCCGCATCCTGCTGCTGGACCAGTTCACCCGCAACAGCTTCCGCGACACGGCGCGGGCCTTCGCCGGCGACGCGCTGGCGCTGCAGGCCGCGCTGGCGCTGATCGCCGCCGGCCGGGATCAGGACCTGACCCCGGTGCAGCGCGTCTTCGTCTACCTGCCTTTGGAGCATGCCGAGGATCTCGACCTGCAGCAGCGCAGCGTGGCGCTGTTCGAGGCGCTGGCCGCGCAGCACCCGGCCCATGAGGCGGCGCTCGACTACGCACGCCGCCATCTCGACGTGATCGCGCGTTTCGGCCGCTTCCCCCACCGCAACAAGGCGCTGGGCCGCAGCAGCACGCCCGAGGAGCAGGCCTATCTGGCCCAGCCCGGTTCAGGCTTCTAGCGCCAGCGCCGCGCGCGCGGCCGGCAGCGCCGGCTCGGCGCGCGGCAGCAGCGCATCGACCCGGCGGCGGAAGGCCGCGAAGTCCAGCGGCTTGGTCCAGTAGTCCAGCATGCCGGCGGCGCGTGCCGCCGCCTGGGCCTCGGCGCCGGCCTCGGCCGACAGCGCCACCACCCGCAGCCCGGCCGTCGCCGGCTCGGCGCGCAGCCCGGCCAGCACCGCGTAGCCGTCCATGTCCGGCAGGTGCATGTCCAGCAGCACCAGCTCGGGTGCATGCTCGCGCGCCAGGCGCAGCGCCGTCGCGCCGTCCTCGGCCTTCAGCAGCCGCACCTGCGGCCAGGCCGCCAGCAGCTGCTCGACCAGCATCATGTTGACCTCGTTGTCCTCGACGCACAGCACCGTGCCCCGCGGCGCGCCCCCGCGCGC
>NZ_JBWKPM010000040.1:0-40250 GCF_059418245.1 Roseateles sp. GW821-FHT09B06 | reverse complement strand
GCGCCGCCCCGGCCGCGCCCCCCAGGGCCGGCGCATGGCGCACTGCCGCATAGAGCAGCCCCGGCGGGCGCTGGTCGATGCCGAAGCGCGCCGAACCGTCCACCTTGGCCGGCAGGTCGCGGCGCGGCAGCGGGCGGCCGATCAGGCGCCAGGCCGCGGGCGGGGTCAACCGCACCTCGCCGGGCGGCGTGGCGGCGGCGGCCCGCGCCAGCTCGCCGTAATGGGCGCGCTCGCCGATCGCATGGCTGATCCAGCCGTCCTCCAGCTGCAGCTCCTCCAGCGGCTGCTGCCAGCGCAGCGAGGCCGCGCCCAGCAGCTGCTGGCGTGCCGTGGCCGCGGCCCAGCGCAGCGGCTCCCAGGCATCGGCCACGCTGGAGCTGCCGCCGGTGGCATTGACGCCGAGCTCGCGCGCCAGCTTGGCCACGCTCCACTGCGCCAGGCGTGCCAGGCGGCTCTCGCGTCCCGGCTCCAGATGCTGGGGCGCCAGCGGCAGCTGGCCGACGAACATCGCCACATTGCCGTACAGGCTTTCGTGCCCCGCGGCGATCAGGCGCACCCGCTCCAGCGGCACGGCCAGTTCCTCGGCCACCAGCTGGGCCAGCGCGGTGTGCACGCCCTGGCCCATCTCGCTGCGCGGCATCGCCAGCAGCACCTCGCCGCTGGCGGCCTCGATCTTGATCCAGGCGTTCAGGCCCAGCTCGCCGGCCATGGCCGGCAGGGTATCGGCGCGCCCGAGACGGCTGCGCGGCGGCAACACTGCCACGCCCACCAGCAGGGCGCCGCCGGCCGCCAGGCCGGACAGCAGCAGGGTGCGCCGCCTCATTTGCCCTTGGCCCCGGCCAGGCGCGCCGCGGCCGCATGGATGGCGGCGCGCACGCGCGGGTAGGTGCCGCAGCGGCAGAGGTTGGTCATCGCCGCGTCGATGTCGGCATCGCTGGGCCGGCGGTTCTTCGCCAGCAGGGCCGCGGCGGCCATCAGCATGCCGCTCTGGCAGTAGCCGCACTGCGGCACCTGGTGCTCGATCCAGGCCCGCTGCAGCGCATGGCCAGGCCCCAAGCCCTCGATGGTGGTGATCGCCTTGCCCTGCACGCTGGACAGCGGCGTCACGCAGCTGCGCAGCGCCTGACCGTCGACCTGCACGGTGCATGCGCCGCAGGCCGCGACGCCGCAGCCGAACTTGGTGCCGGTCAGGTCCAGCCCGTCGCGCAGCGCCCACAGCAGCGGCATGGCCGGATCGGACGCATGCTCGGGCAGGGTGCGCGTCTGCCCGTTGACCTTTAATTCCATCTTCCCTCTCGCTCCCGATGCCCGCCGCAGAGGGCGGGCATTCACAATAGCGTCATGACCGCCGACCTGCCCCAACCCGCCCTCACCCTGCTGCCGAACGACGGTTCGGCGCCGCAGCTGCTGTTCCTGCTGTTTCACGGCGTGGGCGGCAGCGGCCTGCAGATGCAGCCGCTGGCCGAGGCGCTGCGCCTGCAGTATCCGCAGGCCGCGGTGCTGAGTTTCGACGCCCCCGATCCCTTCGACGGCGGACCGGGGGAGGCGCGTGGTTACCAATGGTTTTCGGTGCGCGGCATCGACGACGAGAACCGTCGCACCCGCGTGGCCGCCGCCCTGCCCGGCTTCAGCGCGCTGGTGCGCGGCTACGGCGCGCGCTTCGGCCTGAGCTGGGAGCGGGTGGCGCTGGCCGGCTTCTCGCAGGGCGCGATCATGGCGCTGGAGGCGGTGCAGGCCGAGCCCAGGCTGGTCGGCCGCGTGCTGGCCTTCGGCGGCCGCCATGCCAGCCTGCCCGAGCGGGCGCCCGAGGATGTCAGCGTGCATCTGCTGCACGGCCTGGCGGACACGGTGATGCCCTACCAGAACGCGGTGCAATCGGCCCAGGCCCTGGTGCAGCTGGGCGGCGACGTGACCGCCGACGTGCTGCCGGGCATCGGCCACGAATTGCACCCGCAGCTGATCGACAAGGCCATGGAGCAGCTGCGCAGCTTCCTGCCGGCGCGCCTGTGGCGCGAGGCGCTGCTGGCGGCGGCCGAGCAGGACAAAAAGGCGAGTTGAACCGCAGCGCCCGCGTAAACAGGGCTGTGCCGCGTCATGCGGGTCTGCTACAAGCCTCGCATGACCTCGCCACAGCTCGCCCTGACCTATCTCGGCTCCCTGGACGATCGCGTCGCCCGCTATCCCTTCTGCCCCGATCCGCCGCGTCGCCTGCCCCGTGCGCGCGAACTCGACTGGCGCATCATCGACTCGGCATTGACCGGCCCGCCGGGCATCATCGAAGAGGGCTTCCTGCTGCACTGGGCCTCGCTCAACGATCCCGCGATGAGCAGCAGCGTCCTGGCGACGGCGCTCAAGCACGCCATCTCCATATTTTCTCCCGCAGCGGCACGCTGGCGGGACTGATCTCGGACCGGCGTCGACGCGGCGTCACCTCGGTCAGGCAGCAAGAGTTCACGCGCACCCAGACCGAGTCGCTGCAGACGCTCTCGCGCCTCTGTGAAGATGCCGGCGGTTTCGTGCGTTTTCCCAGGCGCGTCGTCGACAGCGGCACGCATCGCCTGCTCCTCAAGACCCTGAAGGAGCAGCGCTCGGACCTGCTGGGGCGCGGCCTTGACGCGGCCGAACTCGATCGGTTCGCCGAACTCTACCTGCGCGAACGCGAGCGGG
This sequence comes from Roseateles sp. GW821-FHT09B06, assembly GCF_059418245.1. NCBI lineage: Bacteria > Pseudomonadati > Pseudomonadota > Betaproteobacteria > Burkholderiales > Sphaerotilaceae > Roseateles > Roseateles sp. GW821-FHT09B06. The sequence continues at coordinate 37,583 of NZ_JBWKPM010000040.1, read as the reverse complement.
GCGCCGACGGCGGCCCGAAGACCGCCCGAACGGCCTGGGAAGACGCCGCCCTCAAGCTGTTCGCGGCCGGAGCAGAGACCTACTCGTCCAAGGTGCACCGGCTCATGAGCATCGCCAACCGGGTGAGGCATATCCACCAGGCGGCATGCGTTCAGTTCCAGACCGGCAGGACCGTCAATGTCGAAACCGGCCTGGGGCTGGGCCTGCAGGACATGCTCTCGACCCCACCGAGCGCTCGGCATCCGACGCGCCGCAGGCTCCCGCCGCTGTGCGTGCCGCGCCTTGCGTTGCAGCAGCAGTTTGCGAGCGTCGCGCCGCTGCTGCTGCAGCCCGATGGTCCGCTGGCGAAGGAGAAGATGCGCTGGCTGGAAGCGCTCGGCCAGCTGGCGCAGAACAGTGCCGCCGTCGACGCCAACGAGCATGCCTATCAGGCTCAGCGCGACTATGAGCGCAGCATCTGGCTGGCCTGCGGCGAGAGCCCGGCGCTGGAAACAAAGCGGGATCGCGTCAAATTCCTGGCCAACGCGACGGCCGGAGGAGCGGCCAGCGCAGCGGCCTGGGTTTCGATCGGCGCCATGGCTGCACTATGGCGCCACATCGCCGACGCCCCGCGCGCGCCGGAGCTGCCGGCCAGCGACGCGAGCGTCCTCAGCCGCAGGAGCCTGCTGCGTGCCGGACTGAGTCTGTTCGTTGGCTATCAGACCGTTGGATTGGACGGCGACTTCGAGCAGCGCCTGTCCTGCCTGATCCCCGATGAACATGCCGACCTGGACGCCTGGTCTCATGGGGCGCGTGACGCCATACACAAGTCGTCGCCGGGGCGGCGCATGTCGGTCTTCTGCTTCTCGACCCTCGATCCCGAAGCCTCCGCCCGCCATGTCAGGGCCCTGCCCGTCGGCGCGGTCATCTAGGCCCCCCAGCTTGGATATTCGTCTCATTTGCGGCGCATGTCTTGCCCCCGCAGCCCAATCGGCACAGACTGACCTCAAACAACCGTGATGCCCGGTCGGGCGCCGCGGAACATGGCAAGCGGGGGCGGTCATGGCAAGGATCAGCAGGCTGATCTGGCTGGGCGGTGGGCTCGCGGCGACGGCGGCGGCGCTGGCGGGCTGGACCGAGCTGCGCAGCGCGCGGCTGCAGTCCACGCTGTGGTCCTCCTCCGCGCGCGCCGCCAGCTACGAGGTGCAACCCGGCGCCAGCGAGCGCATCGCCTTTCCCAGCGGCGGCCCCTACGACGAGCGCCTGGGCTACAACGCCCTGCCGCGCCATATCGAGCGCCTGCAGGCCCATGGTTTTGCCGTCACCGCCCAGGCGCGCCAGTCGCCGCGCCTGCTGGCGCTGGCCGAGCAGGGCCTGTTCCTGCCCTACCGCGAGAAGAGCCAGGCCGGTCTGACGCTGCGCGACTGCCGCGGCGAGGCGCTGTTCGAGCTGCGCCTGCCGCAGCGCCAGTTCGCGCGCTTCGACGAGCTGCCGCCGCTGCTGGTGCGCAGCCTGCTGTTCATCGAGGACCGCCACCTGCTCGATGAGGACGAGCCGCGCCGCAACCCGGCGCTCGATCCGGAGCGCCTGACCAAGGCGGCGCTGCTGCAGCTGCAGCGCCGGCTCGACGCCGGTGCGCCCTCGGCCGGCGGCTCGACCCTGGCGACGCAGATCGAGAAATACCGCCACTCGCCGCAGGGCCGCACCGGCTCGGTGGGCGAGAAGCTGCGCCAGATGGCCTCGGCCTCGCAGCGCGCCTATCTGGACGGCGAGGAGACGCTGACGCGCCGGCGCGAGATCCTGCTGGACTATCTGAACACCGTGCCGCTGGCGGCACGCCCCGGCATCGGCGAGGTGCACGGGCTGGGCGATGGGCTGTGGGCCTGGTACGGACGCGAGTTCGAGGAGTTCCGCACCGCGCTGCAGGTGGGTGCGCTGCCGGCCCGCGCGCTGGCCTTCAAGCAAGCGCTGTCGCTGCTGATCGCGCAGCGCCGGCCGGCCCTGTTCCTGCAGCGCGACGGCGACGCGCTGCGGCGCCTGACCGACAGCTATCTGCGCCTGCTGGCCGAGGCCGGCGCGATCCCGCCCGAGCTGCGCGACGCGGCGCTGCCGCAGGCGCTGCGGCCGACCGCGGCCGTGCCGCAGGCCGAGCGGCCCGACTTCGCGCAGCGCAAGGCCAGCGGCAATCTGCGCGCGCGCCTGGGCGCGCTGCTCGACATGCCGGGCAGCTACGAGCTGGACCGGCTGGACCTGGAGGTGCACACCAGCCTGGACGGCCGGGCCCAGGCCATGGCCACGCGCGCGCTGACCGGCCTGCGCACGCCCGCCGCGGCGCGCGCGGCCGGGCTGTACGGCTCGCACCTGCTGGACGCCGACGCCGATCTGCAGCCGCTGGTGTTCAGCCTGACCCTCTATGAGCGCGGCGCCCGGGCCAACTGGCTGCGCGTGCAGACCGACAACGTCGACCAGCCCTTCGACGTGAACCAGGGCGCCAAGCTGGACCTGGGCTCGACGGCCAAGCTGCGCACGCTGATCTCCTATCTGGAGATCGTGGCCGAGCTGCACGGGCGCTGGGCCGCGCTGCCGCCCGCCGCGCTGCGCGCCCTGCCGCCGGCGCGGGACCTGCTGTCCGCCTGGGCGCGCCAGTACCTGCTGCAGGCCGGCGACCGCGGCCTGCCCGCGATGCTGGACGCCGCGCTTGCGCGCCGCTACTCGGCCAGCCCGGGCGAGGCCTTCTTCACCGGCGGCGGCCTGCACCGCTTCGAGAACTTCGAGCGCGAGCACGACCGCCGGGTGCTGACGGTGCGCGAGGCCTTCCGGCACTCGGTCAACCTGGTCTTCATCCGGCTGATGCGCGACATCGTCCAGCACCGCGTCCAGAACGCCGACAGCTCTGACATCCCGCTGGCCGACCCGGACTCGCCGCGCCGGCGCGAGCTGCTGGCCCGTTTCGCCGACGCCGAGGGCAGCAGTTTCCTAGCCGGCTTCCACCGCCAGTACCAGGGCCTGACGCCGGCCCAGGCGCGCGCCAGGCTGCTGGACGAGGCGCGCGGCAGCGCCGCCAGCCAGGCCGCGCTGCTCTACCTGTTCGAGCCCGAGGCCGACGCGATCCGCCTGGTCGAATGGCTGGACGAGCGCGCGCCGCGCGGCAGCCGCCTGGCCGCCGGCGCGCATGAGCGCTACCGGCGCATGAGCCTGGCCGATCGCGCCTACCTGAGCGGCCGCCATCCGCTGGAACTGTGGCTGGTGGCGCGGCTGCAGCAGCGGCCCGGGGCCGGCCTGGCCGAGCTGCTGGTCGAGAGCGCGCAGCAGCGCCAGCAGGCCTATGCCTGGCTGTTCAAGCCGCGCCAGCGCGCCGCCCAGGACCAGCGCCTGCGCCTGATGCTGGAGCGCGAGGCCTTCGCCGGGCTGCTGCAGTCCTGGCGGCGCCTGGGCTACCCCTTCGACCGGCTGACGCCCTCCTATGCCAGCGCGATCGGTGCCTCGGGCGACCGACCGGCGGCGCTGGCCGAGCTGATGGGCATCATCGTCAACCATGGCGCGCGCCGGCCGCAGCAGCCGATCGACGCGCTGCATTTCGCCCGCGCCACGCCCTTCGACACGCGGCTGGAGCGCCGGCATGACGCGGCGGCCGAACAGGTGCTGGCGCCGGAGGTGGCCGAGGCGGTGCGGCTGGCCCTGGTCGACGTGGTCGAGGAAGGCACGGCGCGGCGGCTCAAGGGCGTGTTCCTGGACGCCCAGGGCCAGGCCCTGCCGGTGGGCGGCAAGACCGGCACCGGCGACCACCGCTACACGGTGCTGGGGCGCGACGGCCGGCTGATCTCGGAACGCATCGTCGAACGCTCGGGCACCCTGGTGTTCACCTTGGGCGACCGCTATTTCGGCACCGTCACCACCTATGTGCACGAGCCGGATGCCGTGCGCTACCACTTCACCAGCGCGCTGTCGGTGCAGCTGCTCAAGACGCTGGGGCCGCCGCTGCTGGCCACGCTGCGGCAGGACCGGTGCGGCGGCGATTGAGCGCCGCGCGCGCTGCCGCCGCGCTGCCGCCGCGCTGCCGAGTCAATGCCGCTTCAATGCCGCAGATGGCTGAAATGCCCGTGGCGGGCCGGCCGCATCAGCTCCTCGAACTGCTCGCGCGACATGCGCAGCAGCCGCTCGTGGTCGCCGGCCTCCATGTAGATCACGGCATTGCCGTCGACCAGCGCGTCGTCGACCGCGGTCTCCACCCCCCAGGCCATGCCCAGGGCCGGCACGGCGCCCGGGCAGCAGTCGCCGAACAGGCGCGCCACCTGGGCCTCGTCGCACAGCTTCAGGCTGCGCCGGCCCAGCAGTTCGGCCAGCGCCGGCAGTTCCACCTGGGCGTCGGCCGGCAGCACGGCCATCAGCATATGGCCGGTGTCGTCCTCCAGGATCACCGATTTGGCGAGTTGGTGCGGTGACACATGGGCCTGCCGCGCCGTTTCGGCGCTGCTGTGGCTGGGCCGGTGCACGTCGCTGTCGTAGCGCGCGTCCTGCTGGCGTAGATAACGGGTCAAACGGCTGGGTATGGACATGGGAGCCTCCTTGATGTCATGTCGGCAGGGACATGTCAGGCGCCCCCGCCCAGCTAGTTTGGGCGGCGATCGCCGGAAACTCCAGTCCGAAGCGCTTCAGTCCAGCGAGACCTCGGTGCGCACCGTGCCGGCGCGCTCGGCGCAGGCGCTCAGCGCCAGGCGCGTGCCCTTGGGCGCGCGCACCACCCATTCGGCCACCGCACGGTCGCCGGTCACCTCGCGGGTGGGCAGGAAGGCCTGCTGGCTCTGTTTGGGCGCATGGCCCTCCAGCTGCGGCCCTTCCATGCGCTCCTTGCCGCCGATCAGGCTGATCTCGGGATCGCCCGGCGGCAGATGGATCTCGAACATCACGCCGCGCACCACCTTGCGCTCCAGCGCGCGCTTGGTCACATAGGCCGGCAGATAGCCGCTGTTGGCCACCGCCAGGCGCACGCGCCAGGTGTCGGGGCCGAGCGCGCGCACCTCGGTGCGCAGCAGCTCCAGCTTGGGCAGGGACAGCGCGATCTGGTTCATCCAGCGCGGGAAGCGCGCCGCCTCGCGCTCGCGCAGGGCCGGCGGCGGATTGCGCCAGAAGTTCATCTTGTCCCAGCCGCCGATCTCCACCGCGCCCAGCTGCGGGTGGTGGAAGGGCCGCCATTCCACATGGGCCTGGCCGTCGCACTGCTCGTCGCTCCACTTCAGGAGCTTCAGGTCGTCCTCGACCGGGTGCTCGCGGAACCAGTCGATCCACTTGTAGCCCTCGACGCCGGCCTCCTTGTTCGGCGACCACAGCTCCACCACCCAGAACAGCGCGCCCAGGTGCTCGTAGACCCAGTCCTGGGTGCCGGTGATGACCTCCTTCGGGTGGTACTTGAACTCATGCCAGATGCTGATCGCCGGATAGCCGGTGTGCTGCTCGCCGAGCTGGGAGAACTTCTTGTAATTCCACAGGTCCTCGGGAATCATGTCGTCGTCGCTGCAGCTGCCCATCGGCCGCAGGATCACGCCGCTGTGCGTGTGATAGCTGATCGCCGCGCCGATATTGGGATGGCCGGTGATGAAGTCCACCATCGCCCGCACCTCGGGCTCGCTGGTCGGGTAGGGACCGGCGCCCAGCTGCTTGTATTCCTGGCGCCACTCGCTGGGGAAGTTGCGGTTCAGGTCCAGGCCCTCGCGGTCGCGGTTGATGCTGACCGTCAGCCCGTCATGGTTCTTGACGAAGCCCTCGGGCATCAGGCGGAAATACTCGCCGCCGAACTCGCCGGGCTGGCGCGCCACCATCAGGCGCGGCTCGTCGGGGTGCTTCTTGTAGCCGCCATGCGGATCGGGGATGCGCATCGTCAGGATGCGGCCGTCGCCGTCCACATCCTCCATCGTCAGGCCGTCGACCGGCTCCTCGTCGTAGGGGTAGCCGCGCGTCGACGAGCGGATGTGGCGCGGCCGGTCGGCCAGGGCCAGCTCGGCGCCATCGGGGTTCAGGCGCGGCACCATGTAGACGACGCGCGTGTCCAGCAGCTGGGTCACCTGCTCGTCCGCGCCGTACAGCGTGGCCAGGTGATGCAGGTAGTACAGGCAGGTGGTCGAGGCGGTCAGCTCGGCGGCGTGGATATTGCCGTCCAGCCAGAAGGCCGGCTTGTCGATGTCGGCGCCGGTGGCGGTGTTGGTCAGCACCAGCACCCAGAGGTCGCGGCCCTCGAAGCTCTTGCCGATCGAGCGCACCGAGACCAGGTTGGGCAGGGCCTCGGCATAGCTGAACAGCAGCTCGGTCAGCTCCTCGTAGCGGTAGAACTCGTCGAAGCGCGGGTTGGGCAACGTGATCATGAACTGGGCGGGTTGGCCGGAATGCGGGCCATTGTGCCCAAAGCCGTGCCGTCCTGCCCAGCTCTCATTGACCCTTGAACAGGCCCTGGAACTGGCGCGACACCGGCAGCCGTTCCTCGCGCCCCTTCAGGGTCAGCACCATCGAGTTCTCGTCCACGCGGATGGCGCTGGCCACATGGCGGCTGTTGACCAGCACCGAGCGGTGCACCTGCCAGAACTGCTCGGCATCCAGGCTGGCCAGCAGCTCCTTCAGCGGCGTGCGGATCAGCGCCTCGCCCTCCCGGTAGACGACGCGGGTGTAGCGGTTGTCGCTCTCGAAGAAGATCACGTCCTCGGGCGCGATCATCTTGACCTCGCGGCCCAGCGAGGCCTGGATCAGGCGCGGGCGCGCCGGCGCCGCGGCCAGACCGGCGGCCGGCAGCAGCTGCTGCAGCAGGGCCTGCAGATCGGGGCCGGGCTGGCGCGTCTGCAGGCGCGCCTTGACCCGTTCGATGGCCTGGGCCAGGCGCTCGTCGTCGACCGGCTTCATCACATAGTCCACCGCCCCGGCATCGAAGGCCGAGAGGGCATGGTCGCCGAAGGCCGTGACGAACACCACCTGGGGCGGATGCGCGGTGGCGGCCATGCGGCGCGCCACCTCCAGGCCGGTCAGGCCCGGCATGCGGATGTCTAGGAAGCAGATCTGCGGCTCCTGGGCCAGGAAATCGTCCCAGGCATCGACCCCATGCTCGCTGGCCGCCACGATCTCCAGCTCGGGCCACAGCCGCGCGAGCGCGGCGCGCAGCTGCTCGCGCGGCCCCTCCTCGTCGTCGGCGATCAGGGCGGTGCTGCGAATGTTCATCGGGGCCTCTCCTCGGCGGTTGTTGTGGGGGCGACGCGGGGCAGCCGCAGCCTGGCGATGCAACCGCCCTCGGGCGCATTCTGCAGACTCAGCGCGGCACGCTCGCCGAAGGCTTCGGCCAGGCGCAGGCGCGAGTTCGCCAGGCCCAGACCGCGGCCCGGGCCCGCGGGCAGGGGCAGGGGCTCGGCCAGCCCGGGGCCGTCGTCGGCCACCTCGATCCACACCGCCGCGCCGTCGCAGGCGGCGCTCACCCGCACATGAGCCGGACCCAGCTTGGGCATCACGCCATGCTCGACGGCGTTCTCCACCAGGGTCAGCAGCAGGGCCGGTGGCAAGACCTGGCCCTGCAGCGCCGCGGGCACCTCGACCGTCACCGTCAGCCGCGCGCCCAGCCGCGCGCGCATCACGTCCAGGTAGTGGCGCACCGCCGCCAGCTCCTCGCCCAGCGTCAGCTGCTCGCGATTGAACAGCGGCAGCGTGGCGCGCAGATAGCCGGTCAGCGAGCGCAGCAGCGGCGCGGCGCGCGCGTCGCCGCCCTCCACCCAGGGCTGCAGCGAGGCCAGCGAATTGAACAGGAAATGCGGCTGGATCTGGGCCTGCAGCAGCTGGGCCTGGGCGGCGCGGGTGCGCGCCTGCTCGTCCAGCTCGCGCAGGCGGGCGGCGATCTGGTGGGCGCGGAAGGACGCCAGGAACCAGAAGCCCAGCACCGCCGTGCCGGCCGCCAGCCCGGACAGCAGCGCCAGCGTGTGGCGATCGCCCGCATCGGCCACGCGCCAGCGCAGCGCCAGGCTCAGCAGCAGGAAGGCGCCCATGCACAGCACCGTGTAGCCGTTCATGCGCCTGCGCGTGGGCCGGCGCCAGATCGCCATGCCGCCCTGCCAGCCCAGCACGGCGAAGAGGAGCAGGAGGGCCGTGAGCCGCGCCGTCAGGTGGGCGGGCGCCAGCTGCAGCACCGCCTGCAGGATCAGCGCGGCGTTGAAGGCCAGCACGACCAGCACGCTGCGGCTGGGCCGGTCGCCGCCGGCGCGGCTCAGCTCGTCGGCGCTGAAGACGCGGGGCGGACCGGGATACCAGAGCTGGCTCCAGTCGATGCGCTGCTGCGGCGGCTCCCGGGTCTGCGTGCTCATGCCGCGCTCTCCACGATCAACTCGGCCAGCGTGCCGCCGTCCGGCCGCGCGCTCAGCTCGATGCGCGCGCCGGCGCCGAAGACATGGGCCAGGCGCGCCCGGCTGTTCGCCAGGCCCAGGCCCTCGCGCCAACCGGCGGCCAGGCCGACCCCGTCGTCGGCCACGCCGAGGCTCCAGCCGCCGCCCGGCGCCGCGCGCAGGCGGATCTGCAGCTGGCCGCCGGCCAGCGCCGGCGCCAGGCCATGCTCCAGCGCGTTCTCCACCAGGCTCAGCAGGATGCCGGGCGGCAGCTCGGCGCGCGCCGCGACGGCGGCGTCGACGTCCAGGCGGTAGCGCAGGCGCTCGCCCCAGCGCGCCTGCATCACGCGCAGGTATTGCTCGGCCAGCGCCAGCTCCTCGGCCAGGCCGACGCGCGGGCGCAGCATCAGCTCGGCGCTGCCGCGCAGGAAGGCGGTCAGCGCGCGCAGCAGGCCGCTGGCGCGGGCGTCGCCGCTGTCCACCCAATGCTGCACGGCCGACAGGGTGTTGAAGATGAAATGCGGCTGGATCTGGGCCTGCAGCAGGCGCAGGCGCGCCTCGCTGGCTTCGCGGGCGACGGCCTCGCGCTCGCGCGCCTCGCGCAGCCGCACCAGCTCCTGCTGCATCTGCACGCGGCGCGCGCTGGCCACGGTCCACATCAGCAGCAGCAAGAGCAGCGCGGCCAGCAGCGCGGCCGGCAGACCGATGCGCAGCAGCTCGCCGAAGGCCTCGGACAGGCCGTCCAGCCCCTGCCGGCCCTGGCGCGCCAGGCGCAGCACCAGAAAGCTCAGCCCCGCCCCCGCGGCCGCGCCGGCCGTCACCTGCACGCCGACGCGCAGCAGGCCGCGCCGCGCCAGGATCTCGGGCCTGAGCCAGGCCGTCACCAGGCCCATCACCAGGCCGAAGATCAGCACCAGGCCGATCGGCAGCGCCAGCCACCAGGGCATGCCGGCGGCGGCCAGGCCCAGCGCGCTGCCGCCCACCGCAGCGGTCGTGCCGAACCAGGCCCAGAGGCCGCGGCGGCTGTACAGGAAGCGGTCCATCGCGCGGGCCTGGCTCTGGATGTCGGCCGGCATGCGCAGGTAATAGGGCTCGGCCCAGTCGCAATACCAGCGCTGGAACCGGTTGAGCTTGGGGGCTTCGGCGGCTGTCATGCGGCCAGTGTAGGGACGGCCTGCCGCGCCCCGGCCGGCCGGGCGGCGGGCTGCGGATTCGCTGTGGCGAATGGCGGGTTCAAGCCGCAACGAGGGTGCCGTCGACGAAGACCTTGAGCTCGCCGGGCTCGAAGGCCACCCAGGGTTCGTCGTGGGTCAGCGGCTCGGTGGCGATCACCGCGACCCGGTCCTGCGCGGTGGTGTGCCGGGCGAAATCGACGCTCAGGTCCTCGTCGGCGAGGCGCGCCTCGCCGAAGGGATGGCGGCGCAGCAGGTAGTGCAGCCTGGTCGTGCCATGGGCCCACAGGGCCTGGCCGTTGGACAGCAGCATATTGAAGGTGCCGTGGCGCGCCAGCTGCGGCACCAGCTCGCGCAGGGTGCGGCTCAGTTCCTCGATGCTGGGCACGTCGGCATGGGCCTTGGCCAGCTCCTGCATCAGCCAGCAGAAGGCGCGCTCGCTGTCGGTCTGGCCGACCGGCTTGAAGGCGGCGTGCAGGCGCGGGTTGAAGTCGACCAGATTGCCGTTGTGGGCGAACACCCAGTAGCGCCCCCACAGTTCGCGCTGGAAGGGATGGGTGTTCTCCAGCGCGACCTGACCCTGCGTGGCCTTGCGGATATGGGCGATGACGTTGTCGCTCCTGATCGGGTAGCGCTTCACCAGCTCGGCCAGCGGCGAGACGCGGGCGCTGTGGTGGTCGACGAAATGGCGCAGGCCGCGCCCCTCGAAGAAGGCGATGCCGAAGCCGTCCTTGTGCTCATCGGCGCGCGTGGCCAGGCCCGTGAAGCTGAACATCACGTCGGTCGGGGTGTTGGCATTCATGCCCAGCAGCTGGCACATCGGCGCGGCCCTCGCCTAGTCGATGAACAGCCGCGTGAGGCCGCGCAGGCTGATCAGGTTGCCGGGATTGCTGGTCTCGTTGAGCACGCCGCTCATGCGGCGCAGCAGACGCTCGCTCTTGCGCGCCCGCCAGATCACCAGATCGGCCAGCCAGGGGTGGGCATTGATGCGGTCGGCCCGCTCGTAGAGCTCGTACTTGGGCTTGAGCAGACGCAGGCCCCGCTCGTAGCGCGCGCGCGCCGCGGCGTCACCATCGGGCTCCGCACGGTGCGCCAGCACCGCGTCGGCCGCCAGCAGGCCGGTCTCCATCGCCTTGCCGATGCCCTCGCCGGTGAAGGAATAGGTGGAGCCCGCCGCCTCGCCGACGACCAGCAGGCCCGGCCGCGTCCAGCGCGCGCCGTTCAGCGTGCAGCGCAGCGGCGCGCCCTTGAGCTCGCCCAGCAGCTCGCCCTCGCGCAGCAAGGCGGCGGCCGGCCCGTAATGGGCGACGAAGGCGTCGAAGATGGTGCGCAGGTTCAGCTCCTTCTTCGCCCCCCGGCCGTCAAGGCTGCGGTGGCTGCCGACGACGCCGACGCCGATGTTGAAGCAGCCGTCCGGGGCCGGAAAGATCCAGCCGTAGCCGGGCCGCACCGCCCGGCTCCAGACCACCTCCATGGCCTTGATGCGCCCCACCAGGGACGGCGCCCGCACATAGCCGCGCAGCGCGACGCAGCTGGGCGTGTGGCGCTCGCACATGCCCGCGGCGATCAGGGCCTTGGGCACGGCGCCGGTGGCCAGCAGCACCCAGCGCGCGCGCACCTCGTGCAGCTCTTGCGGGTCATGGCCGATCTTCAGCAGGGCGCCGGCCACGCGGCCCGCGCCATCCTCCAGCGGCCGCTCGAAGCGCGCCTGCAGGAAGCGCGCACCGGCCTCGCGGGCGGCGTCCAGCAGCAGCTGGTCCAGCTCGCGCCGCGGCAGCACGGCCAGCGCGCCCGGTACGTCGATGCGGCCGCCGCGCGGTCCGATGCAGCCGACATGGCTGACGCGCTGCGCCTTCGCCATCACGGCCTCCAGCAGGCCCAGCTTGGCCAGCGCCGCATGGGCATCGGGGATCAGGCCGTCGCCGCAGACCTTGTCGCGCCCGGGCGCCTGCTGATCGACCAGCAGCACGTCGACGCCGGCACGCGCCAGCTGGCGGGCAGCGGCGCTGCCGGCGGGGCCGGCACCGATGATCAGGACTTCGCAGGAGATGGGCACTTGGGGCCAGGGCTCGGGCACGGACTCCTCCTCTAGAGCAGCCCATTCTAAGAAGCTGCGGGCATGAAAAAAGCGAGGAGGCCTCGCGGCTTCCTCGCTTTCGTCGTTCCGGCTTGCGAGACTCAGAACTTGTAGCTGGCGCGCAGGTAGTAGGTGCGGCCGGTCGCGTCCGCGAAGCGCGGGTCGTAATTGGCCTGGAACTGCTCCACCTGGTTGGAGAACGGCGCCTCCTTGTCGGCCAGGTTCTTGATGCCGAAGGTCAGCGAGGTGGCCTTGGTGGGCATCCAGGTGCCATAGGCGTCGAAGGTGGCGTAACCGCCAACGCGATGGCCCTCGTCATCCGGGTTCTGATCCACATAGCCGGACTTGTAGTGGGCCGCGAAACCGGCGGCGAACTTGCTCAGCGCCCAGGTCACGTTGAGGTTGTGCTGCCAGCGGAACACCGGGGCCGCGTTCGGGCCGGTGAAGATGCCGACATTGTTGAACCACTCGCCGCCCGACTCCTCCTGGTACTTGTACTTGGCGACATAGGTGCTCTGCAGACCGAAGCTGTAGTCGCCGAAGCTGCCGCCGCGCAGGCGGTAGTTGGCACTGAGGTCGACACCATTGGTGCGGACGCCACCCAGGTTCTGCGTGCGCAGGTCGATGTAGCCGCAGGTCGCGACCGTGGGGCACTGCGAGCCGTCGGTCGACAGGTCGCCGGCCGGGTTGCGCTTGATCAGCGCAGCGTACTTGGTCGGGTTGTTGAACACGGTCACGGCGCTGATGGCACCGATCTGCTGGTCAACCTGGATCCACCAGAAGTCCAGGCCCACGCTCAGATCGCGCGCCGGCTCCACCACGAAGCCCAGGGTCGCGTTCTTGGCCTCTTCGGGCTTCAGGTTCTCGTTGCCGCCCAGCAGCGACTGGAACTGCTGGCCGCAGTTGGCCGCGCGCGACTTGCCGGGGATCGGCGTGCCGTTCGGGCAGTTGACCGGGTCGTCGAACTTGGAACCGGTGTTCGTGTAGGTCTGAGCCGCGTGGATCTCATACAGCGACGGGGCGCGGAAGCCGGTCGAGTAGGAGCCGCGCACCAGCAAGGCCTTGTTCGGCTGGAAGCGGAAGCTGTACTTCGGGTTGGTCGTGCTGCCGAAGTCGCTGTACTTGTCGTAGCGCACGGCCGCGGTGACTTCCAGGCTCTTGAGCAACGGCACGTTCAGCTCGGCATAGGCGGCCTTGACGTCGCGATCACCCTCGTTGTGGGTGGCGGGATCGAAGCCCGTGCTGGCGATCACCTTCTGGGCGAATTCGGCATTCGCGCGGTTCAGGAACTCCTCCTTGCGGAACTCGGCGCCAACGGCCAGCGCGGCGGCGCGACCGGCGCCGAACCAGTCCTGCAGTTCGCGGCTGGCGCGGGCATCGACGCTCTTGACCGTGCCCTTGGCGGTCTGCAGGGTGCCGGCCAGGGTGGCCTGCTCGAGCAGCGCGGTGCCGGCGGCGGACTGGTCGCCGAAGGGGTTGATCACGCCGTCGAGCACGCCCTGGGTGATCAGGTTGCCATCGCTGTAGCCGGCCAGGCCGTCCTTCAGCTTGTTCTCGTTGTAGCTGAACGCGGTCTGGTAGTCCCAGCCGGCCAGCGAGCCTTCCAGCGCCGCGGTGAAGCGCTGCTGGTCATTGGTCGTCAGACCCTGGCGCGGGCCATGGAACAGGTCGCGCCACTTGACGTGGATGAAGCCGGGCTGCACGCCGGCGGGCGTGTTGGGCTCGGTGTAGTTCGGATCCAGCGGGATCGTCGGCGCGAAGGCGCTGCCGGGATTGCCGGGGTAATAGGGGTTCGGCGTGCCGTCCGGCTTCAGACGGTTCATGAACAGGTTGCCATAGGGCACCGGCGCGATGACCGAATCGACCTTCGAGCGGGTGGCGAAGTACTCGAGATTCAGCTGATGGTTCTCGTTGAGCTTCAGCGTGCCCTTGAGCATGCCGGAGATGCGCTCGGTCTTCGGCACGTAGTTGACGAAGGAGGCCGTTGCGATGTTGCAGCCGCTGGCGCCGTCCGAGATCAGGTTGGGGAAGGACGCGCAGTCGGGCGCGGCGGGGTTGGCACTGTCGCCACCCTGAAAGTAGTTGGCGGGAAAGGGGGTCGGAGAAATGCCGCCGGGAGCGCGGCGGTTGTAAACGCGCTCGGGGCCGACGATGCGATCCTGGTTCTGGTAATCGATGAAGCCGAAGACATTGAAGCCCTGCTTCTCGACCTCGCCGTAGCCATAACCGATGTTCAGATTGTTGGACTTGCCGCCCTTGTGCTGGGGCGAGTCGGTACCGACGGTGATCGTGCCGCCGGTGAAGTCCTTGCGGGTGATGAAGTTGATCACGCCACCGATGGCGTCCGTGCCGTACAGCGACGAAGCGCCGTCACGCAGCACCTCGACGCGCTGGATGGCGGCGAAGGGGATGGTGTTCAGGTCGGGGGCCGAGCTGTCCAGCGCGTTGTTAGCGATGCGGCGGCCATTCAGCAGCACCAGGGTCTTGTTGGCACCGACGCCGCGCATGTCGGCGAAGGCGGCGCCGCCGGTGCCGGAGCCGACCACCTGGCTGGTGCCGGTCTGCATCTGCACGGACGACAGGGCCGACATCACCTGCTCGACCGAGGTGATGCCCTGCTGCTTCAGGTCTTCGAACTTGATCACCGTGACGGGCACGGCGGTTTCGGCGTCGATGCGCTTGATGGCGGAACCCGTCACGACGACGCGTTCCAGTTGTTGATCCTGCTGGGCGAAGGCCGGCAGGGCCGCCGCGGCGGCCACGGTAGCCACGGCCAGGCTGACCGCGTTGAGCTTGAACATGGGTACTCCTAGGACTGAGGGCCGGTTACAGGCCCCGGAAAAAGAAAAAGGCCCGCGATGCAGCACCGCGGGCCGTACCTGGAAAGTGTGCAATGTTTCAGCTCGGTGACGATTTTCGGCATTGCACCATTCGCACAAACGCGCGACTGACAGCCCATCAAGCCAAAAACAAGGGTTAATACGGGGTTTGTCGCGTACCGCCTGTTGTTCTTGGACGACAGCAAGCCGGTCTGCATTGGGTCACATCAGGAAATACCCCCAATGCGAGGCCGCAAACAAGAAAAAAGGCCCTCGCGCTGGCGAGGGCCTTGTTGGGGATGCGTGCCGTCTCGGGTCGAGAGGGCCGTAGCAGTCAATCCGCGTAGCAGAGGGCATGCGCTGCCGCACGCCCTCCGATACGCCGCGTTTAGAACTGGTACGAGGCGCGCAGGTAGTAAGAGCGTCCGGTCGGATCGGCGAAACGCGGATCGTAGTTGGCCTGGAAGACCTCTTGCTGGTTCGAGTAAGGCGGATCGCGATCCGTCAGGTTCTTCACACCGAAGGTAAGGTTCAGCCCCTTCATCGCGGCCCAGCCGACATAGGCGTCCAGCGTGGCGTAGTTGGTCACGGTGTTCTCGGGATCCTGATCCTTGTAGCCGCTCTTGTAATGCGCGTTCGCACCAAAGGTCCACTTGTTCAGGTTCCAGACGGCGGAAGCCGAATGCTGCCAACGGAAGATCGGACCCACGCCAACGTACTTGCCGACGTTCTGGTTCCACGGGCCGTTGATGAAATCCTGATACTCGTACTTGTCAACCCAGGTGCTGTTCAGACCCAGCGTCAGGCGTCCCATGCTGCCAAGACTCTGGCGGAAGATGGCGCTGATGTCGACACCATTGGTGTTGGTGCCGCCCAGATTCTGCTGCCGCAGGTCCAGGTATCCGCAATCCGAGCCCGGGCAGGAGAAGCCGTCGATGGACAGGTCACCCGACGCATTGCGCTTGATGTACTGGGCAAAGGTGGTCGCGTCGCCCAGCACCGTGGTTTCCGACAGCGCAGAGATCGTGTTCTTCAGGCGCAGCCACCAGAAGTCGAGACCCAGGGACAGGTTCGCGGTCGGCTCGACCACGAAACCGACGGTGAAGTTCTTGGACTTCTCGGGTTGCAGATCGGTATTGCCGCCGGTCAGGCGCTGGAACTGCACATTGCAGTTGAGTGCCTGCGACTTGCCGGGAATGGCGGTGCCGTTGGGGCAGTTGACCGGGTCGTTGACCGTACCGGTATTGGTGTAGGCCGGCGCTGCATTCAGCTCATACAGCGACGGTGCCCGGAAACCCGTGGAGTAGCTGCCGCGCACCAGCAGTTCCTTGAACGGCTGGAAGCGCAGGCCGACCTTCGGATTGGTGGTGTTGCCGAAGTCGCTGTATTTGTCGTAACGCACCGCGACCGTCAGGTCCAGGGTCTTGAGCAGAGGGACGTTGATTTCCGAATAGACGGCCGACACATTGCGCTTGCCTTCGGAGAGCGAGTTCGGATCCACGCCCGTGCTGGCCTGCAGCAGTTCGGCCACCGGCGTGTTGGCCTTGGAGATGAAGTCTTCCTTGCGGTATTCGGCGCCCACCGCGATGGCCACATTCCGCCCGGCACCCAGCCAGTCGCCCAGTTCGCGGCTGGCGCGGCCGTCGACCGTGGTTACCTTGCCCTTGTGATTCTGCAGATTGCCGCCCAGCAGCGCATCCTGGATGAAGGCCTGACCGGCCGCATCCTGCGCGCCGAACGGATTGATGATGCCGTTCAGCATGCCCTGGGTGATCTTGTTGCCGTCCGAATAGCCGGACACGATCTCCTTGATCTTGTTCTCGTTGTAGCTCACGCCCGCCTGGTAGTCCCAGCCGGCCACGACGCCATCCATGCTCAGCAGCAGACGCTTCTGATCATTGATCGAGCTGTTGGTGCGCTGACCGCCATCCATCGCGCGCCACTTCACGACGATGAAGCCGGGCTGCAGCACCACACCCGGCCGCGGGGTCATGTTGGTTTGCGTGAAGTTGGGATTGAGCGTGAACCCGGGCGTCACGGTACTACCCGGGTTGCCGGGATAGTAGGGATTCGGCGTGCCGTCGGGGCGCGTCTTGTTCATCCACAGCGAGCCGTAGGGCACCGGGGCGATGCGGGTCGTCGACTCGTTGCGCGTGGCGAACAGCTCGGCGGACAGGTTGTGGTCGTTGCCCAGGCGCAGCGTGCCCTTCAGCATGCCCGACTTGCGCTCGGTATCGGCCGTGTAATCCACGAACTTGGATGTCGCGATCAGGCACGAACTACCGTCACCGGCGGGGATCAGGAAAGAAGGATCCGTGCAGCCCGGGCCGGCGGGGTTGGCGGTTATGGCGCCACTTTGGAAATAGTTGGCCGGGAAGGGCGTGGGCGACAGGCCACCCGGGAAGCGGGCGTTGAAAGGCCGCTCCTGACCGCCAATCGGATCGGTCTTGGAAATGTCGACGAAGCCGAAAACATTGAAGCCGTCCTTGGCCAAGTCACCCACGCCGAAACCGACGTTGGCATTGCGGCTCTTGCCGCCCTTGGCTTCCGGAATATCCACGCCAGCGGTGATCGTGGCCCCGGCGAAGTCTTTGCGCGTGATGAAGTTGATCACACCACCGATGGCATCCGTGCCATACAGCGAAGAGGCGCCGTCACGCAGCACTTCCACGCGCTGCAGGGCGGCGAAAGGAATCATGTTCAGGTCGGGGGCCGAACCGTCGATCGCGTTATTGGCGATACGACGGCCATTCAGCAGCACCAGGGTCTTGCTGGCACCGATGCCGCGCAAGTCCGCGAATGCGGCACCGCCGGTGCCCGAGCCCACTTGCTGGCTGGAGCCTTGGGTCATCTGCACCGCGCTGAGCGAACTCATGATCTGTTCGACCGAGGTCACACCCTGCGCCTTCAGGTCGTCCATCTTGATGACGGTCACTGGAACAGAAGTTTCTGCGTCGATGCGCTTGATCGCCGAGCCGGTGATTTCGACACGCTCGAGCTGCTGCTGGGCCATGGCCGGCAGGGCCATCGCACCAAGGGCCAGCAACGCGGCAATATTGGTGCTCTTTCTCTTGAACATTGGGAACTCCTTGTGGAAAAACGAGGCTGAATCGCGTCACTCGCCCGGATAAGACGACGCCGCAGACCTGTCTCAGTGGTTATTCAAGTTTCCGCGGCGGCGCCTATCAGCCGCCCCCGAGAGATCCCTAGGCCCGCCGCCGAAGCCCCGAAATCTTGCAAAACATAAGGGATTACCCCTTCGAATCTTGCTGTTCGGGCGCCTTGTGCGTTGTCAGCACACGACGACATCCAACGCCCTGCAACACGAGTGGGTGTCGCGCAAGTGACTCGTTGGCCCATCGCCACAAGGAAAGTCACCGAGTGCGGTGAGCGCACCCCGCTTCCAGAATTTGTCGCTCGTTTGTGCATTCAAGTTACTGACTGCAAATCGGCAGACACACGGTAACAGTCTTGGCCAGAGGCCACCAACTATTGGAGTAGCCATGTTCAAAAGAACCAAGGTAAGCACCGCAGTTGCCGCCATCGTCAGCGGCGGCCTGCTGCCGATCGCAATGCCCGCGATGGCGCAGAGCAGCGACAAGATTGAGAAGGTCGAGACCGTCGTGATCACGGGGTCGCGCATCGTGCGCCCCAACCTCATCAGTTCCACCCCCGTGCTCTCCGTCACGCCGGAGACCATGAGCAATCTGGGCATGGAGAACTTCGCCGACATGGCGACGCAGCTGCCCCAGTTCGCCCCCGCGTTCGGCTCCTCGCGCACCCAGTCGACCTTCTCGGGCGTCGAGTCCTCGGGCCTGAACAACGCCAATCTGCGCAATCTCGGCTCCGGCCGCAGCCTGGTGCTGATTAACGGCCGTCGAGTGCCCGGCGGCACCTCGACCGACACCGCGGTTGACTTCAATTCGATCCCGACCGCGAACATCGAGCGCGTCGAAATCATCACCGGTGGTGCCTCGGCCATTTATGGCGCGGACGCGATGGCCGGTGTGATCAACATCATCACCAAGAAGAACGTTCAGGGCATCGAACTGGGCGTCAGCTATGGCGTCGCCGACAAGGGCGACAACAAGAACCCCAGCGCCTCGATCCTGATAGGTGGCAAGTTCGGCGATGCCGGCCGCGGCACCCTGACGATGGAGTTCGTCAAGGAAGGTCATGTCAGCTGCGCCGACCGCGACATCTGCAAGGACGACTTCGCCTGGTTGGCCCCGGACAGCCAGGTCTTCGGCCCGGGCGCCCGCTCCGGCGTCGGCGCCAACGGCCGTTTCTTCGTGGGTGGCGCCAGCTATACCCGCCGCGGCGACAGCTTCACCGATGCCAACGGCGCCCTGATCCCCTTCTCGGTCGCGACCGACGGCTACAACCGCAACGGCCAGCGTGACATGGCCATCCCGACCAAGCGGATTCTGGTTGCCGGCGAGGCGGAGTACAAGCTAAGCAACAACATCAAGGCTTTCGGCGAGTTCAACTACGCGAACAACTCGGTGGACTCCTCGTTCGAGGGTCACCCCTTCCAGTCGCAAACCAACCTGTATGGCGGCCAGCAGGTCACGATCCCCATCAACAACCCGTTCATGCCTGCGCAGCTGCGTACGGCCGCACAAGCGGCCGGCGTCACCGAGATGACCTGGTGGCAGCGCTTCGGCAATGAGACCCTGGGCGGGAACCGCGGCGCCAGCAGCGACCGCACGATGGTTCGCACCGTGTTTGGCGTCAAGGGCGAACTGGACAGCATCGCCGGCTTCGGAAGCGACTGGCGCTGGGAGGCCTCGCATACCTTTGGCCGCACCCGCGTGAATCTCGGTACCGAGGGCTCGGTGAGCCTGTCGCAGCTCTACAGCGGCCTGCGCGTCGAGGCCGATCCGGCCAACCCCGGCCAATACCGCTGCATCGACCCGATCGCCCGCGGCAATGGCTGCATACCGATCAATCCGTTCGCGCCCTACACGGCGGCAATGGCCAATGCGCTGAGCGTCAAGACCACGTCGGTCGGCGCCAACTCGCTGAATGACAGCATCGTCTCCCTGTCCGGCTCGATCTTCAAGCTGCCGGCCGGCGATGTGCGCACCGCGGTCGGCGCCGAATACCGCACCTTCTCGGGCTACCTGGATCATGACACCCAGATCAACCTGGGCAGCGTGACCGGCAACCGGATCGGCGATACCGACAAGATCAAGACCGGTACCCGCGAGTTCTTCGCCGAGGTGCTGGTGCCGGTGCTGGCCGACAAGCCCTTTGTCAACTCGCTGAACCTGGAAGGCGCTTTCCGCAATTCCGAGTCGCGTGGCAAGAGCTATGAGACCTGGAAGTTCGGCGGCGACTGGGAGCCTACCAATGGCCTGCGCTTCCGCGCGATGAAGGCGCGCGCCGTGCGCACCCCGGTCCCGGGCGAGCTGTCCGGCATCGGCCAGACCTTCGGCGTGATCAACGACCCCTGCACCGCATCGCGCCGCAATGCCAATCCGACCCGCGCGGCCAACTGCGCCGCCGATGGCGTGCCGGACAACTACAGCCCGGCCCTGTCGATCGAGCAAAGCGTCGAAGGTCTGTCGGGCGGCAATGCCAATCTGAACCCGGAAAAGGGCACCACGCTGACCTATGGCTTGGTGTTCCAGCCCAGCTTCGTCAAGGGTCTGTCGATCGCGATCGACCGCTTCGACATCGAAGTGGCCGACATGATCACGACGGTGTCCCGTCAGGTGGCCGTCAACCTCTGCTATGACACGCCGAACCGGCTGCTGTGCAGCTCCAAGACCCGCGGTACGCACCCGTTGATCCCCGGCGCTACCTATGTGCTGCGCGCGGTCGACGAGCAGCTGCAGAACGTCGCGTCGATGAACATCAAGGGCGTCGACATTGATGTGCGCTATGCCTTCCAGGCCGGCAGCTTCGGCGACTTCGACCTGTCGGCCGTCGCCACCGTCTACGACAAGGCATCCCTGCTGCCGCTGGCGGGCGAAGACCCGGTGGATCTGCTGGGTCAGGCGGGCGGATCGACCTCCGACCAGGGCTTCATCAAGTTCACGGCCAATGCCAACATCGGCTGGAAGAAGGGTCCGTTCAAGGCCAACTGGAACATGCGTCACATCGGTCGTGCCGATATGGCGGTGGGCACGACGGAAGAAGGCTTCCCCAAGATCGGCGCACATACCTATCACAATGTGCGTGCGGGCTACACCATCAACAAGAATGCCGAGGTTTACTTCGGTGTGACCAACTTGTTCGACAAGAAGCCGCCGCTGTTTGCCTCCGGCACCTCGGGCACCCAGGCGCTGGACACCATCCCCGGCTACTACGACATCTTTGGCCGCTCCTACTTCGTGGGCGCGAACTTCAAGTTCTAAGCCGATCACGCAGCAAAAACGGCGCCCTCGGGCGCCGTTTTTTTATGCCCGATCGGGCCGAGTTCAACCCGCCTTGACCTTCAGGCGCCACGCATGCAGCAGCGGCTCGGTATAGCCGCTCGGCTGCTCCTTGCCCTTGAACACCAGGTCCAGCGCCGCCTGGAAGGCCGCGCCCTGCGGATTCGCGGCCAGGCTCCGGTAGGCCGGATCGCCGGCGTTCTGGCCGTCGACCACCCGGGCCATGCGCGCGAAGGTCTCGCGCACCTGGGCCTCGGTCACGACACCATGCTGCAGCCAGTTCGCGATGTGCTGGCTGGAGATGCGCAGGGTGGCGCGGTCCTCCATCAGGCCGATGCCGTTGATATCCGGCACCTTGGAGCAGCCGACGCCCTGATCGATCCAGCGCACCACATAGCCGAGGATGCCCTGGACGTTGTTGTCCAGTTCCTGCTGACGCTCGGCGGCGCTCCAGCCCGGCTCCTTGACGACGGGAATCGTCAGCAGCTTGTCCAGGATCTCCTCGCGCTGCGCGTCCGCGTCGATCTTCTCCAGTTCCCGCTGCACGACCGCCACATGCACCTGGTGGTAGTGCAGCGCATGCAGAGTGGCCGCGGTGGGCGACGGCACCCAGGCGGTGTTCGCGCCGGCCTTGGGGTGCGCGATCTTCTGCTCCAGCATCGCGGCCATCAGGTCCGGCATCGCCCACATGCCCTTGCCGATCTGGGCGCGGCCGCGCAGGCCGCAGGACAGGCCTACCAGCACATTGCTGCGCTCGTAGGCCTGTATCCAGGCGCTCGTCTTCATGTCGCCCTTGCGCAGCATCGGACCGGCCAGCATCGCGGTGTGCATCTCATCGCCGGTGCGGTCCAGGAAGCCGGTGTTGATGAAGGCCACGCGGCTGGCGGCGGCGGCGATGCAGGCCTTCAGGTTGACGCTGGTGCGGCGCTCCTCGTCCATGATGCCCAGCTTGACCGTGCTTTCGGCCAAGCCCAACAACTGCTCGACGCGGCCGAACAGCTCGGCGGCGAAGGCCACCTCGGCCGGGCCATGCATCTTGGGCTTGACGATGTAGATCGAGCCGGCGCGCGAGTTCCCCTTCCTCTTCAGGTCATGCAGCGCGATCGTCGTCGTGATCACCGCATCCATGATGCCTTCGGGGATCTCGGCCCCGCCGTCGAGCAGGATGGCCGGGTTCGTCATCAGATGGCCGACATTGCGCACGAACATCAGCGAGCGGCCGTGCAGCTTCAGCGCGCCGCCCTGCGGGGTCTGGTACTCGCGGTCCGGGTTCAGACGGCGCGTGAAGGTCTTGCTGCCCTTCGCCACCTCCTCGGTCAAGGTGCCCTGCTGGATGCCCAGCCAGTTGCTGTAGGCCAGCAGCTTGTCCTCGGCATCCACCGCGGCGATCGAATCTTCCAGGTCCAGGATGGTGGACAGCGCGGCCTCCAGCACGACGTCGCTGATGCCGGCGGCATCGCTGCCGCCGATGGCCGTGCCGCGGTCGATCCGAATGTCCAGGTGCAGGCCGTTGTGCACCAGCAGCACCGAACTCGGCGTCGCGGCCTCGCCCTGATAGCCGGCGAACTGGGCCGGATCGACCAGCCCGGTGCTGATCGCGCCACCCAGGCTCACCACCAGGCGGCCGTCCTCGACCTTGTAGCCGGTCGCGTCCTTGTGCGAGGCGCCGCCGGCCAGCGGCGCGGCCTGGTCCAGCACCTGACGGGCGAAAGCGATCACCCTGGCGCCGCGCACCGGGTTGTAGGCTCCTGCGCGTTCGGCGCCGTCGGCCTCGGGAATCGCATCGGTGCCATAGAGCGCGTCGTACAGCGAGCCCCAGCGCGCGTTCGCCGCGTTCAGCGCATAGCGGGCGTTCAGGATCGGCACTACCAGCTGCGGGCCCGCCTGCACGGCCAGCTCCGCATCCACATGGGCGGTCGTGGCCCGCACCTCGGCGGGGACCGGCACCAGGTAGCCGATCTTTTCCAAGAAGGCCCGGTAGGCCGGCATGTCGGAGATCGGCCCCGGGTGGGCGCGGTGCCAGCCATCCAGCTCGGCCTGCAGCCGGTCACGCTCGGCCAGCAGCGCGGCGTTCTTCGGCCCCAGCTCATGGGCAATGGCGTCGAAACCGGCCCAGAAGGCGGCGCTGTCCACGCCGGTGCCGGGCAGCACCCGGTCCTCGATGAAGCGGTACAAGGGCGTGTCGACTTGCAGACGGTGGCAGGCGGTGCGTGCGGACATGGAGAACTCCGGGCAGTAAATAAGAAAAGGGCCAGTTGACTGAAATTTATGCGAGAGCAAGCCCTTGATTCATGCCGTCAAAAGCATTGAATCCCTGATGTATTTGCACAAATCAGCGTCATGCACGCATCAATCCGCCGGCCGCACGCGCACAATCCCGCGCCATGGACCGACTCAAGCAGATCGAATCCTTTGTGCTGGTGGCCGCCAAGGGCAGCCTGACCGCCGCGGCCCAGACCGAGGGCGTGGCGCCGGCGGTGATGGGCCGGCGCATCGACGCGCTGGAGGAACGCCTGGGCGTCAAGCTCTTGGTGCGCACCACCCGGCGCATCACCCTGACCCACGAGGGCAGCGCCTTCCTGGAGGATTGCCAGCGCCTGCTGGTCGAGTTCGCCGATGCCGAGGCCAGCGTCAGCGCCGGCGGGCTGAAGGCCAGCGGCCATCTGCGCATCACCGCGCCGGCCGGCTTCGGGCGCCGCCATGTGGCGCCGCTGCTGCCGGAGTTCCTGGCCAGGCACCAGGAGCTGAGTGTCTCGCTGAATCTCAGCGACCGCGTGGTGGACATCGTCAACGAGGGCATCGACTGCGCGGTACGGGTCGGCGACCTGGTCGATTCCAGCCTGGTCAGCATGCGCCTGGCCGACAACCGGCGCCTGTGCGTCGGCGCACCGAGCTATCTGAAGCGTGCCGGCCCGCCCAAGCACCCGGCGGAACTGGCACGCCACCAGGCCCTGGGCCTGTCTTCCGAGGCCAGCCAGACCCGCGGCTGGGCCTTCATGGTCGACGGCGAACTGGTGCACTGGCGCCCCAGCGGTCGCCTCGACTGCAGCGACGGTCAGGTGCTGCACGACTGGTGCCTGGCGGGCCTGGGCCTCGCCTGGCGCAGCCTGTGGGAGGTCGAGGGCGACCTCCGGGCCGGCCGGCTGCAGGCGGTGCTGGAGGATTTCGCCGCGCCGCCCAACGGCATCTACGCCGTCGTGCCGCAGCGCAAGCACCTGCCGCTGCGGGTGCGCCTGTGGATAGACTTCCTCAAGCAGAACTACGGCAATCCCGCCTACTGGAACCGCAGCGACAACACCACGCCCACGCCATGACCCAGCTCGAAACCCTGCTCGCCGGCCTGCACATCCTGGCCATTCTCAGCCTGGTGGTCTTCCTCAGCAGCCAGGCGGCGCTGTGCCGCATGGAATGGATGAATGCCGCGGTGGTGCGGCGGCTGGCGCGGCTGGATGCGATCTACGGCGCCACGGCCATGGCCGTGCTGGCCACCGGTCTGGCGCGCGCCTTCTGGGGCTTCAAGGGCGGCGCCTGGTACTGGGGTCAGCCCTTGCTGCATGCCAAGCTGGGCCTGTTCATCGTGATCGGCCTGCTGTCGATCCAGCCGACGCTGCGCTTTCGCCGCTGGGTCAAGGCCCTGGATGCCAGCGGCGCCCTGCCGGCCGAGGCCGAGGTGAAGAGCACGCGCGCTCGCATCATGCTGCAGGCCCATCTGCTGATGCTGATCCCGATCGCCGCGGTGATGCTGGCCCGCGGCATCGGCACGCGCTGAAATGACAACAGCCCCTCGCGAGGGGCTGTTGCTGCATGAAGCCCGAAGGGTTCAGGCTTTCTTGCTCAGGCATTCCTTCATGAAGGCCTTGCGCTCGTCGCCGGTCTTGCCCTTGGCGTCGGCATTGCAGGTCTTCATCTTCTCCTGCTGCGGCGTGCCGGTGGCCGCGGCCGTGGCGGCGGGCTTGGCGGACAGGCATTCCTTCATGAAGGCCTTGCGCTCGTCGCCCTTCTTCTCGCCGGCATCCTTGTTGCAGCTGGTCATCTTGCTCTGTTGCTCGGTCGGCTTCTTGTCGTCGGCATGGGCCGCGCCGACGGCGGCGAAGGCCAGGGCCAGCAGGGCGATGAGGTGCTTCATGGTGAGGGCTCCTTCCTGATTGTTAGAGCATGGTTGGGGTCGGCGGATGCCGCGTCGATTCCAACACAGCAACGCGGCCCGCTCAAGCTCGGTTTACCGCCGTGCTGCGGCGAGCCACCGGATGTCTACAGGATGCGACGGGGATGCGCCAGCGCCTCATGCGCCGCATGCAGGCGCCGCACCAGCACCTGGATGAAGGCGCGGTCGAAGCGATGCTGGCATTCGGGGCTCAAGCCCCCCAGCGACTCGGGCGTGAAGGAGATCGTGGTGCAGATCTCGCTGACCTTGATGTCGGTGCTGTGGCGGCGCAGGTCGGGATTGGGTGCCAGATAGGCCATCTCGCCGACCGAGGTGCCCTTGCCGAGGGTGGCCACCAACTCGCCATCGCGGAACACCTGCACCTCGCCCTGGGCGATGATGTGGAAGCTGCTGCCCTCCTGGCCCTTCTTGTAGAGCGCGTAGTCGAGCGGGTAGCGCCGCCAGCGCGCGCGATGCACCACCTCCCACAGTTCCACATCGCCGAAGTCGGCGAAGAACTCCAGGTCGCGTAAAAGATTGAAACGCTCGGAGTCCTTGACCTCGTAGAGCCGCGCCAGCGGCACCAGCTGCCGCGACACCAGTTCCGAGAGCGCGCGGCCGAAAGCCTCCCAGTCGGCATAGCGCTCGCCCGGATGCTTGGCCAGCGCCTTCAGCACCACCGCGTCCAGCTCCGGCGTCACGCCGCTGCGCTGGCCCACCAACGAGGCCGGGGCCTGGTGGTAGATCTGGTGCATCAGGGCCATCTGGCTGGGCGCGTCGAAAGGCGCGCGGCCGGCCACCAGGTGGTAGAGCACCGCGCCCAGCGAATAGATGTCGGCCCGGCCGTCGACGTCGCCGCCCTCGATCTGCTCGGGCGGCATATAGGCCAGCGAGCCGACCCGGTGCACCTGGGTCTCGTCCGAGCGCAGGTTCAGCGCGCTGCCGAAGTCGCTGACCTTGACGTCGGTCACCTGGCCCTGGCTGTCCAGCACCGCCAGCAGATTGGCCGGCTTGACGTCGCGGTGGATCAGGCCCTGGCGAAACACATAGGACAGGGCCATCGCGCACTTGAAGCCCAGCTCGACGATCTGATCCAGCGGCAGCAGCCGGTCGCTGCGGCAGAAGCTCTTCAAGGTGACGCCCGGCACGTACTCCATCACCAGATAGGGGGTCTCCGGATCGGGCACCGCATCCAGGATCTGCACCACGTTCGGGTGCGAAAGCCGCCCGGTCAAGGCCGCCTCGGCGGCGAAGAAGCGGGTGCCGAACTGCCCCTCGGGGCCGCTGCGGCTGGTCTGCAACCAGGCGCGCACCCGCTTGATCGCCACCTCGACGCCCTGGAACTCGTCCAGGCCCAGGAACACATCGCTGGTGGCGCCCTCGCCCAGACGGCGCAGCACGCGGTACTTGCCGATATAGGCCGGCAGGTCGGCGCCGGCGGGCGGGATGGTGGTGGGCGAGCTGGAGTCCATGACCATGGCGGCCATCATATGCGCGCGTCGCGGGGGCGCAGTAACAGGCTCTTAGAATCCGCCTCATGATTCAAGCCAAGCAGGATTTGCTCGCCGCCCTGGGCGAGGCCATCCAAGAACTGAGCCCCGGCGCCGAGTTGGCGCCCGCTTTCGAGTCGCCCAAGCAGGCCAGCCATGGCGACTTCGCCTGCACGGCCGCCATGCAGCTGGCGCGCCCGCTGAAGAAGAACCCGCGCGAGCTGGCCCAGGCGCTGATCGAGGCGCTGCAGCGCCGCCCCGCCTTCCAGACCTGGGTCGAGGCGCTGGAGATTGCCGGCCCCGGTTTCATCAACATCCGCCTGAAGCCCGCCGCCAAGCAGGCCGTCGTCGCCGAGGTGCTGCGCGGCGGCAGCGGCTTCGGCGCGCAGGTGTCCAACGGCCAGCATGTGATGGTCGAATTCGTCTCGGCCAACCCGACCGGCCCGCTGCATCTGGGCCATGCCCGCCAGGCGGCGCTGGGCGATGCCATCTGCAGCCTGTTCGCCACCCAGGGCTGGGACGTCACCCGCGAGTTCTACTACAACGACGCCGGCGTGCAGATCGCCACCTTGGCCACCTCGACCCAGGCGCGCCTGAAGGGCCTGAAGCCCGGCGCCGCCGGCTGGCCCGAATCGGCCTACAACGGCGACTACATCCAGGACATCGCCGACGATTTCCTGGCCAGGAAGACCGTCAAGGCCGATGACCGCGAGTTCACCGCCTCCGGCGACATCGAGGACATCGACAGCATCCGCCAGTTCGCCGTCGCCTATCTGCGCCACGAGCAGGATCTGGACCTGCAGGCCTTCGGCCTCAAGTTCGACAACTACTTCCTCGAATCCAGCCTCTACGGCAGCGGCGCGGTCGAAGCCACCGTCGCCAGGCTGGAGGCCTCCGGCAAGACCTTCGAGGAAGGCGGCGCGCTGTGGCTGCGCAGCACCGACTACGGCGACGACAAGGACCGCGTGATGCGCAAGTCCGACGGCAGCTACACCTACTTCCTGCCCGACGTCGCCTATCACATCAACAAGTTCCAGCGCGGCTACACCAAGTGCGTGAACATCCAGGGCACCGACCACCACGGCACGATTGCCCGGGTGCGCGCCGGCCTGCAGGCGGCCAATGTCGGCATCCCGCAAGGCTTCCCGGACTATGTGCTGCACAAGATGGTGCTGGTGATGAAGGGCGGCCAGGAGGTCAAGCTCTCCAAGCGCGCCGGCAGCTACGTCACCGCCCGCGACCTGATCGACTGGACCAGCCGCGACGCGGTACGCTTCTTCCTGCTCAGCCGCAAGGCCGACACCGAGTTCACCTTCGACGTCGACCTGGCGCTGAAGCAGAACGACGAGAACCCGGTCTTCTACGTCCAGTATGCGCACGCGCGCATCTGCTCGATCATCCGCAACTGGGTGACGGCCGGCGGTGATGAAGCGCAGCTCGCCGGCGCCGACCTGAGCCGGCTCACCGCCCCGACCGAGGCCGCGCTGATGCTGAAGCTGGCCGACTACCCGCGCGTGCTGACCGGGGCCGCCGACGGCCTGGCGCCGCACGACCTGGCCTTCTATCTGCGCGATCTGGCCGGCGCCTTCCACAGCTACTATGCGGCCGAGCGCGTGCTGGACCAGGCGCCGGAGCTGACCCGCTCGCGCATCGCGCTGCTGGCGGCCACCCGCCAGGTGCTGCGCAATGCACTGGCCGTGCTGGGCGTCAGCGCGCCGGAGGCCATGTCGCGCGACGCGGCCGCCGCCGAAACCACCACCGATTGAGCGACTTTGAGGAGAGTGCATGTCTAAGGTCCGGGCCAGCCAGCGTGGCGGCTTCGTCCTCGGTTTGATCGTCGGCCTGCTGCTGGGCCTGGGCATCGCCCTCGGGGTGGCGCTCTACATCACCAAGGTGCCGATTCCCTTCGTCAACAAGGTGCCGCAGCGCACCGCCGAACAGGACGCCGAGGAAGCCGCGCGCAACCGCAACTGGGACCCCAACGCCAGCCTGGGCAGCCGTCCCGGCGCCAAGGCGGCCAGCGGCATGGTGGGCAGCCCCGCCCCCGTGACGCCGGCGGAGGCCCCGGCGGCCACGCCGGCGCCCGCGGCGCAGCCCATGGCGGCCAAGCCGGCCGCCTCGGCCCCAGCGACCAAGCCGGCAGCGCCGGCCACTGCCGGCGCACCGGCCGGCGACCCCTATGTCTACTTCGTCCAGGCCGGCGCCTTCACCCGCACCGAGGACGCCGAGGCCCAGCGCGCCAAGCTGGGCATGCAGGGCTTCAGCGCCAAGGTGTTCGAGCGCGAGCAGTCCGGCCGCCAGGTCTACCGGGTCCGCCTGGGGCCGCTGGACAGCCGCGACGAGGCCGAGGCGCTGCAGCGCCGGGTCGAGGCCGTGGGCATGGAAGCCAATCTCGTACGCGTGCAGCGTTGAGCGCCAACGCTTAGGATGCGCCCGGTCGAGTTCCCGTCGTCAAAGGATTTCAGATGAAGCGTCGCGATTTTTCCTCCGCTCTCGCCGGTGTGGTCGGCGGCTTGGCCCTGCCGGGCCTCGGCCTCGCCCAGGGCGGCCCGCAGGAAGGCAAGCATTACCAGCGCCTCTCCCAGCCCCTGCCCACCACACCCGGCAAGATCGAGGTGGTGGAGTTCTTCTGGTACGGCTGCCCCCATTGCTATACCTTCGAGCCGGCCATGGAGGCCTGGATCAAGCAGTTGCCGGCCGATGTCAGCTTCCGCCATGTGCATGTGGCCTTCCGTGCCAATGTGAAGCTGCACCAGCGCCTGTTCTACGCGCTGGAGGCCCTGGGCAAGGAAAAGGAGCTGCGCGCCCGCGTGTTCAGCGCCCTCCACCGTGAGAACAAGGGCCTGGACAGCGTCAAGTCCATGACCGAGTTCCTGACCCCGCTGGGCGTGGACGCCACGAAATTCACCGAGGCCTACAACTCCTTCGGCGTGCAGACCAAGTGCCAGCAGGCCGAGAAGCTCAGCGAGGCCTACCGGATCGACGGCGTGCCGGCCCTGGGCATCGGCGGCCGCTTCTGGACCTCGCCCTCGATGGCCACCGGCGGTGTGGCGATGAACGAGATCCAGTCGGGTTTGCGGGCGTTGGAGACCAGCAACTTCCTGATCGAACGCCTGCGCAGCGGCAAGGCTTGACGCGCCTTCGCCCGAATCCGGGGCTAGAATGGTCTGCAAGAACTGTGCCGCAATGACCATCAAGCCCCTCCCCTTTCGCTTGACCCTGACCGCCCTGGCCCTGCTGGCTGCGGGCTGGGCCCCCTGGTCCCTGGCGGCCAAGGCCGACCGGGACAAACCCGTCATCGTCGACTACGACCGCGGCGGGCTGGACCTGGTCAAGCAACGCACCGAGCTGGGCGGCAACGTGGTGCTCAGCAAGGGCAGCATGGTGATGCGCGCCGAGCACATGGACGTGCGCGAGACCAGCGATGGCTACTACCAGGCCTACGCCAGCGGCACCGCGGCCAAGCAGGTGACCTTCCGCCAGGCGCGCGACGTGTCCGGCGAGTTCATCGAGGGCTCGGCCGACCAGGTCGAGTACGACACCCGTTCCGACACCATGCGCTTCATCGGCAATGCCGTGATGCGCCGCGTGCGCGGCACCTCGGTGGCCGACGAGGTGACCGGCGCGGTGATCAATTACGACAACCGCTCCGAGGTCTTCAGCATCGAGGGCGGCCAGAGCTCGCCGCATCCGGCGGGCCGCGGGCGCGTGGTGCTGATGCCGCGGGCGGCTTCGGCCCCCGAGCCGGCCGCCTCGGCGCCGGGCCTGACCTTGCAGCCCAGCATCACCCTGCTGCCGCGCAAGCCCTCATGAGCGCCGCCGCCCCGCAGACGGCTCCCGTCAGCCGCCTGGAGGCCGAGGGCCTGCAGAAGAGCTATGGCGTGCGCAAGGTGGTCAAGAACGTCCACCTCGACGTGCACAGCGGCGAGGTGGTGGGCCTGCTGGGGCCCAACGGCGCCGGCAAGACCACCAGCTTCTACATGATCGTCGGCCTGGTGCGGGCGGACGCCGGCGAGATCCGCATCGACGGCCAGTCGGTGCAGCGCCTGCCGATCCACCAGCGCTCGCGCCTGGGCCTGTCCTACCTGCCCCAGGAGGCCTCGATCTTCCGCAAGCTGACGGTGGAGGAGAACATCCGCGCCGTGCTGGAGTTGCAGCGCGACGCGCAGGGCCGCGCCTGGGACAAGGCGCAGATCAGGCAGGCGCTGGACAGCCTGCTGGGCGAGCTCTCGATCGAGAAGCTGCGCGACAGCCCGGCGCCGGCGCTGTCCGGTGGCGAGCGCCGGCGCGTCGAGATCGCGCGCGCGCTGGCCACCCAGCCGCGCTTCATCCTGCTGGACGAGCCCTTCGCCGGCGTCGACCCGATCGCGGTGCTGGAGATCCAGCGCATCATCCGCTTCCTGAAGAGCCGCGGCATCGGCGTGCTGATCACCGATCACAACGTCCGCGAGACCCTGGGCATCTGCGACCGCGCCTACATCATCAGCGAGGGCGCCGTGCTGGCCGAGGGCACGCCGCACGAGATCGTCGAGAACGCCGACGTGCGCAAGGTCTATCTGGGCGAACATTTCAGGATGTAGCCGATGAAGCCCCCACGCTCACTCCGTTCACTGCCCCCCGCGGGGGCGCAGGCCGGCCTCGGGACGGCCCTGCGCCCGGCCTAGCCGATGAAACCCTCCCTGCAGGTTCGCCTCAGCCAGCACCTGGCCCTGACCCCTCAGCTGCAGCAGTCGATCCGGCTGCTGCAGCTCTCGACCCTGGAGCTGAACCAGGAGGTCGAGCAGATGCTGGCGCAGAACCCGCTGCTGGAGACCGACGAGGAGTTCGCCGACGCTCCGCCGCCCGAGATGCCGGAGCCACGCCAGAGCAGCAGCGCCGAAGACGGCGCCGGCAGCAGCAGCACGCCCGACGCCGACGCGCCGCAGGACGAGATACGTGCCGAGGACTTCGGCACCACCGAGCGCGAGGACTGGGAGAACGGCACCGAGCGCGACGATTTCGACGGCATCCGCGAACTGCCCGGCAATGCCTCCGGCAGCGGTGGCGACGAGGACGGCGAGCGCCCGGAGCAGGAATCCCCGGGGCTGAGCCTGCAGGAGCATCTGAATCTGCAGCTGGCCGGCATGATGCTGAGCCCCGAAGACCGGGCGGCGCTGCGGGTGTTGATCGAGTCGCTCAACGAGGATGGCTATCTGGAAGACAGCCTCGAGGAACTGGCCGAAGCCCTGACGGGCCCCGAGGCCGATCCCGAGACGCGCGAGGAACTGCTGGACCGGCTGCGCTGCGCGCTGAAATGGCTGCAGAGCCTGGAGCCGGCCGGCGTGGGCGCACGCGACCTGCCCGAATGCCTGCTGCTGCAGCTGCGCGCCCGGCCGCGCAGCGAGGCCCAGGCGGTGGCCATCCTGATCTGCAAGCAGCACCTGGAACTGCTGGCCAAGCGCGACCTGAAACGCCTGATGAGCCTGACCGGCGCCGACGAGACCCTGCTGCGCGAGGCCCAGGCCCTGATCACCGGCCTGGAGCCCAAACCCGGCCGCCCTTTCGCGCATGGCCAGGCCCAGGTGGTGGTGCCGGACGTGATCGTGCAGAAGGTGGGGCGCGAGTTCCGCGTCATGCTCAATCCCGAGGTGGCCCCGAAGCTGCGCATCAACGAGCTCTACGCCCAGGCCCTGCGCGCCACGCGCGGCGGCGTCAGCAACACGCCGCTGGGCGGCCAGCTGCAGGAGGCGCGCTGGTTCATCAAGAACATCCAGCAGCGTTTCGACACCATCCTGCGCGTCTCGCAGGCCATCGTCGAGCGCCAGAAGGGCTTCTTCACGCATGGCGAGCTGGCGATGAAGCCGCTGGTGCTGCGCGAGATCGCCGACGAGCTGGGCCTGCACGAATCCACCATCTCGCGCGTGACCAATGCCAAGTACATGGCGACGCGCTTCGGCACCTTCGAGCTGAAGTATTTCTTCGGCTCCGGCCTGTCGACCGAGGCCGGCGGCAACGCCTCCAGCACCGCGGTGCGCGCGCTGATCAAGCAGTTCGTCGCCGCCGAGGACGCGGCCAAACCGCTGTCGGACAGCGCGCTGTCGAACATGCTGGAGGAGCAGGGCATCCAGGTGGCACGCCGCACCGTGGCCAAGTACCGCGAGGCGCTCAAGATCGCGCCGGCAAACTTGCGCAAAACCATGTAGCCCGGCCGACCTGGGACAATACGGGCCTGAACCCTCGCGCCCCAGCCATGTCCCAGAACGAAACCCTGCACCTGTTCCTGTCCTGCCCCAGCGGCGTCGAGCCCTGGCTGGAGGAGGAGGTGCGGGCCATCCTGCCCAAGACCCATGTCGAGGCGCTGCGCGGTGGCGTTGCGGTCAAGAGCGATGCCGACGGGGTGATGAAGCTCAATCTGGAGAGCCGCCTGGCCCAGCGCGTGCTGATCGAGCTGATCGACGGTCCCTACCGCCACGAGGACGACATCTACGCGCTGGCGCGCAAGATCGACTGGACGCGCTGGATCACCCCCGCCAACACGATACGCGTCGACGTCACCGCGCAGCGTTCGCCGCTGCAAAGCCTCAACTTCACGACCTTGCGCGTCAAGGACGCGATCTGCGATGTGCTGCGCGACGCCACCGGCGAACGCCCCAGCGTCGACACCCGCTATCCGGACCTGCCGGTGGTCATGCATGTGGGCCCCGAGTACGCGACGATCTATGTCGACAGCTCGGGCGAGCCCCTGTTCAAGCGCGGCTGGCGCGAGGACAAGGGCGACGCGCCGCTGAAGGAGACCCTGGCGGCCGCGATGCTGGCGGCGGCCGGCTGGAAGGGCACGCCCGAGAGCGGCGGCGCGCTGCACGATCCCTGCTGCGGCTCCGGCACCATCGCGGTGGAGGCCGCGCAGATCGCCTGCGGCATGGCCGCCGGCATGCAGCGCCGCTTCGCCTTCGAGCGCCAGCTGCCCTTCCAGCCGCTGCGCGCACGCTGGCAGCAGATCAAGGCCGCGGCCAAGGCGCGCGAGCATGCGCCGGCCGTGCCGATCTACTGCAGCGACGTGGCCTTCCGCATGGTCGACTTCGCGCGCCGCAATGCCGAGCGCGCCGGCGTGGCCCAGTACATCCAGTTCAACGGCGGCGACGCGCTCGAGCGGCCGGCGCCGCAACTGGCCGATGGCATGCCCGGCACCGTGATGATGAACCCGCCCTATGGCGAGCGCATCGAGGTGCGCGGCAAGGCCGCGGCCTATCGCGACGCCTCCGGCTCCGAGCAACGCGACGCCGACGACGACTTCTTCCCCCGCCTGGCCGCGCATTGGAAGCGCGCCTACACGCAGAATCCGGCCGGCTGGACCGCCTGGCTGCTGTGCCCGGACATGAAGCTGCCCAGCAAGATGCGGCTCAAGGAATCGCGCCGCATCCCGATGTGGAACGGGCCGATCGAGTGCCGCATGTTCCGCTTCGACCTGGTGGCCGGCTCGGCCCGCAAGGACAAGCCGAGCACCGACTAGGTGCCTAGCGAACCGCCGACAGCGCCAGCCACCCGAGCACCGCCAGCGGCGCCGTGTCGGCGCGCAGGATGCGCGGCCCCAGGTTCATGGCCAGGAACCCGCAGGCGCGTGCGGCCTCTTCCTCGGCCGGACCGAGCCCGCCCTCGGGACCGCTGAGCACCAGGGTCTCGTCGGCCGCCGTCTGCGCACCCAGGGGCTGGGCCGCGCTCGGGCTCAGCAGCCAGCGGCGCTGCCGGGGCGCATCGAGCGGGGCCAGGTCCTGCAGCCAGGCCGCCAGCGTGCGCACCGGCGCGATCCGCGGCACGACGGCGCGCCCGCTCTGCTCGCAGGCCGCGATGGCCACGCCCTGCCAGTGCGCGACCTTCTTGTCGGCCCGCTCGGCATTCAGGCGCAGCACCGAGCGCTCGCTCATCAGCGGCTGGATGCGGGCCACCCCCAGCTCGGTGGCCTTCTCGACCAGGCCGTCCATGCGGTCGTTCGCCGGCATCGCGAGGGCCAGCGTGACCGCCTGCGCCAGCTCGCGCCGCACCGGCTGGCGCGACTGCAGCCGCACGCGCACCTCGCTGCGCCCCATGGCCAGCACCTCGGCCTGCCAGTCGTCGCCCGTGCCGTCGAACAGCAGCACCGGGCTGCCGGGCTGCAGGCGCAGCACCTGGACATGACGGGCCGCGGCGGGCGGCAGGCTGAACTCGCCGGCCTGGGCGAGCGGCTGATCGACATAGAAACGCGGGGGCATGGTCGTGATGATTCAACTTCTCAGGGCCGCAATGCTGACACAAGCTGGCAGCAGCAGGGCCTAAGAATCACGCCTCCCCGCACAAGACCCACAGGAAGGACAGCGCATGAACATGAAGACCTATCGCGGCAGCTGCCATTGCGGCCAGGTACGCTTCGAGGCCGATCTCGATCTGAGCCGGGCCAGCGGCCGCTGCAACTGCTCGATCTGCAGCAAGACCCGCACCTGGAACCAGCTGGGCCGGCCCGAACAGCTGCGCGTGCTGGCCGGCGAGGAGCAGCTGAACGACTACCAGTTCGGCTCCTGCAGCGGCCACCACCTGTTCTGCCGGCATTGCGGCGTGCGGCCGTTCGTGCGCGGCCATCTCGACATCCTGGGCGGCGACTACATCAGCATCAATCTGGCCTGCCTGGACGACGTGGCGCCGGCGACGCTGGCCGCCATTCCGATCGGCTATGCCGACGGGCTCAACGACAACTGGCACCAGGCGCCGGCGCTCACCAGCTATCTGTGAGCCCGGCCCTCAGGTCCGCAGCCCGAGCGCCTGGCGCAGCAGCCGGGCCGCATCGTCGCCCTTGCCCTGCTGCACCCGCTCGACCAGCGACAGCGCCAGCCTCTGCAGCTCGGCCAGGTCGCGGCATTGCTCGATCTCCAGCACGAACTTGTAGCCCTTCATCAGGCCCAGCTGCTTGGAGGCCTGGCCGCTGAGCAGGGCATAGAGCTGCTGGTAGTCGAGCGGGGGCAGTTCCGCGGCGGCGGCGGGCGCCGCCACGCCCACGTTCAGGTCGACATCGGCGCCGCGCGAAGCGATCAGCCCCTGCTGCAGCAGGAAGGCCAGGTCGGGCTCGGTCACGCCCTGCACCAGGCTCAACCATTGCCGCGCCGGCTTGGTCGCGTCCAGCACCAGCAGCAGATTGCGGGCGCTGCGCGACAGCGGCAGCGCGCGCGCCTTGATCTCGGCGCGGCCCGCGTCGGTCTTGCTATAGCTCTGATCCAGCATGCATTTGTCTCCTCCGCATGGCTTGACGCAAGCCTAGTCCTTCAGCGGCCGGGACGCGCGCCGGGAGTCTCAGTTTTTGTCGCGTAGTTCACGCCGCAGTATCTTGCCGACCGGGGTCTTGGGCAGGTCGGCGCGGAACTCGATGATCCTGGGACGCTTGTAGCCGGTCAGATTGGTCTCGCAGAAGGCGCGCACATCGGCCTCGGTCAGCGCCGGGTTCCTCTTGACGATCACCACCTTGACCACCTCGCCGGCCTTGGTGTCGGGCACGCCGACGGCCGCGCATTCCAGCACCCCGTCCAGCTGGGTGATCACGTCCTCGACCTCGTTCGGATAGACGTTGAAGCCGCTCACCAGGATCATGTCCTTCTTGCGGTCGACGATGCGGAAGAAGCCGCGCTCGTCCACCGTGCCGATGTCGCCGGTGCGGAAGAAGCCGTCGGGCGTCATCACCTTGGCGGTCTCGTCGGGGCGCTGCCAGTAGCCGGCCATCACCTGCGGGCCGCGGATCGCGATCTCGCCGCTGTCGCCCGGCGCCGCTTCCCGGCCCTCGTCGTCCAGCAGGCAGAGCTCGGTGCTGGGCAGGGGCAGGCCGATCGAGCCGGTGTAGGCGGTGCTGTCGGTCGGGTTGCAGCTGGCCACCGGCGAGGTCTCCGACAGGCCGTAGCCCTCGACGATCGGGCAACCGGTCTTCTCCAGCCACAGCTTGGCCGTGGCCTGCTGCACGGCCATGCCGCCGCCCACCGAGATCACCAGGCCGCTCCAGTCCACCGTGTTGAAGTCCGCGTGGTTGGCCATCGCCAGGAACAGGGTGTTGACGGCCGGCAGGCTGTGGAAGCGGTGCTTGGACAGCTCCTTGAACACCGCCGACAGATCGCGCGGATTCGGGATCAGGATATTGCAGCCGCCCAGATGCATGGACAGCATCATGTTCGTCGTGAAGCCGAAGATGTGGTACAGCGGCAGCGCGCAGACGCTCATCAGCTGCTCGTCCTGCGGCACTTTCTTGAGCGCCGGCTGATACCAGGCCTCGGCCTGCAGGGTGTTGGCCACCAGATTGCGATGCAGCAGCACCGCCCCCTTGGACACACCGGTGGTGCCGCCGGTGTACTGCAGCACCGCGATGTCGCCCGGGCCCACCTTGGGCGCGGTATAGGACAGGCCGCGTCCCCTGGCCACGGCATCGCCGTAGCGCACGGCGCCGGGCAGCTCGAAGGGCGGCACCAGCTTCTTCACCTTGCGCACGACGTAGTTGACGATCATGCCCTTGGGGAAGCCCAGCAGCTCGCCCATCGAGGCCAGCACCACATGCTTGGTGGGCACGCTGCCGATCACCTGCTGCAAGGTGGCGGCAAAGTTCTCCAGGATCACGATGGCCTTGGCGCCCGCGTCCTTCAGCTGATGCTCGAGCTCGCGCGGCGTGTACAGCGGATTGACGTTCACCACCACCAGGCCGGCGCGCAGCACCGCCGCCACGGCGATCGGATACTGCATCACATTGGGCATCATCAGCGCGACGCGGTCGCCGCGCTCCAGACCCAGGCTCTGGAAATAGGCCGCCAGCGCGCGCGAGCCCTCATCGATCTGGCCGAAGCTGATGGAGCGGCCGAGCATCTTGTAGGCGGCCCGCTCCGGATACTTCTTGAACGCCCCCTCCATCAGGTCCACCAGCGACGGATATTGCTCCGCGTTGATGTCCGCCGGCACGCCGGCGGGGTAGTTCTTGAGCCAAATCTTCTCCATCCAATGTCTCCAAATTCCGGGGCGGATTCTCTCCGATACCGGGAAACCCGAGCATCAGGGGATTCGATAGCGGTGCATGGGATGCCCTCTCGGTGCCTGCACGGCACCAGAGATGGGCATCACGGCAGCTTGTCAGAGGATTATTCGACCGCCTTGAGCATGTCCTCGACGACCTTCTTCGCGTCGCCGAACACCATCATGGTCTTGTC
>NZ_JBWKPM010000039.1:0-40967 GCF_059418245.1 Roseateles sp. GW821-FHT09B06 | reverse complement strand
GGCCGCGCCGGCTCGGCCGCGAACACCGCCGGCGGGCCCGCCGCGGCCGGCGGCTCGGGCCGCTGCAGCGCCTCGTCCCGCGCGAGCCTGTCGCCTTCAAGGCCGGCGGCGGGAGCGTCCGTTGCTGGGGTGGCCGGGCGCGGCTTGCGCAGATGCCCGAGGCGCAGATCGCCGTGGCAGCTGCCACAGGCGTCCATCTTCGAGATGTCGTTGAGCGCGCCGCAATGCGGACAGGGCACCAGGTGCAGCGCGGCTCCACAGGCGTTGCAGAATTTCGAGCCTTCCGGACTGTTGTGATCGCAGTACGGGCATTGCGTCAGCGGCCTGGTCATGGGCTCATCCGGCGACATCAGCGACATGCGTCCGAATCTCCTGCAAAGAGGGCCGAATCAGTGTATTGCGCTTCCCTGGCAGGCGCTAGCCACCGAATTCAAGGTCAAGACCCGAGGCCGGCCGGCGCCAGAATGTCGGCCCCGCGGTCCCGCCGGCTCGGCTCAGCCTGCCTGCTGGTGACGCAGCCGGCGCCGCACCTCGCGGGCATGCGGCACCCAGCCCTGGGTGGCCCAGCGCCGCCACATCAGCAGCCCGCGCAGCCATTCGTCGGCGGCATAGGCGATCCAGATGCCTGCCAGACCCAGGCCCAGCACCTGGCCCAGCAGCCAGCTGCCGCCGGCCAGCACCAGCAGCATCGAACCGGCCCCGACCAGCACCGGATAGCGCGCGTCGCCGGCCGCGCGCAGCGCATTGATCACCACCAGATTGAAGGTGCGGCCGGGCTCCAGCAGCACGGTCAGCCACATCAGCGTGACGCCGGCGCCGATGATGGCCGGGTCCCGCGTGAACAGGCCCAGCAGCCAGGGCGAGGCCACGGCCGCGACGGCCGCCACCGCGACGCTGATCGCCAGCCCCCGCGCCAGCGCGCGCCGCACCAGGCGATGGGCCGCGTGCAGTTGGCCGGCGCCGATCAGGTGGCCCACCACGATCTCGGCCGCGAAACCGGTGGCCAGGCCGCACAGCAGCACGAAGTACATCAGCTGCGAGGCGTAGGCATGGGTGGCCAGGGCGGTGGCGCCGAGGCCGCCGGCCACCGCCAAGCTGACCATATAGGCCAGCCGGTAGGCGATGTTCTCGGCAGCCCCGGGCAGGCCGATATGCAGCACCGCCGACAGCTCGTGCCGGCGCAGCCGCCACCAGTCGCCCAGGGTCGGGCGCAGATCCAGCCGGGCGCGCCACAGCCAGAGGTGCAGGCCCAGGGCCAGCGTGCGGCTGGCGAGCAGGGCCAGGGCGAAGCCGCCCAGGCCCAGCCATTGCATCAGCGGCACGGCCAGGGCGAGCTGGGTCAGCTGCATCGCCACCAGCACCGCCAGCGTGTCGCGGCTGCGCAGGTGCGCCCGCATCACGCTGGCCATCGACGCGTTCCAGGCATCCAGCAGCAGGGCCGGCGCCAGGCTCATCAGCAAGGGCTGGGCCAGCGGCAGGATCTCGGGCGGCGCGTTCATCAGCCGCAGCAGGGGGCCGGCCCCGGCAGCGGCCGCCGCCGCGGCCAGGGCGCCGATCCAGCTGCTGGCGCCTAAAGCGGCGCGGGCCAGCGCCTGTGCGCGGTCGCGCCGGCCGCCGCCCAGGCTCTGCGTGATCACGACGCTGATGCCGGCGCCGATGATGCGGAACAGGATGAACAGGGCCGCCGCCACCTGGTTGGCCAAGGCGAAGGCGGCACCGGCGGGGTCGGAGATGCGCGCGGCCAGCAGGGTGCCCACCATGCCCACCGCGATGCCCAGCAGCAGTTCGATGAAGAGGGGCCAGGCGAGCGAGAACAGGCGAGGGCGGGGCGGAGACATCATGCGGGAGGACCGGGCCCGCATGCTAGCGCGGGCCGGGTTACCGCGCGGTTTCCAAACGCGGGCCCGGAGGCGCACCGTGCATGGCACGCCACAGTCCGTCCAGGATCCAGGCGGCGCTCCAGCACAGCCAGGCCGACCACAGCGTGTGGCTCATGAAATGGGCCCCGCGCAGCTGCTGCGACAGGCCCAGCAGCAGGCCGGCCGCCAGCGCCGCGGCCAGCCAGCGCCGGGCGATGCGCGCATCGACGCCGCGGAAGGCGAAATAGCCGCCGACGAAGGCGAAGCCCGCCGAGGCGTGGCCGGCCGGGAAGCAATGGCCGCCGCCGCCGTCGCCGCGCCAGAAGCCCAGCCAATGCGGCGCATAGCGTGCCACGCCGCCGAACTGCTGCAGGTCCCAGGGGCAGCTGGTGGCGTTGACGCCCTTCAGCAGGCTGACCAGCAGCACGGCCAGCCAGCCCGACAGCACCAGCTGCAGCCGTGCCGACCAGCGCAGGCGCCGCAGCGGCCCGCGGGGCCACCAGACGCCCAGGCTCAGCAGCAGCATCAGCAGCCAGGCCAGCAGCCGGCCGCCCTGGTGCAGCGCGTCGGTCAGCAGCCAATGGTCGCGCAGCGCGAAGCCGGCCGGGCCGCCGACGGCGCGCGCCAGCGCCAGGTCCAGGCCGCTGGCCTCCCAGGCCAGCAGCAAGAGCAGGGCGCCGCCGGTGGCCAAGGCCGGGCGCAGGTCGGAGGAAATTCTCGGCATGGGGCGGCACGATGCCCGGCCGGGCTTAAGCGCGGCTTAGCGCGGATTGGCGCGGATTGGCGCGGCTTAGCGCGTGCACAATGCCGCCATGCGTGTACTGGTGGTGGAAGACGACGAGGGCATTGCCCAGGGGCTGCGCGCCCATCTGCGCCAGCAGGGCTGTGCGGTGGACATCGCCGGCACGGTGGCCGAGGCCTGGACGGCGCTGCGTGCCGAGCCCTTCGAGCTGGTGCTGCTGGATCTGGGTCTGCCCGACGGCGACGGCGGCCAGCTGCTGCAGCGCCTGCGCCAGGCGCCCGCCGAGAAGCTGCCCGATCCGCTGACGCCGGTGCTGATCATGACGGCGCGCGACCAGATGGCTTCGCGCATCGCCGGCCTGGACATGGGGGCCGACGACTATGTCACCAAGCCCTTCGACGCCGGGGAGCTGGCCGCCCGCATGCGCGCGCTGCGCCGGCGCGCCGCCGGCCGCGCCCAGCCGCTGCTGCGCGCCGGCGATATCGAGCTGGATCCGGCCAAGCGCAGCGTGCGCCGCGCCGGCGCCGAGGTGGAGCTGTCGGCGCGCGAATTCGGCGTGCTGCAGGCCCTGCTGGAGGTGCGGCCGCGCGTGCTGTCGCGCCCGCAGCTGGAGGCCACGCTCTACAACTTCGACCAGACCCTGGGCAGCAATGCGATCGAGGTGCATGTGCACCATCTGCGCCGCAAGCTCGGCGAGGAGCTGATCCGCACGGTGCGCGGTGTCGGCTACTTCATTCCGGCCGAATCGTGACGAACCGGCCGAGCAGCAGCCTGCTGCGCCATCTGCTGGCCTGGGTGCTGGGCGCCCTGGTCCTGGTGTGGGGCAGCTTCATCGCCGTGGGCTTTCGTACCGGCGTGCACGAGGCCGACGAGCTGACCGACGGCCATCTGGCCAGCGTCGCCGCGCTGCTGCTGAACCAGCGCGGCGGCGGCGAGTTCATCAGCAAGACGCCGCAGCCCAGCGGCCTGCTGCCGCCCGATCTGAAGAGCCACGACTACCAGCAAAGCCTCAGCGTGTTGGTCTGGAATGCGGCCGGCCAGCTGCTCGGCCAGACCGGCGTCGCCGAAGCACCGGACTTCGAGCGCGGCGAGGGTTTCGCGGATCTCCAGCTGGGCGGCGAACCCTGGCGCAGCTTCGCGCGCTGGGACCCGGCGCATGAACGCCGCGTGATGGTGCTGCTGCGCCTGGCCGAGCGCGACGACCTGGCCTGGGACATTGCCGGCCAGGTGGCCGAACCGGGCCTGTGGCTGCTGCCGGTGGTGGCGCTGGCGCTGGGCCTGGCGCTGCGGCGCGGCCTGCGGCCGCTGTACCAGCTGTCGGACGAGGTGCATGCGCTGGACCCGCGCCGCGCCGCGCCGCTGGCGCTGCAGGACCGCAAGCAGGAATTCCAGGTCGTGGTCGAGGCCATCAACGCGCTGAGCCTGCGCTACCGCGCGGCGCTGACCCGCGAGCAGGAGCTGGCCAACGAGCTGGCCCATGAGCTGCGCACGCCGCTGGCCTCGCTGGCCCTGCATGCCAGCAATCTGCGTGGCGCGCTGGACGGCGCGGAGCGCGAGCAGGCGCTGGCGCGCATCGAGCATGAGGCCTTGCGCACCGGCCAGGTGCTGAGCGAGCTGCTGTCGCTGGCGCGTGCCAGCCGCACCGAACTGGCCGAGGCGCAGCAGGCGCTGGATCTGGCCGCGCTGGCGGGCAGGGTGCTGGCCGAATATGGGCAGGCCGCGCTGGACAGCGGCCACGAGCTGGCGCTCGGCGGCGCCGAGCGCTTCCCGCTGCAGGGCCATCCGGTGCTGCTGGAACTGGCCTTGCGCAACCTGATCGAGAACGCGCTCAGCCACACGCCGCCGGGCAGCCTGGTCGAGGTGCAGCTCGACAGCGAGGCGCGCTGGCTGCAGGTCTGCGACCGCGCGGTCGCGCAGCCGCTGCCGGAGGCGACGCGGCGTCTGCCCACCCTGGGCCTGGGCCTCGGGCACCGGGTGGTCGAGAAGGTGGCGGCGGTGCATGGCGCGGTGTTCGCCGCCGTGCCGCCGCCCAGCGGCTTCGACAGCTGCTACCGCCTGCAGTTCGACGCTGCGACGGCCTAGGGCTTGCTGCCCGCCGCCTTCCATTGCTGCACCGCCTTCAGCATGGCCTCGACATGGCCGTCCGGGCTGAGGCTGGCGAACACCGAGGCGATGCGGCCGTCCGGCGTGATCAGGTAGGAGATGCGGTCGGCCATGCCGGGCACCACGCGCAGCGCCGCGTCATAGTCTTTCATCACCTTGGCGCCGGCATCGGCCGCCACCGCGAACTTGTTGCGGCAAGCCTCGACCGAGAACTTCTTCAGCGTCTCGATATCGTCATTGGACATGCCGATCACGGTGGCGCCCAGCTTCTTGAATTCATCGGTGGCTTCGGCGAAGCGGTGCGCCTCGACCGTGCAGCCGCTGGTGAAGGCCTTGGGATAGAAATACAGCACCACCGGCCCCTCGCGCAGCGCGCTGGCCAGGTGGAACTTGAAGGCCTGGCCGCCCACCGCGGCCTCGGTCCTGAAGTCGGGCGCGGCGGCGCCGGGCTGCAGCGCGGCATGGGCGGCCGGGAGTCCGCACAGGATGGCGGCGGCGCACAGGAGGGCCGCGGCGAGCCGGGCGGGACGGACGATCGGGGGCATGGCGAGGCTCCTCGGGTGGCGGGGCTGCCATGATCGCCGAAAGCCGGGGTCCGGCGTGCGGCCGGGTCGACTTCCCGATTACCTGACGTTATAGAGTCAAAGCCTGCTTTCATTGGTAAGACCATTTGTAGACCATTAGAGTCCGACGCAGCAACCCCGAGAGACTCCCGATGCTCAAGACCGAGACGCCCAGCAGTACCCACGCGGATCTGGACCTGTACGAGCTGCCCCAGCTGATCAGCGCCTTTGTCGAGGACCAGGTCGAGGCGGTCAACGCGGTGCGCGCGGCCGGGCCGCAGCTGGTCGCGGCGGTGGCAGCGGCGCTGCCGCGCATCCAGGCCGGCGGCCGCCTGGTCTATGCCGGCGCCGGCACCTCGGGGCGCCTGGGCGTGCTGGACAGCGTCGAGCTCTATCCCACCTTCTCCTGGCCGCAGGAGCGCGCGGTGGCCCTGATCGCCGGCGGCCGGGGCGCGATGTTCGTCGCGGTGGAGGGCGCCGAGGACGACCAGGACCAGGGCGAGCGCGACCTGCAGGGCGTGGGCATCGGTCCGAACGACGTGCTGCTGGCCCTGGCCGCCTCGGGCGGCACGCCCTATGTGCTGGGCGCGCTGAAGGCGGCGCGCGCGGCCGGCGCGCTGACCATCGGCTTCGCCAACAATGCCAGCGCGCCGGTGACGGCCGCGGCCGAGATCGGCATCACGCTGGACACCGGGCCCGAGGTGATCTCGGGCAGCACGCGGCTGAAGGCCGGCAGCGCGCAGAAGATGGCGTTGAACACCTTCTCCAGCGCGCTGATGGTCCGGCTGAACAAGGTCTACGGCAATCTGATGGTGGACCTGAAGGCCACCAACGCCAAGCTGGTGAAGCGCGCGGTGGCGCTGACCATGCGTGCCGCCGGGGCGGACGAGGCCGCGGCGCGCGCCGCGCTGGAGCGCTGCGACTTCCATGTCAAGGTGGCGGTGGTGGCGCTGCGCAAGAAGGTGTCGGTGGAGGCCGCACGCGAGCTGCTGGCGCGCAGCCAGGGCAGCGTGCGCCAGGCCCTGCGGGACTGACGGCGATGCGCGGCGGGCCGAAGCGCGAGTACACGCTGGACTTCAAGCGCCAGGCGCTGGCGCGTGCCGCGGCCCGGGGCGTCTACGCCGCCGCGCGCGAGCTGGGCCTGGCCGAGCAGACCCTGCGCAACTGGGCCAAGGCCGAACGCGCGGGCGGCCTGGCGGGCGGCGCCGGCAAGGGCGTGACGGCGGAGCAAATGGAGCTGTCCCGCTTGCGGGCCGAGAATGCGCGCCTGAGGATGCGGCTCCAGCCACCGCAGCGCCAGGACGCATCGACGTCCGCGGCGCGCAGGGCTGCGGCCCGCTGAACAAAGCCGAGCGCATGACGACCACGACACCCATCACCACCCGCAATCCCTGGACCTGGATCCCCACGCTCTACTTCGGACAAGGCCTGCCCTATGTCGTCGTGATGACCCTGTCGGTCGTCATGTACAAGAACCTCGAGGTCTCCAACACCGACATCGCGCTCTACACCAGCTGGCTCTACCTGCCCTGGGTGATCAAGCCGCTGTGGTCGCCGCTGCTGGAGATGTTCAGCACCAAGAGGGCCTGGATCGTCGCGCTGCAGTTCCTCGTCGGTGCGGCGCTGGCGCTGGTGGCGCTGACGATTCCGGCGCCCAAGTTCTTCCAGCTGACCCTGGCGGTGTTCTGGCTGATGGCCTTTGCCTCGGCCTCGCACGACATCGCGG
This sequence comes from Roseateles sp. GW821-FHT09B06, assembly GCF_059418245.1. Lineage (NCBI taxonomy): Bacteria > Pseudomonadati > Pseudomonadota > Betaproteobacteria > Burkholderiales > Sphaerotilaceae > Roseateles > Roseateles sp. GW821-FHT09B06. The sequence goes on along the minus strand of NZ_JBWKPM010000039.1, from coordinate 33,974 downwards.
CCGACGGCTTCTACATGCTGGCGCTCAGGCAGCACAGCCAAGCCGCCTTCGTCGGCGTGCGCTCCACCTTCTACCGCCTGGCCAATATCGGCGGCCAGGGCGGCCTGGTCTACCTGGCCGGCGAGCTGCAGGAGCGCAGCGGCAGCATGAGCCTGGCCTGGAGCGCGGTGTTCTGGGTGCTGGCCGGGCTGTTCGCCGCCCTGGCCATCTTCCACTTCTTCCTGCTGCCGCGCCCGGCCAGCGACACGGCGCGCCGCGTGCAGGGCAATCCGGCGACCGAGTTCTTCGGGGTGTTCGCCGAGTTCTTCAGGAAACCCGGCATCCTGGTCGTGCTCGGCTTCCTGCTGCTCTACCGCTTCCCCGAGGCCCAGCTCCTGAAGCTGGCCTCGCCCTTTCTGCTGGACAGGCCCGAGGTCGGCGGCCTGGGCCTGTCGACCAAGGAGGTCGGCATCGCCTACGGCACCGTGGGCCTGACCGCGCTGACCCTGGGCGGCCTGGCCGGCGGCTGGGTGATCTCGAAGATCGGCCTGAAGCGCGCGCTGTGGCCGCTGATCCTGGCGATGCACGTGCCAAACGTGGTGTTCCTGGCCCTGGCGCTGTGGCATCCGCATAACCTGTGGATCGTCAGCGGCGCGCTGGCGGTCGAGCAGTTCGGCTACGGCCTCGGCTTCACCGCCTACCTGATGTACATGATCCTGGTGGCCGACGGGCCGCACAAGACCGCCCATTACGCGATCTGCACCGGCTTCATGGCCCTCGGGATGATGCTGCCCGGCATGTGGAGCGGCTGGCTGCAGGATCATGTCGGCTACCCGCTGTTCTTCGCCTGGGTGCTGCTCTCGACCATCCCCTCGTTTGCGATGGCGGCCTTGATCAAGGTGCCCGCGAATTTCGGAAAGAAGGAATGAACCAGCGTCTGCTGTCTCTCGACGCCTTCCGCGGCTTCACGATCGCCGCGATGCTGCTGGTCAACAACCCCGGCGACTGGGGCCATCTGTACGGCCCGCTGGCCCACGCGAAATGGGACGGCTGGACCTTCACCGACTGGATCTTCCCCTTCTTCGTCTTCATCAGCGGCATCTCGATGGCGATCAGCCTCTCCCGCCGCGCGGCACTGGGCGACGACAAGCTCGCGCTGCTGGGCCAGACCGCGCGCCGCGCCGTCACCATCATCGCGATCGGCCTGCTGCTGAACCTGATCCCGGCCTTCAACTTCGCCGAGCTGCGCATCCCCGGCGTGCTGCAGCGCCTGGGCCTGTGCACCCTGCTGGCCGCGCCGATCGCGCTGTGGTGGGGCTGGCGCGGGCAGCTCGGCTGGGCGGTCGGCCTCTTGGCGCTCTACAGCCTGATCCAGCTGTGCGTGCCGGTGCCCGACGCGAACGGCGTCTGGCACCGCGGCTCGCTGCGCCCGGGCGAGGATGTCGGCGCTTGGCTGGACCGCCTGCTGATGGACGGTCATCTGTGGCGCCAGAGCCGGACCTGGGATCCCGAGGGCCTGCTCAGCACGCTGCCGGCCGTCGCCAGCCAGGTCTTCGGCCTGCTGGCCGGCCATTGGCTGGCGGCCAAGCGCCAGCCGATCGAGAAGGCGATGTGGTTCATGGTGGCAGGCCTGGCCTGCCTGTGGCTGGGCGAGCTGCTGGGCGCCTGGCTGATGCCGATCAACAAGAGCCTGTGGACGCCGTCCTATGCGGTGGCGATGGGCGGCTGGGCCTGCCTGGTGTTCGGCTGCTGCTACTGGCTGCTGGACGCGATGCCGCTGCCGCTGCTGCGCGAGCGCATGGCCCGGCTGGCCCATCCGCTGGTGGTGTTCGGCATGAACGCGCTGTTCCTGTTCGCCTTCTCCGGCCTGCTGGCCAAGCTGCTGGGCCTTTCCATCAAGCCGGATGGGCAACAGTCGCTGAAGGCGCTGATCTATGCGCCGATCCAGGCCCTGCCCATTGCCCCCGTCAATGCCTCGCTGCTGTATGCGCTGGGCTTCGTCGCCGCCATGTACGCGGTGGGCTGGTTCATGTGGCGCAAGCGCCTCTTCATCAAGGTCTAGTGATCACCCACCCCCTACGCGCTTCGCGCGCCCCCTCCAGGGGGCAATGCCGACTGCCCGGCAAAGCCGGATCAGCGGCATTCCCTCGGTCAGGCCCGCGAGATCGCGAAGTGGCACGGATTTGAAAGAGCACCCATGACTCATCGTCGTTCCGTCCTCGCCCTGGCCGCCTCGGCCGCCGCGCTGGCCGCCTGCGGCAGCGTCCCGCTGCCATCGCCCCGCCCCGCCGGCCGGCCGGCGCCCGAACTGGCCGAGGCCGCGCCGCCTGCGCCGCGCGAGTTCCGCGCCGCCTGGGTGGCCACGGTGGCGAACATCGACTGGCCCAGCAAGCCCGGCCTGAGCGCCGCCCAGCAGCAGGCCGAGATGCGCGCGCTGCTGGACCGCGCGGTGGCGCTGAAGCTCAATGCGGTGATCTTCCAGATCCGCACCAGCGCCGACGCGTTCTACGACTCGGCTTTGGAGCCCTGGAGCGAGTACCTGAGCGGCGTGCAGGGCCAGTCGCCCGGCTACGACCCGCTGGCGCTGTGGATCACCGAGGCGCATCAGCGCGGGCTGGAACTGCACGCCTGGTTCAACCCTTTTCGCGCGCGCCAGAACGGCGCCAAGTCCGCGCCGGCCGCCGGCCATCTGAGCCAGACCCGGCCCGGCTGGGTAAAGAAATACGGCGACCAGCAATGGCTGGATCCGGGCGAGCCGCTGGCCGGCGAGCACACCTTGGCGGTGTTCAAGGACGTGCTGCAGCGCTACGACGTCGACGGCATCCATATCGACGACTACTTCTACCCCTATCCGATTCCCCAGCCCGGCAGCGACCCGGCGGCCAAGCTGGAACTGGACTTTCCCGACGAGCCGTCCTGGCAGCGCTATCTGCAGGCCGGCGGCAAGCTGGCGCGCCACGACTGGCGCCGCAGCAATGTCGACGAGCTGATCCGCCGCCTGCACCAGCAGATCCTGGCCATCAAGCCCTGGGTGCGCCTGGGCATCAGCCCCTTCGGCATCGGCAAGCCCGCGCTGCGGCCCGAGGGTATCGCCGGCTTCAGCCAATACGACAAGCTCTACGCCGATGTCGAGCGCTGGCTGGCCGAGGGCTGGCTGGACTATCTGGTTCCGCAGCTCTACTGGCCGCGTGCGCAGAAGCCTCAGGCCTTCGTGCCGCTGCTGGACTACTGGCATGCGCAGAACCCGCGCGGCCGCCATGTCTGGCCGGGCCTGTTCACCAGCAAGGTCACCGACAAGCCCGAGAGCTGGCCGGTCGAGGAGATCACCGGCCAGATCGAGGCGGTGCGCCGCGCCTACCCGGGCAGCGGCCACGCCCATTTCAGCATGGTGGCGCTGAGCCAGAACCGCCGCGGCCTGGCCGATGCGCTGCAGGCCGGGCCTTATGCCGAGGATGCCCTGGTACCGGCCACGCCCTGGCTGGAGGCCGGCGGGCCGGCCGCGCCGCTGCTCGATCTGCAGGCCGCGGCCGAGCCGCAGCAGCTGCGCCTGCGCCTCGTGCCCGGCGCGGGCAAGCCGGTGGCGCGCTATGCGCTGTGGCTGCGCCGCGGCCAGGACTGGCGGTTCATGACGACCCAGCGTCCCGAGCTGCTGCTCGAGCGCCGCGGCCTGAGCGGCCTGGTGGTGTCGGCGCTGGACCGGGTCGGCAACGAGGGGCCGCGCGTCGGCCTGGCGATCGGGTAGGGACGGGCGGGGGCCGGCGTTCAGTGCGGGCCCAGCCCCGCGGCCCGCGCGCTCAGGCTGCCCAGCTGCTCGTAGAGCGGCAGGGTGTTGGTCGGGTGGCCCGGGTGCACGCGGTTGGCCAGCAGGATGTAGAAGCTGCGGCTGCCCGGGTCGAGCCAGAAGGCGCAGCCGGTGAAGCCGGTGTGGCCGAAGCTGCTGCGGGGGTAGAGCCGGCCGCGCGGGCGGGAGTAGATCGAGTCGATGTCCCAGCCCATGCCGCGGCGTGCGTCGGCCACGCCGCCGGGCTGCTGCGGCGTGCTCATCAGCGCCACGCTCTCGGCGCTCAGCAGGCGCCGGCCGTCGTCGGCCAGGCCGCCGTTCAGCAGCATGCGGGCGAAGCGGGCCAGATCGGCCGCGGTCGTGAACAGGCCGGCATGGCCGGCCACGCCGCCCATGCGGCGCGCGGTGGGATCGTGCACCTCGCCGCGCAACACCCGGCCCTCGATCTCCTGCGTCGGTGCGATGCGCCCGGCCGGCAGGCGCTGCAGCGGCAGGTAGCCGCTGTCTGCCATGCCCAGCGGCGCGAACAGGGACTCGCGCGCGAGGTCCTGCAGCGGCCGGCCGCCGACCCGCGCGACGATCTCGCCCAGCAGGATGTAATTGATGTCCGAGTAGCGGAACTGCGTGCCGGGCGCGTCGCTGAGCGTTTGCCGGCAGGCCTGTTCGATCGCGCCCGCCGCGCCGGACCAGGCGGGAAGGCGCGGCAGCCCGGCCGGCAGGCCCGAGCCGTGGGTCAGCAGCATGCGCAGGCTGATGGCCTCGAAGCCCCGGCATTCCGGCAGGTAGCGTGTCAGCGGCGCCTCGAGGTCGAGCCGACCCTGCTCGCGCAGCAGCTGCACCAGCGGCGCCGTCACCACGGCCTTGGTCAGCGAGGCGGCGTCGAACACCGTGGCCTCGTCCAGCGGCTCCGGCGCGGGCCTCAGCGCGCGCAGCCCGTAGGCGCGGTGATAGCTGCGGCCTTCATGCTCGATCCACAGCACGCCGCCGGGCATCTGGCCGGCCTCGATCATCGCGCGCATCGCCGCGTCGGCCTCGGCCAGCGGTTCGCGCGGCAGCGTGGTGCAGGCGGCGAGCGCCAGGCCGGCCAGCAGGGCCGCGGCGTATCGGGTGGTCGGGAGCAGGGGCATGGCCGCATTCTGCGGCCGCGCCTCAGCGTGGCGATGTGCCCTGCGAACGGCGTGCGCGCTGGTTGGACTCGACGATATTGCCGACCGCGCTGGGACGGCCCTCGCGCAGCGCCGCGATCCAGTCCTCGGTGCGCTGCACCGCCGCGAAGCCGGTGTGGAACACCACCGAGTAGATGCGGTGGATCTCCTCGGCGCTGGCGCGGCCGGCCTCGTTCTCGTAGGGCAGGGCGCCGCTGGCGTCGGCCAGGAACTCGACCTTCAGGCCCAGGTGCGCGGCCTGCACGACGGTGGAGGCGTCGCAGTTGTGCGTCATGTAGCCGGCTACAGCCAGCGTGTCGATGCCGCGCGCGGCCAGCCAGTCCTGCAGGTCGGTGCCGGCGAAGGCGCTGGCCTGGGTCTTGCGGATCAGATGCTCGTGGGGGCGGCCGGCCACCACCTCGTGCAGCTGCCAGCCCGGCGAGCCGATGGCGAACACCGGCGATGCGGCCGGCGCGTCATGCTGCACGAGGATCACCGGGACGCCGGCGGCGCGGGCCGCATCGATCGCGGCACCGATGCGCTGCAGCGACTGCGCCACCGGCGGGTACTCGATCGGCAGGGCGCCGCTGACGTATTCGTTCTGCACGTCGATCACGATCAGCGCGCGGCGCGGGTTTTGGCTCATGCAAGTCTCCTGGGTCGGTTTCGGATGGCCTCATTCTTCCGAGGCCCGGGCGCCGGCGACAGTGGCCCGATGTCCCACTTTCGATAGGATCGGGCCAAGATGAAAAAATCCCCGCCCTCAGCGCCGCTGCGCATCGCGGTGCTGGCCTTCGACGGCATCAGCGCCTTCCACCTGGCCGTGCCCTGCCTGGTGTTCGGCGAAGACCGCAGCGCCTTGGGGCTGCCGCGCTTCGAACTGACGGTCTGCGGCCTGCAGGCCGGCGCGTTGCGCAGCTCCAGCGGCTTCGGCATCACGCCGCAGGCCGGGCCGGCCGCGCTGCAGCAGGCCGACATCGTGATCGTGCCCTCCTGGCCCGACGAGCTGCCACCGGTGCCGGCGGCGCTGCGGCGCGCGCTCCAGCGCGCGGCCGCGCGCGGCGCGCAGCTGGTGGGCCTGTGCCTCGGCGCCTTCGTGCTGGCCGAGGCGGGGCTGCTGGACGGCCGGCGCGCCACCACCCACTGGATGGCCGCGGCCGAATTCGCCGCGCGCTACCCCGCCGTGCAGCTGGAGGCCGACGCGCTCTATGTGGAGGATGGCCTGCTGCTGACCTCGGCCGGCACGGCGGCGGGCCTGGACTGCTGCCTGCATCTGCTGCGCCGCCATTGCGGCGCCGAGCTGACCAACCGGCTGGCGCGCCGCCTGGTGGTGGCACCGCACCGCAACGGCGGCCAGGCCCAGTTCGTCGAGCAGCCGTTGCCGGTCAGCGCCGGCGAGCAGCGCCTGCAGGGCCTGCTGGCATGGATGGGCGAACACCTGAGCGAGCGCCTGAGCCTGGACCAGCTGGCGGCGCGCGCGCTGATGAGCCGGCGCAGCTTCACGCGCCAGTTCCGCCAGGCCACCGGCACCACGGTGCAGCGCTGGCTGCTGGAGCAGCGCCTGGCGCGCGCGCAGCGCCTGCTGGAGACCAGCGACCGCGCGCTGGAGCTGATCGCGCAGCAGGCCGGTTTCGGCACGGCGCTGTCGCTGCGCCAGCATTTCCAGGCACGGCTGGGCCTGGCACCCAGCGCCTACCGGCGGCAATTCAGGGCTTGAGCCCACCGGCCCGGCCAAGCCGGATCCCCGGGCGCCGCGCTCAGGCGAAGGTGTCCAGCAGGCCGCCGATCGAGTTGCCGCGCTGGGTGTGGATCCAGATCAGCGGGCCCAACTCGGCCTGCAGGCGCAGATTGTCGTCGGCGTAGACGGTGTAGCTGCCGCGCGTGTAGGCGGGCGTGTGCACGGCCTTGACCGATTCGACCGGCCGGCCGAGCTGCCAGTCGCCGCGCCGCAGCGCCGCACGCGCCTCATCGGGCAGCAGGCGCAGCAGGTTCTGCTCGACCATGCGGGTGTCCAGCCGTGCCGGGGCCTCGGCGCCGGCGGCCAGCGCCTCGCGCACCTTCTGGCGGTGCTGCTGCAGCGGGTTGGCCTGGAAGGCCGAGGTCTGGACGGGGTAACGGTAAATCTCGGACGCGCGCACGGCCCGGCCGCCGCGCTCCCGCGACGGCCCTCCCTCGAAGGCTGGTGGGTGATGGATTGATGTTCTCGTGACCGCAGGGCGGCCGCAGCGGCCGACCGGGGTGCGAGAGTCTACCCGGGGCCGGCGGGCCCGGGCCGTCCGTGTCGGCCGATGCCGACCGGGTCAGGGGTCAGTGGCGGTGGGCCGGTGCCGATGCCGACGGCGCGGCCGCCTTCGTTTCCGGCACGTTGAAGCGCGCCTTCTGCGCGGCCACGATGCCGTGGCTGGGATCGGCCAGTTCGACCAGGATCTCGTGCGCGCCGGGCTTCAGTCCGACCACGATGATCGGATCGCCGCTGGTGTGCGCCCAGGTGAGCTGCGTGCCACCCACCGTCACATGCAGATGCCCGATGCGCGGCGAGACGCCGAGCGCGCCCATCCCGAAGACGGGGAACAGGCGGAAGTGCTCCGTCCTGAACTGCAGGATGACGACGCCGCGCGCCAGCGCCGCGGGTACCGGCGGATAGAGGTGCAGCGTCGCGGGCGGCTCCGCTTCCACCGGGATCACGGCGGGCGGCTTGTCGGCGTCCGCGGCGGCCGGCTGGGCCGCCGCTTGAACGCCGGCCAAGGCGACGGTGGCGATGGCGGCGGCGCCGGCGCAGCGGGTGAAGCGGGCAAGGCGCCGGGCGGAGGGCTGGAACGGGAGTTGTTTCATGGCGTGTCCTTGTGTTGCTCGAGCACGGCGCGGATTTCGTCGGCCGTCTGTGCCGGGTTCTGGAGATGCGGGTAGTGGCCGATGCCGGGCAGGACCTTGAACCCGGTCTTGAGTCGCTCGGCCAGTTCGGCGCCCATGGCGGGATTGATGTAAAAGTCCTTCTCTCCCCAGACGACCTTGACCGGCGTCTTCAAGCGGCCCAGATTGGCCTCCAGGAAGTTCTGGTCGCGTGTGAAGTGCGAGTAGTAGTGATAGAAGGCGTCGGCCGTCGACATGGTCGGCTGGTCCCAGCCCTTGCGCATGTCCTCCTTCAGCGCGGGCGAGATGTCGAACTGCTGCTCCGGCGAAAAGCCGCGCCGGTAGGCGTTTTCCACGACCTCGTCCCGCGACCGGTTCAGATGGGCGCGGATGGCCTCGGACGAAGGCGCCGACTTCAGCCCCTGCAGGTTGGCCGCCATGTGCTGCGGGCGGTCGAACGGCGCGAAGTCCCCGACGATGATGGTGTTGGCGATGTCCGGCCGCTCCAGTGCGAGCAGCAGGGCCGGCAGTCCGCCGATGTCCGTGGCGTAGATCAGCAGCCGGGAGCTGTCGATGCCCGACGCGTCGATATAGCCCTTCAGCACCTTCGCGTAGTCCTGCGGCGAATAGGAGAAGCGCTCCACCGGCGGCCGCGACGACAGGCCGTAGCCGGGCCAGTCGAAGGCATGGACCTCGTAGTCCCGGCCCAGCGCCAGCGCGATGTCCTGCCAGGCGTAGAGCGTCTCGGGGAAACCATGCAGTAACAGCACGGTGCCCTTCGGATGCGGCGGCCGGACCAGCAGCCGGCGCAGCTTGAGATCGTCGCCGATGTCGAGGCTGCCGATGTCGGCCTTGGGCGCGGGCGCGGGCGCCGCCTCGGCCGCTGCGCCGCCGGCCAGCGCCAGCAGCCCGAGCGACAGGGCCGCCGCGCGCAGTCCGCGGCCGGTGTTCGAGGGGGCGCCGCCGATCGGGGCGGTGCCGGGGCGAGTCGTGGTCATGCGGGGCTCCGGTTGCAATGATGAGTCAATGCTAGGCAGCGACCGGCATGTCTTAAATGACGTATATGGTTATGATTCAAGCCATTCCGCATGACTCATCCCCGAAGGAGTCCGACATGCACAAGGTGGGCTATGTATTGATCGACGGCTTCCAGGTGATGACCCTGGCGACGCAGTCGGTCTTCGAATACGCCAACCTCGTGGCGGGCGAGCCCTTCTACGAGGTCCGCGTCTACTCGGCCGAGGGCGGCGAGGTGCGCTCCTCGCTGGGCATGGCGGTCTCGACGCGGGCGCTGGGCCGTGCCGACGCGGCCGATACCTGGATCGTCGCCGGCGTGAACGACCCGCTGGCCGTGGCCGCCGCGCCGCCGGTGCTGATGAAGTTCCTGCGCCGGGCCGCCCGCGTGGCGCGCCGCACCGCGGCGATCTGCACCGGCGGATTCGTGCTGGCGCAGGCCGGGTTGCTCGACGGCAGGCGGGCGACGACCCACTGGGCCTTTGCGCGCGCGCTGGGCGCCCGCTATCCCGACGTGCGGGTCGAGGAGGATCGCATCTTCATCGTCGACGGCCCGGTCTGGACCTCCGCCGGCATGAGCGCCGGCCTGGACCTGGCGCTGGCGATGGTGGAGCAGGATCTCGGCGCCGACGCCGCGCGTTCGGTGGCCCGCAAGCTGGTGATGCATCAGCGCCGGTCCGGCGGCCAGTCGCAGCATTCCGGGATGCTGGACTGGGCGCCGAAGTCCGACCGCATCCAGGCGGCGCTCGACTATGCGCGCAAGCACCTCGCGCGGTCGCTCACCGTCGAGGAACTGGCCGAAGCGGTGCACCTGAGCCCGCGCCAGTTCAGCCGCGTCTTCACGGCCGAGACCGGCCGTTCGCCGGCCAAGGCGGTCGAGGCGCTGCGGCTCGAGGCGGCCCGGCTGATGATCGAGCAGAGCCGCCATCCGCTGGAGACGATCGCGCGCGAGACCGGCTTCCGCGACCGGCGCCATATGCGCGAGGTTTTCGTGCGCGGCTACGGCACGCCGCCGCTGGCGCTGCGGCGCGCGGTGCGCGAGGCCGGCTGACGGGCGTCCGGACGGCCGGGCGCGGGCCCGCTGGCTTGTCCGCGATCGGGGGCGTGTTCTAAGCTGCCTTGAAGTCCGTGGTCCGTGACCCGTCGTGCCGAAAGAGGTGTTCCGATGGATGATGAGCTTGAACGACTGGAAGCCCTGCTTCGTGCGCGGCCGGCGTCCCTCAGCCATGAGCAGCGTCGGGCGGCATACGACGCCCAGGGCGATCTGTTCCCGCTGGCCGCGGATGTCCAGGTGGAACGGGTCGAGGCGCACGGCGTTCCCGCCGAATGGACCGTCACGCCCGTCGCGCGCGGCGACGCGGTCATCCTCTACCTGCACGGCGGGGGATATGCCTGGGGCTCGCTGAAGAGCCATCGGCACCTCGCGAGCGAGCTGGGGCGCGCGGCGGCGATGCGAACGCTGGCCCTCGATTACCGGCGCGCCCCCGAGTGCCCGTTTCCGCAGGCCCTGGAGGATGCGGTCGGCGGATACCGATTCCTCCTGGATGCCGGCTTCCAGGCGCGTCGGATCGCGGTCGCCGGCGACAGCGCGGGAGCGGGTCTGGCCGTGGCGCTGCTGGTCCGGCTGAAGGAGCAGGGCATGCGGCAGCCGGCCTGCGCCTTGCTCTTTTCGCCCTGGGTCGACATGACGGCGACCGCGGACAGCTACGGCCGCAACGCGAAGCGAGATCCGGTCCTCAACCGCGAGCTCATGCAGTTCCTGGCCGAGCAGTATCTTGGAGCGCGGCCGCGGGAGACGCCGCTCGCGTCACCGGTGTTCGCCGATCTGAGCGCCATCGCGCCGCTCACGATCTTCGTGGGAGCCACGGAGGCCTTGCTGGATGACGCGCTTGCACTCGCCCGCGCGGCGGGTCTGGCCGATGTGAGCGTGCGGCTGGAGATCTGGCCGAGGATGTTCCATATCTGGCCCAACTACCACCGGGTGCTGGCGCAAGGCAGGCAAGGTGTCGCCAGGGCCGGAAGGCTGCTGCGCGAAGCCGTGGCAGCGGCTTCGGGCGGCGAAGAAGGCTGAGGCGTCGGCGAGGCGAGGCGATCGCTGCCACGGCCGCCCGGCCGACGCCGGCCCGGCCTTAGCCTGATTTGCCCTGACTTACCCGGCCTTCCTGAAGGTCAGGTTGATGCGCAACTCGCCCAGCCGCGCGTGACATCCGGCGGCCAGCGGCGCCACGCCGTGATAGCGCAGCCGCGCCGGCCCGCCCCAGACCAGCACATCGCCATGGCGCAGCGCCAGACGCAGGCAGGGGTCGGTGCGCTTCGGCCCGCCGAACAGAAAGGTGGCCGGCAGGCCCAGCGAGACCGAGACGATGGGCTGCTCATAGTCGCGCTCGTCCTTGTCCTGGTGCAGCGACAGCCGCGTGCCGGGCTCGTAGCGGTTCAGCAGGCAGGCGTCGGGCCGGAAGTCCGCGAAGCCGCAGGCCGCCGCGGCGCGCGCGGCGAGGCCGCGCAGCCGCGGCGGCATCGGCGGCCAGGGCCGGCCGCTGTCGGGGTCGATGCCGCCGTAGCGGTAGCCGCGCGCATCGCTGATCCAGCCCAGTTCGCCGCAGTTGCTCATCGCCACCGCCATGCGCTTGCCGCCGGGCGTCAGCCAGCGGCGCGGCGGCGCGGCGGCGAACACCGCCTCGGCCGCGTCGAGCAGCGCGTCCGCCTCGGCCAGCGCGAAACCCGGCAGCAGAAAGGCGCCCGGGGCCAGGTCTTGCCGCTGGCCGGGCTCGGGCGGAAAGAGCTCAAGTGTCATCGTGCCAGGCCCGCGTATCGACCGCGCCCCACCCAGCGAAGCCCGAGGATCCGGCTTGGCCGTTCCAGCGGGCTGGCCCTTTGAAGAGGGCGGAGCCCGAACACGAACGGTCGCTGCGGACTGTCTGTGCCCGGCGACGGCCAGGGCTTCTGGGCATGGCGGCCGGTGGTCGCAGGGGAGGTCTCATTCTGCATCGTGGAAGATGAGCCCGAGCGTGTGGCGGCTGCCGCTGCGCAGCCGGCTGACGCCGTGGCGCATCGCCACCCGGTAGATGCCGCGCGTGCCGCTCACCGGGCGCTGGTTGACGGCGAACACGACCGCGTCGCCGCGCCTCAGCGGCACGACCTCGGGCCGCGACTGCATGCGCGGGCGCTGCTCGGTCAGCACGAACTCGCCGCCCTCGAAGTCCGCGCCCGGCTGCGACAGCAGCACCGCGATCTGCAGCGGGAATACCTGCTCGCCGTAGAGGTCCTGGTGCAGGCAGTTGTAGTCGCCCTCGCGGTAGCGCAGCAGCAGGGGCGTGGGGCGGCGCTGGCCGGCCGCGTGACAGCGCGCGATGAAGTCGGCATGTTCGGCGGGGAAGCGGGTCTCCAGGCCCATGGCCCGCTGCCAGCGGTTGGCGATCGGCGCCAGGCGCGGATAGGCTGCCGCGCGCAGCGCCGCGATCGGCTCGGGCAGCGGGTAGGCGAAGTACTGGTATTCGCCCCGGCCGTAGCCGTGGCGCTGCATGACCACCTTGCTGCGAAAGCGGGCGGGCTCGTCGTACAGCGCCACGCAGGCGGCGCAATCGGCCGGGCTCAGGAAGCCCGGCAGCAGCGCGCAGCCGCGTTCGTCCAGCTCGGCCTCGGCGGCGTCCCAGTCGATCGTGTTCATGCCTTTTCCAGCTCCAGCAGCGCACGCTTGCGTTCGACGCCCCAGCGGTAGCCCGACAGGCTGCCGTCCTGGCGCAGCACGCGGTGGCAGGGGATGGCCACCGCCAGCAGGTTGGCCGCGCAGGCCCCGGCCACCGCGCGCACCGCCCGCGGCGCGCCGATGCGCTGGGCGATCTCGGCATAGCTGGCGGTCCGGCCCGGCGGAATCTCGCGCAGCGCCTGCCAGACGCGCTGCTGGAAGGCCGTGCCGCGCACGTCCAGCGGCAGGTCCAGGCCCAGCCCCGGCGCCTCGACGAAGCCGACCACCCGCGCCACCAGCTGCTCGAAGTCCGCATCGCCGCCGATCAGCCGGGCCTTCGGGAAGCGGTCCTGCAGCTCGCGCAGCAGGGCCTCGGGGTCCTCGCCGAGGCTGATCGCGCACAGGCCCCTGTCGCTCTGCGCCACCAGGATCGCGCCCAGGCTGCACTGGCCGATCGCGAAGCGGATCTCGGCCTGGGCGCCGCCGTCGCGGTAGCGGCGCGGCGCCATGCCCAGCACCCGGTCGGCCTGGGCATAGAAGCGGCTGCTGGCGTTGTAGCCGGCACCGTAGACCGCCTCGGTCACCGTGGCGTATTCGCGCAGCAGCGCGCGCAGGCGCTGGGCCTTGTGGGCCTCCGCATAGGCCTTGGGCGTCAGCCCGGTGTGGGCCTTGAAGAGGCGGTGCAGATGGTGCGGGCTCAGGGCCGCGCGCTCGGCCAGCGCGTCCAGGCTGGGCGGCGCCTCGGCGCTTTCGATGAAGCGGCACAGCTCGGCCACCAGCGCGGCCTGGCGCTGGGCCAGCGGCGCCTGGTCGGGCTTGCAGCGCTTGCAGGGGCGGAATCCCGCCGCCTCGGCTTCCGCGGCCGTGGCATGGAAGGCCACGTTCTCCGGCCGCGCCGGCCGCGCGCCGCAGGAGGGCCGGCAGTAGACGCCGGTGCTGCGCACCGAGTAGACGAACCGTCCGTCGGCCGCCGGATCGCGGGCCTGCACCGCGGCCCAGCGCGGGTCGCGCTGCGTGGCCAGGGCGGCCAGGGCGGTGGTTTCGGTCTTGCTGCTCATGTTCATGGCTGGGCTCCTTTGCATGATGACCGAAATCTAGGCCCGACCCGTCGACCGGGCATCCCGCCGCTTGCTTTTGAATTCCATGATCGGTCCTCGCGCAGGCCGCGCCCAGCGGCGCCGGGGCATTGACGGAGGTTATGCCCGGCGCCGGCATTGACATTGGTCAGCCGGCCGCGCCGCGCCTAAGCTGGCCCGCCCATGTCCGTTCCCCCCAAGCCGCCCGCTCCCGCTGCCACCGCTCCCCTCGGTCTGGGCCTGGACGCCGGCGGCACCCAGACCCGCTGGGCCCTGGCCGAGGCCGGAGGCCACCTGCTGGCCGAGGGCCATGTGGCGGGCATCAGCGGCCTGCAGCTGGCCACGGCGCCGGGCCGCGTCGCGCTGGCCCAGACCGCCCATCGGCTGGCCGCCGCCGTGCTGCCCCATGGCCGGCCCGGCGGCCTCTACGCCGGCATCACCGGCGTCGGCGAGGCGCAGGGCCTGGCGGCCCTGCAGCTCAAGGACATCCTGTCCCAGGCCCTGGGTCTGGCGCCGGCGGCGATGTTCGTCGGCAGCGACATGGACATCGCCTACCGCAGCGCCTTCGCGCCCGGCGAGGGCTATCTGCTCTATGCCGGCACCGGCGCGATCGCCGCCTTTATCGACGAGCAGGGCCAGATGCAGCGCGCCGGCGGCCGCGGCGCCCTGCTGGGCGACGAGGGCAGCGGCTACTGGATCGCCCGCGAGGCCCTGGCCCTGGTGTGGCGCCGCGAGGACGAGGCGCCGGGCAGCTGGCGCGACTCGCCGCTGGCGCGCCGCCTGTTCGACGCCCTGGGCGGCAGCGACTGGGCCGTCACCCGGGGCTTCGTCTATGCCGGCGAGCGCGGCGCCATCGGGCGGCTGGCGCTGGTCGTGGCGGCCGCCGCCCACGAGGATGCCGCGGCCCGCGCCCTGCTGCAGCGCGCCGGGGCCGAACTGGCGCGCCTGGCCCGCGCGCTGCTGCGGCGCTACGGGCCGCGCCCGGTGGTGGCCGCCGGCCGGGCGCTGCAGTTGCACCCGCTGATCGAGGACGGGCTGCGCGCCGCGCTGCCGCCCGGCATCGCGCTGACAATCACCCATCTGGAACCCCACAAGACCGCCGCGCAGCTGGCGGCCCGCCTATGAAGACCACGCCGACCCTGTTCGCCTCCGTGGCCCTGACCGCCCTGCTGGGCGGCTGCGCCACCGGCCCGGATGCGCCGCTGCGCATCGACACCAGCTATACCTCGGCCAACCAGGACAGCCGCGCGCAGTTCCTGGTGCTGCACTACACGGTGCTGGACTACGAGAAGTCGCTGAAGGTGCTGACCAGCGGCGGCCTGGTCTCGGCGCATTACCTGGTGCGCGACCAGCCGCCCACCGTCTACCGGCTGGTGGACGAGAACCGCCGCGCCTGGCATGCGGGTTCCAGCTACTGGGGCGGCGCCACCAACCTGAACGCGGCCTCGATCGGCATCGAGATCGTCAATCCCGGCTACCAGGACACGCCGCAGGGCCGGGTCTACGCGCCGTTCTCGCAGGCCCAGATCGACGCGGTGATCAAGCTCTGCAAGGAGATCGTCGCGCGCCATGACATCAAGCCCGAGCGCGTCATCGGTCATGCCGACATCGCGCCGGGGCGCAAGCAGGACCCCGGTCCCGCCTTCCCCTGGAAGCAGTTCGCCGAGGCCGGCCTGATCCTCTGGCCCGACGCGGCCCAGGTGACGGCCAGGGTGCCGCTGTTCACGCTGCAGCCGATCGAGGTGGCCTGGGCGCAGGAACGGCTGGCGCGCATCGGCTACAACGTGCCGCGCCACGGCGAGCTGGACCTGCTGACCCAGGAGGTGATCACCACCTTCCAGATGAAGTACCGCCCGGGCAACTACGATGGCCTGCTGGACCCCGAGACCGCGGCCCTGATCGATGTGGCCTCCACGCCCGGCGGCATGGTGATGCTGGGCAAGCCGGTGGTGGGCGCCGGCGCCGCCAAGCCCTACACCTCGCGCTGGTAGGGCCGGCCGAACCGGCCGGGTTCAGCCCTTCTCTCAGCCCTTCTTCTTGATCAGGCCCCAGACGAACAGCAGCGCGACCGCGCCGACCACCGAGGCGATGAAGCCCGCGCCCTGGCCCGCGGCATACCAGCCCATGGCCTGGCCCAGATAGGTGGCGGCCAGCGCGCCGCCGATGCCGATCAAGGTCGTGACGATGAAGCCGGCCGAGTCGTCGCCCGGCTTGAGGGCGCGCGCCAGCAGGCCCGCGACAAAGCCGATCAGGATGGTCCAGACAATGCCCATGCGTCGTTTCCTTTCGGTGGCCAAGGCCGCGGGGCGCGGCCGGATCATGATAGCGGCGGGCGGCGCCCGATAACGCAAAGTTATATTTCGTCCAGCTCATTTCAGTTGTGAGCCCGACTCCACCCCTCCAAGATGCCCGGTTCCGCCATGAAGCCCGCCCAGCCGCCTTGTCCCGCCCCGCAGACGCCGCCCCGCCCGGGCGGCCGGAGATGAGCATGCGGCTGCGCCATATCGAAGTCTTCCATGCCGTGATTGAGCCCCTCGGCCGAGGGGTACATCGGCCGATCCCCCGGGGGGATGCGGGCCGGCTTGGGGCGGCCCGGCGCTCGGCCCGGAGAATCACGGCATGAGACTGCGCCATATCGAGGTGTTCCATGCCGTGATGCAGGCCGGCACCATCAGCGGCGCCGCCCAGCTGCTGCACATCTCCCAGCCCGCGGTCACCAAGGTGCTGCAGCATTGCGAGCTGCAGCTGGGCATGGCCCTGTTCGACCGGGTGCGCGGCAAGCTCTATCCGACGCCCGAGGCCGAGCGCCTGTTCGTCGAGATCGACAAGCTGAACCGCGACCTGGTCTCGATCCGCCGCCTCGCCGCCAATCTGCGCAGCGGCGAATCGGAGCAGGTGCGCCTGGTGGCCACGCCCACCTTGGGCGCCTCGGTGATTCCGGCGGCCATGACGCCCTGGTGCCGTGCCTACCCGAACGGCCATTGCGTGCTGGCGACCAACCACACGCGCGAAATCGTCTCGGCCCTGCTGCTGGGCGAGGCCGACCTGGCGCTGTCGCTGCAGGACCCGCGCCATCCCGGCATCAAGACCGAGGTGCTGGCCAGCGGGCCGATGATGGCGCTGTGCCCGCTGGGCTCGCCCGAGGCGGCCGGCCAGGGCCCGCTGCCGCTGGAGCAGATCAGCACCGAGCTGGTGGCGCTGCCGGCCGACGATCCGCTGGGCAATGTGGTGATGAACGCCTTCGAGGCCCAGGGCAGCCAGCCGGTCACCCGACTGACCGTGCAGACCTACCAGCTGGCGCGCTCGCTGGTGGAGGCCGGCGTGGGCATGAGCATCGTCGACCCCTTCACCGCCGCCAGCGCCGACCGCAGCCGCGTGCGCCTGCGCCCGCTGGCGCCGATGATCCCGGTGCAGCTCTACCTGCTGACTGCCGCCAACGCGCCGCTGGCGCAGACCGCGCGCCGCCTGGTCAAGTACCTGGGCGAGGCTGCCAAACAGAACCTGGAGAGCCTGTAGTTGTCCTGCCTGCCGATGATTCCCTGCGAGGAGGTGCCCGGGCACCCCGACTTCCGTGCCCTGCTGAGCATTCCCGGCATCGGCGTGGACCTGCGCTATGCGACGCCGGACAACTTCGTCGGCCGCAATGTCTACGGCGGGCTGGACTGCAGCTATCTGCGCCGGGAGGCTGCCGACGCGCTGCAAAGGGCCGCGGCGTGGCTGGCCGCGCACCGGCCCGGCTACAGCCTGCTGGTGCTGGACGCGCTGCGGCCGCAGCGCGTGCAGGAGGTGCTGTGGAACGAACTGCTGGGCACGCCGCTGACCTTGTATCTGGCCAACCCCGAGCGCGGCTCCATCCACAGCTTCGGCATGGCGGTCGACCTGACCGTGCTGGACCCGCAGGGCCGCGAGGTGGACATGGGCTCGGGCTTCGACGAGATGGCCCTGACCTCGCACCCGGACCACGAGGCCGAGCACCTGGCCCGCGGCCTGCTGAGCGCCGCCCAGCTGACCGAGCGCGGCTGGCTGCGCGCCGCGATGCGCGAGGCCGGCTTCCAGGGCATCAGCACCGAGTGGTGGCATTTCGATTTCGGCGATCGCGTGGCCGTGCGCCGTGATCTCCCTCGCGTGATGTGAACCACCCCTACGCGCTGCGCGTGCGCCCTCAAGGAGGCACCGCCGGCCGCCCGGTACACCCAACCATGGAGAGCAGCAAGACATGACCCTGAGCCGCCGCCTGCTGGGCCAATCGATCATCGCCGCCGGAGCTTCTGCCGGCGGCCTGGCCGCCGCACCCGCGCTTGCGCAGCCGCCGCGCCGTGCCGCGCTGTACCCGAAGCGCCTGCAGCCCGGCGACACGATCGCCCTGGTCAGCCCGGCCAAGGCCACCTTCGAGCGGGAGCCCTACGCGATCGCCGCCGAGGCCCTCCAGGCCCTGGGCTTCAAGGTGCGCGAGGCGCCGAACCTGCGCGCGCGCTGGGGCAAGTTCGGCGGTACCGACGAGCAGCGCGCCGCCGACCTGAACGCGATGTTCGCCGACGATGCGGTGGCCGGCATCGTCGCGATGACCGGCGGTTCGGGCTGCAACCGCATCGTCGACAAGCTGGACTACCGGCTGATCGCCGCCAAGCCGAAGTACTTCGGCGGCTTCTCCGACATCACCTGCCTGATCAACGCGATGCAGCGCCAGACCGGCCTGGTCGCCTTCCACGCCCCGGTGGCCGAGTCCGAATGGAACGGCTTCTCGGTCGCGCATTGGCGCGCCCTGGTGATGGACGGCCAGGCCCCGCTGCTGAAGAACCCGAGCGGGGAGCGCGGCGACAACCTGGTGCAGAAGGAAGACCGCATCACCACGCTGCGCGGCGGCCGCGCGCGCGGCCATCTGGTCGGCGGCAATCTGGCGGTGCTGGCCTCGCTGGCCGGCACGCCCTATTTCCCCGATTGCCGCGGCGCGATCCTCTTCCTCGAAGAGATCAACGAATACATCTACCGCGTCGAGCGCATGCTGTCGACGCTGCGCCTGTGCGGCGCGCTGGCCCAGCTCGGCGGCGTGGTGATCGGCAAGTTCACCAAATGCGAGCCCGGCGACGGCTATGCCAGCCACACCTTGGACGAGGTGTTCGACGACTATTTCCTGCCGCTGAACCTGCCGGTCTACCGCGGCGCGATGATCGGCCATATCCGCCGCAAGTTCACCGTGCCGGTGGGCGCCGAGGCCGAGATCGATGCCGACGCCGGCACCCTGCAGATCCTGCGGCCGGTGACGGTCTGAGCGGGTTCGGTCAGGCCTTGGCGCAGGCCGAGGCCGGCAGCGCGTGGGGCTTGATCAGCTCGGCGCTGCGCCCGCTGCGGCACAGCCTCACCAGGGCGGCGTTGAAGGCCTGGAAATTCTTGAGCGGCACGCGCTGGCGCGACAGGCCGAAGGAATAGGCAAAGCTCTTCACCGTGCCGGCGGCCTGCAGGCCGGGAATGTTCTCGTCGCGGATCAGGGCCAGGGCCACGCTCTCGTTCAGCAGGCCTAGCGCCTTCGGGCCGTAGCGGCCGGCGCTGAGCTTGCGCAGCACCGTCAGGTTGTCGGACTCCACCACGGCCTGCACCTCCTCCAGGCCCTCGACCAGCTCGTCCAGTACCAGCAGGGTGTTGGACGGACCATAGGCGGCGATGCTGCGGCCCTGCAGCGACTGGGCCTGGCCGCGGTACTGGAAGTCGTCGCCGGCATGGGCGAACAGGGTGTAGCGCGCATCGATCACCGGCACGCTGACATGGAAGTAGGCGCGCCGTTCGGCACCGTCGACGATGCCGAAGATGCCGTCCACCTCGCCGCGCTGCGCCATGCCCAGGGCGCGCCGCCAGGGCAGCACCTCGACCTGGCACTGCCATTTCAGCTCGGCGCAGGCCGCCTGCAGCAGCTCGACCATGGGGCCGGCCGGCTTGCCCTGGCGCTCGTAGCTGTAGGGCGGGAAGGGCTCGGTCACGAAGCGCAGCGGTGCCGCCTGGACGGCGGCGCCCAGCAGCGCCAGCGCCAGCGCCAGCGCGCCTGCGATTCGTCGTGGGCGCCGCTGCGTGTCTCTTCCACCCATCTGCCGCTCTCCCGTCCCTCTTGATGGGTGTGCAGCATAGTGGTTCCGGGCGCCGCATGGCGCCCGGCGGCCCCGCTCAGCGCTGCCGCGCCAGCCAGTCGATCAGGGCGTCCAGCACCGGCCGACCCTGGGCCGCGGCCTTGGGGTCGTTGAGCATCGCGGATACCACCCAGATGCGCCCGCCGGCGTCCGGCACATAGCCGGCCAGCGCGACGGCGCTGCTCAGCGTGCCGGTCTTCAGGCGCGCGCGGCCGGTGGCCGGGCCGTCCTTCAGGCGCTGGCTCAGCGTGCCGTCGACGCCCGCCACCGGCAGCGTGACCAGCAGCTCGGGGCCATGCCGGCCCTTCTGCGAGGCCAGCAGCAGGGCGGCCATCTGGGCCGCCGTGATGCGCTCGCTGCGCGACAGGCCCGAGCCGTTGTCCAGCACCAGGCCCGCGTCCGCGATGCCCTGTTCGGCGAACCAGGTGCGCACCACGCGCTCGGCCGCGGCGCGCGTGTCCTCGCCGGGCGCGGCGGCCGCGGCGCCCAGGCGCAGGTAGACGATGCGGGTCAGCGGGTTGTCCGAACTCTTCATCATGCCGCGCATCGCTTCGGCCAGCGGTCGGCCCTGGTGGCGGGCCAGCACGACGGCGCCGGGCGGCGTCGCCGCGTCGCGGTCCTCGCCCGAGATCGTGCCGCCCAGCTCGCGCCAGATCTGGCGCACCGCCTGGGTGGCGATCCACTGGCGCTCCACCAGGTTGAGCTGCGGCTCGGCCTTGCAGTGCCGCGGGAAGCTGCCGGCCAGGCGCACGGTGGCGCCGCTCGCGTCCTGGGCGACGGCCGGCAGCTGCCAGCCGCGCGCCCAGTCCTTGCAGGCCTTGTCGTCGAGCGTCACGGCGCTGGCGTCGACCCGCATGCCGGGCCAGGCCGGCAGCAGGCGCGCCCGCAGCGCGTCGGCGTCGGACTGCAGCAGCATGCCGAGCAGTTGGCCGTTCAGGTAGAGCGCATCGGGGATCACGTTGTAGGGGAACTCGGGCGCCTCGTCGAAGGGCGGCACGCCGATGTCCGATCGGCCGGGGTTGAAGAGGCTGCGATCCACCACCAGGCCGCCGCGGATCTCGCGCACGCCATGCTGCTCGCGCAAGGTGCGCAGCAGGGTCCAGAGCGCGCCCCAGTCCAGCTGGTCGTCGCCGCCGCCGCGCAGGTACAGCGGGCCCGGCAGCACCTCGCCGGCCGGCGGTGCCTCGGCCAGCAGCTCGGTGCGGCCGCGGCTGTTGGGCCCCAGGCGGTCCAGCGCCACGGCCCCGGTGACCAGCTTCATCGTCGAGGCCGGCTGCATCGGCCGCTCGGCCTGCACGCGCAGGCCGCGCTCGCGCGCATCGAGCGGGAAGGCGACCACGGCCAGCGAGGACTCGGGCAGCTTCGCCTGGGCCAGCGCCGCCCGGATCTCGTCGGGCAGGCCGGGGCCGGGTGTCAGGCCGGCGCAGCCGGCCAGCGCCAGCGCGGCGGCGCTCAGGCTCAGGGATCTCGGCAGCATCTTCTTCAGACCTTCAGGGCTTGGTAGACCAGCTGGGCCAGCGCGACATCCTCGAGGCCGATGCCGACACTCTTGTAGACCGTGACGGCCCGCGGATCATGCGGCGCGGGCGCGGCCAGCAAGGAGCCCAGCTCGACCAGGCGTTCCGGCGCCACCACGCCGGGCGCGGCGCGCACCAGCTCGCCGGCCTCGGCCCGGGCGGCCGGCAGCCATTCGACGACGATCCGCGCGGCGCGCGCCAGCAGCGCGTCGTCCAGCTCGCGCGCCACCGGCTTGCTGGAGCCGACCGCGGCGACCAGGGCGCCGGGCCTGACCAGGGCGCCGTCGAACAGCGGTTCGCTGGCGCGGGTGGCGGTGACGATCACGTCGGCCTGGCTCGCGGCGGTGGCGGCGTCGACAAGCTCGGCGCCGATCTGCGCGGCGAATTCGGCCGCGGCCGCGCCGTTGCGGGCGCACAGCAGCACGCGCTCGAAGGCGCGCAGCGGGCGCAGGGCCTCGGCATGCGCGCGCGCCTGCGTGCCGGCACCGAAGATCGCCAGCACCCGGGCGTCGGGGGCGGCCAGCGTGTCGACCGCCAGCGCCGTGGTGGCCGCGGTGCGCACGCGCGTCAGCTCGTTGGCCTCCAGCGTGGCCAGCGGCAGGCCGGTGGCGCAGTCGAACAGCGTGATGACGAACTGGAACTGGCCGTTGCGGGTCGAATAGACCTTGCTGCCCATCACCTCGCCCAGCACCGCGCCCATCGCGCTGAGCATCAGCGCCGCACCGTCGCCGGCCGTGGCGGCGGCGCGGCCGCGCGCCAGCACGGCGGCCTGGCCGCGGCCCAGCTCGATGAAGGCGCGGCGCAGCGCGGCGATGGCGGCCGGCGTCTGCAGGCTGCGGGCGACCTGGGATTCGGTGATCAGTTGCATGGCATCGAAGGCGTCTTGACGGGGATGGCGCACTGTATGCGGCCGGCGCGCAAGCGCGCGGCTTGGCGCCGATAACTTATTGCCGATGGGCCAGAAGCCGCGGGAATGAGCGGCCACGGCGCCCCAACAGCGGGTGAAAAGCGCGGTAGCAGCGGGCATGCCGGCGCCAAGCCGGGGCGGAATGCGGCCCGCATTCCGTCAGGTTATATCCAGGCGACAAGCATTCATCACCGCTATACAACAAATGCGTGACGGCCCTCTGGCGGCCCACCCTCGCTGTGCTTGATCATGATTGCAAGTCGGCAACGGAGCGCACACCGCACCGGGCCGACAGGCACAGCAATCAACCATTCCAACCATCGTCGGGAGCGCGCCTGGCAGAGCAGCGCGCCGTGCCGCATCGGGTCCAAAGAAGGAGAAGCACCGTGAAACTGAACAAACTGGCGCGCAGTCTTGCGCTGATCGGCATCGGCGCCCATGCGCTGAGCGGCGCGTTGGCGCAAACCGAGCCGGCGACCCAGAAGGTCGAGCGCGTCGAGATCACGGGCTCCAGCATCAAGCGCCTGGCCGCCGAAGGCGCGCTGCCGGTGCAGGTCATCACGGCCGAGGAACTGAGCCGCAAGGGCATCACGACGGCCGAGCAGATGCTCAGCCAGATGGGCATCAACGGCACCGGCGCCGACAGCGCCACCGCCAACAACAATGTGTTCGGCAACGACACCGACCGC
Organism: Roseateles sp. GW821-FHT09B06; assembly: GCF_059418245.1. Classification (NCBI taxonomy): domain Bacteria; kingdom Pseudomonadati; phylum Pseudomonadota; class Betaproteobacteria; order Burkholderiales; family Sphaerotilaceae; genus Roseateles; species Roseateles sp. GW821-FHT09B06. The sequence goes on along the minus strand of NZ_JBWKPM010000039.1, from coordinate 11,215 downwards.
CTGACCGGCGGCTCGGCCAACGCCAATCTGCGCGGCCTGGGCCCCGGCAGCACCCTGGTGCTGCTGAACGGCCGCCGCGTCTCGACGCATGGCATGAGCGGCGGCGCGGTCGACCTGAACGCGATCCCGATGGCCGCGGTGGCGCGGGTCGAGGTGCTGAAGGACGGCGCCTCGGCGATCTACGGGACCGACGCGATCGGCGGCGTGATCAACTTCATCCTGAAGAAGGACATGCAGGGCGTCGACGTGGCCGTCAACTACTCGCAGCCACTGGAGTCCGGCGGCGGCACCAAGCGCCGCGCCAGCGTGACCGGCGGCTTCGGCGACCTGGAGCGCGACCGCTTCAACTTCCTGGGCAGCGTGACCCTGGACAAGGAAGACATCCTGCGCGGCCGCGAGCGCGACTGGGCCACCGGCTTCCAGCCGAGCCGCTATCTGTCGCCCGATTCGTCCAGCCACCCCTTCGCCAACATCCTGGGCAACAGCTCCACGGTGGCCGGCACGGCGCTGGGCGGCGCCAGCGGCACGGCCGGCTCGACGATCGGCACCGGCGATCCGACCAAGTACACCCGCATCAACCTGCTGAGCCTGCAGGGCGCCTGCGACTCGATCCCCACCGGCGTGCAGTACCAGCCGCAGCTCTGGAACGCCAGCGCCGCGTCCAGCCGCTACATCTGCAACACCGACTACGGCGCGCAGTCGATGCTGTCGCCGCCGAAGGACGCCTACAACCTGGTGGCGCGCGGCAACTTCCTGCTCACCGACCGCCATACGGCCTTCGTCGAGCTCACGGCCTCGCGCACCGAGATCCGGGCCGAGCTGACGCCCGGCCAGTTCAGCACGACCAACGCCGCCGGCAACCACTATCCGGTCAGCGGCCCCTATTACCTGAACCTGAAGGACCACGGCGTCAACAGTTTCGATCCGACCAAGCCGATCGCCTACCGCTGGCGCATGCAGGACTTTGGCAACCGCGTGATCGAGAACGTCTCGGACAACAAGCGCCTGGCCGCCGGCCTGGACGGCGACATCGGCGCCTATTCGTACAAGCTGGGCCTGTCGACCGCCAAGGCCGAGGGCTGGTCCAACCTGATCGACGGCTATGCCTACACCGCCAAGCTCAACGCGGCGCTGAAGACCGGCCTGATCAACCCCTGGCTCAAGCCCGGCGAGCAGCAGACCCAGGCCGCGATGGACCTGATCGAGTCGACCAAGGCGCGCGGCCGCCTGCAGGGCGGCGAGACCACGCTGCACCAGTTCGACGGCGCGCTGTCGGGCGAGCTGTTCAAGCTGCCGGCCGGCCCGCTGGACTTCGCCATCGGCTTCGACGTGCGCAAGGAGAGCTACGAGTTCGCGCCCGAACCCGACTCCTTCAGCTGCGTCTCGGGCCTGAGCAACGGCGCCAACGACGTGCTGCTGTGCCCCGGCAACGGGGCGGTGCGCAAGCAGTCGCGCGACATCCACGCCATCTACGGCGAGCTGGCCGTGCCGGTGTTCAAGGGCTTCGACCTGCAACTGGCCGTGCGTCACGACCAGTACAGCAAGATCGGCGGCACGACCAACCCGAAGGTCGCCTTCCGCTACCAGCCGAACGACAAGATCCTGCTGCGCGGCTCGGTCAACACCGGCTTCAAGGCGCCGAGCTTCCAGCAGCTGGCCCCGAACCTGGCACCGCTGCTCGACACCGCGGACTGGCGCGATCCGGTGACCTGCCCGACCGTCAGCGCCACCAACCCGGAGTGCACGCGCCGCCTGGACTATGTCGTGACCGGCGATCCGGCCCTGAAGCCCGAGAAGAGCAAGCAGGGCACGATCGGCATCGTCCTGTCGCCGGTGCGCGACCTGACGATGTATGCCGACTACTGGCGCGTCGACCTGGACGACCGCCTGCGCAAGCTGACCCTGACCGAGGTGAAGAACAACTATGAGCTGTTCCAGGACCTGTTCCAGCGTGACGCCGCCGGCCATGTGACCATGGTCACGACCGGCTGGCAGAACGCCGCCGACAGCTCCACCAAGGGCGTCGACTGGGGCGCGGCCTACCAGTTCAAGCATGAGACCGGCACCTGGCGCGCCAGCATCAACGGCACCCATATGCTGAGCCACAAGGAGCGCGCCATCGCGAACCAGCCGCTGCAGGAATATGTGGGCGAATTCGCGCTGCGCACCCTGTTCCTGCGCAACAAGTTCAGCGCCGACCTGGGCTGGGGCCGCGACGACTGGAGCACCACGCTGACCACGGTCTACAAGTCCGGCTACAAGGATCAGGACCTGACGCGCTTCGGCACGCCGCGCCGCGACGTGAACAGCTACACCACGTTCAACCTGTTCGCCAGCTACACCGGCTTCAAGAACATGGTGATCACGGCCGGCCTGAACAATGTGCTCGACACGGCCCCGCCGTTCACCTATCACAACGTGGACGATGTGGTCGGCGCCGGCTGGGATCCGCGCGTCGGCGACCCCTTCGGCCGCACGCTCAGCGTATCGCTCAGCTACAGCTTCAGGTAACAGGCCTCCGACCGCGGCGCCGCGTCCCGCATGCAAGCAAGCCCGCCCGCGCAAGCCGGCGGGCTTATTTCCTTCTTGTGCGACCTTGAATCCGCGGCCTGACCCTCCCATCGAGGGGGCGCCCTACGACCGGCTTGGCCTGCTTCCGACCGCCCCGATGCCGAACATGGAGGCGTCAGCCATGGCGCCCCCAGGGTCCTAAGGGATGTCCTCGTGCAGGCACAGACAGTTGCCTTCCGGGTCCTTGAACCAGGCGGCCTTCTCGGCGCCGAGAACGCACACATGGTCGACGGTCTTGAAGTCCGGGAAGTCGTAGTCCTCGAACACGACTCCCGCCAGCTTCAAGGCTCCGATGGTCGCCGCGATATCGGCCACCTGGAAACTGATCGCCGTGTGCTCGGCCTTCGTTCCATCCGGCTTCGGGAACAACGCCAGGGTGCTGCCTCCCACCTGATAGACGAACTTGCCATCCGGTTGGAAGCCTCCCGGCACCAGCCCAAGGCGCCCCTCGTAGAACTCGCGGGCCCGGGCCATGTCGATGACCGGGAGCATCGTGGTAACCGCGGCATTGGCCAGCATATGCAGTCCTTTCGCCCGGCTCGGGGGCGCTGGCATCGAAGGATGCCGCTTGGGCCCGGTGAGCCAGCGGCCAAGCATAGGGCGGACGGGAAGCTCCGGCAATCCGGCGCCTCGGCTCGGACGCCGGGCGGCATCGCAAGCCGCCCGCCTTTGCGGGCCTCCACCCCGGCGGCTTACCGTTCGGGGTCGGCCCCCGCCAGCAGCTCCAAGCCCCGCCCCGCGACATCCATCCGCACCCGCAGCCCCAGCGGCAGCGCCGCATTGGGCCGGCAGTGGCCGGAGGGCCAGCCGGCCAGCACCGGCTTGCCTAGGCGGTCGAGGTAGTCGGCCAGCACGGCCGTCGGGTCCTCGGCGTCGCTGAAGCTGCCGACCAGGAAGCCGGCCACGGCGTCCAGCACGCCCGCATGGCGCAGCTGGGCCAGCAGGCGGTCGACCCGGTAGGGCTCCTCGGCCACGTCCTCGATGAAGAGGATGGCCCCCTCGGGGCGGGGCATCCAGCGCGTGCCGAGCAGCGCGGTGAAGACGGCCAGATTGCCGCCGATCAGGCGGCCGCTGGCGCCCTCGCCCCGGTTCAGCGCATGGGCGGCCAGCGGCGGTGCGAGGCGGTCGCCGACCCGCAGGCCGCGCCTGAGCAGGCCGAACAGGGCCGCCGCGTCCGGCCCGGCCTCGGGGTGCAGCAGGTCGGAGGCCGGCATCGGCGCATGCAGGCTGGGCAGGCCCAGGCCGTCGAGCAGGCCGTGCAGCGAGGTGATGTCGCTGTAGCCGATCAGGGGCTTGGGGTGGCGCCGCAGCAGCGCGGTGTCGATGCGGTCCAGCAGGCGCGCGCAGCCATAGCCGCCGCGCAGCGCATAGACGGCATCGACCTCGGGATCGGCGAAGGCCGCATGCAGGTCGGCCAGGCGGCCGGCGTCGTCGGCCGCCAGAAAGCCCAGATGGGCCGGACCGGCGGCATGGGGAAAGAGCTTGGCCCCGAAGCCATGCGCGGCCAGCAGGGCCGGCACCTGCTCCAGCGTGCCCGGCCCGGGCGGGCCGGCCGGGGCGATCAGGCCCAGGGTGGCGCCGGCGGGCAGGGCGGGGAACAGCAGCGCGGACATCAGGTGCCGCCCAGTTGCAGGCCGTCCAGGGCGATGGGGCTGGCGCGGCCCGAGATCAGCTCGGCCAGGATGCGGGCCGAGCCGAAGGAGAAGGTGAAGCCCAGGGCGCCATGGCCGACGTTGAGCCAGAGGTTGCCCACCGGCGTGGCGCCGAGGATGGGCGCGCCGGTGGGGGTGGCGGGGCGCAGCCCGGTCCATTCGGCGGCCTGCGCATAGTCGGCGGCCCGCGGGAACATCGCATGCACCGCGCGCTTCAGCGAGGCGATGCGGCCGGGGTCGATACGCAGGTCGTCGCCGACCAGGTCCACCATCGCGGCGACGCGCAGGTCCCGTCCGATGCGGGCATACAGCACCTTGCGTTCGAAGTCGGTCACGCTGACCTCGGGCGGGCGGTGCTGGGCGCCGATCGGCGCGGTCAGGCTGTAGCCCTTGAGCGGATAGATCGGCAGATCCAGCCCGACGCTCTTGCCCAGGCCGCGGCTGTGCAGGCCGGCGGCCAGCACGAAGGCATCGGCGGCCAGGCCGTCGCCGCCGGCGGTCTGCAGCGCTACCGCGCGGCCGCCGGCGAGCTCGAAGCCGCGTGCCTCGGCCGTGACCAGACCGGCGAAATTGCCGTGCCGGCGCAGGCGCTCGGCCAGCTGCAGACACAGCGCATGGCAGTCGGCCACCGCCTCGCCGGTGGTGAAGATGCCGCCGGCGAACTGGGTGTCGGCATGGGCCAGGGCCGGCTCCAGCGCCACGCATTCGTCATGCGTCAGCGCGCGCTCGGGCGAGCCCGGCTGGGCCCCGACGCGCGCGGCCACGCGGCGGAACTCCGCGGGCTTGCGATACACCACCAGCTTGCCGGGCGCGCGCAGCGCGATGCCATCGCCCAGCTGGGCGGCGGCGTTCAGCTCGGCGAACGCGGCCTGGCTGAAGGCGCCCAGCTCCAGCAGGCGCGCCGTGGTGCGGCGGTTCACCGGGCCGCGGCAGGCGCGCAGGAAATCGATCATCCAGGCCCATTGGTGCCAGCGCGCCTCGGGCTTGAAGCGCAAGGGGCCGTCGGGGTCGAGCAGCCAGCGCAGCGCCTTCAGCGGCACGCCCGCATCGGCCAGTGGCGAGACATAGCGGTAGCTGAGCTGCCCGCCGTTGGCGCGACTGGCGCCGCCGGCCAGCTCCCGTTCGCGCTCCACCAGCGTGACCTTGTGGCCACGCTCGGCCAGGGCCCAGGCGCTGGTCAGGCCGACCACGCCCCCCCCGATTACCACCACATGCTTCATCCGGACTCTTCCGCGGATTCTTTGAACTGCCGGCAGGGTACGGGACAAGCAGGCGCCGCAGCCAATGAAAGCGCAGGCGGCTCGTATAACTTGGGCGCATGCGGCCTAGCAGTTGTCTAGGGAAGATCCCGCAGATGCTCGTCCTCGGCCCAGGCCAGGATCTCGAAGCGCCCGTCGGTCAGGCGCAGCCGGTTGATGCCGGCGTTGGGAATCGCGCATTCGCGCGCGCCAGTCAGAGGCAGGTTCTTGGCGGCGCGCCACACCATGTCCAGCACGCCGCCATGGGTGACGACGGCGAGCCGCCGGCCGGGATGCTCGCGGCCCAGCTCGCCGAGCGCGGAGATCACGCGGCCATGGAACAGGCGCCGACTCTCGGCGCCACCGGGCAGGGCGTAGTCGGGATCGTGGCGCGCCCACAGCGCGAACTCGGCCGGGTGCTTCACCTTGATGTCGTCGAAGGTCAGCCCTTCCAGGATGCCGAAGGCCTGCTCGCGCAGCGCCGGCGTGAAGCTCGGACGCAGCTTCAGCAGCTCGGCCATCGGCGCGGCGGTCTGGCGGGTGCGCATCAGGTCGCTGACCACCAGCGCATCCAGCGGCTCGCCGGCCAGCCGCTCACCGAGCCGCTGCGCCTGGGCCAGGCCGCGTTCGTTGAGCGGCACGTCGATCTGGCCCTGGAAGGTCTGGCGGCGGTTCCAGTCGGTCTCGCCATGGCGGATCAGCAGCAGTTCGGTCATCGTGCCCACGATTATGGACGGGGGCTCAGATCCAGGGCTGGGGCAGCCGCTCCGTCTCGATGACGGCGCGCACCGCCGGCCGCGCCAGCATGCGCTGCAGGTAGGCGCCGAGCCGCGGCAGGCTGCGCGCCGGGCGCGCGAAGCCGCGGGTCCAGCGGCACAGCATGAAGGCCATCGGATCGACGGCGCTGTAGCGCTCGCCGAGCAGCCAGGGACCGCCTTCCCCCGCCGTTTGTGCGGCCAGCTGCGCCTCCAGCTGGTCCAGCAGCGGCCCGATGCGCGCCTCGGCATGGGCCTTGATCTGGGCCACGCCGGCGGTGTTGCCCGCGTCCACCCAGCGTTCGGGGTAGTAGTAGGCCATGATCAGCGGCTGGACCGTGTTGGTCAGCCAGATCAGCCATTTGTAGAACTGTGCCCGCTCGGGCGTGGCCAGGGCCGGCGCCAGGCCGGCCTGCGGATGCGTGTCGGCCAGGTGCAGCAGGATGGCCGCGGTCTCGTAGAGCACCAGTTCGCCGTCCTGCAGCACCGGGATCAGGCCGTTCGGATTCAGCTTCAGGTAGGCGGGCGACTTGTGCGCCCCATGGTCGCGGTCCACCGGCAGCAGCTCGAAGGGCAAGCCCAGTTCGTGCAGCAGGATATGGGGCGCCATGCTGGCGTTGCTGGGGTGGTAGTGCAGCTGGATCATGCGCGGCTCGGCAGCGAGGGTGCGCCATCATCGCATTGCCCGCTGCATGGGCCTGGGCGCCCGGCAACGGGAGGCCGATCGGCGGGATGGCAAGCGCTCTGGGCCACCACCCGGGCGGTGGCGATGCAGGACGGCTTGGTGTTCGACCGCGCGGGGGAGGCGGCCTGGATGGACGGACGGGAGGCACGATGCGGTGAAGATCCGGCTCCTGCACCCGGTGCGTGCCTTTTGCGCGCATCAGCGCGGCGAGGTTGAGCGAGGGGTTGCCCTGCGCCGGCTGTCTTCTTGCTCCGGGGCGCTGATTAAGGGAGCGCGTTAGGCTGGAAGCGGAAGTTCACCAGCGCCCGCTTTGCGGCGGCTGCGTGCTGGACAGCGAATCCAAGGGGCTGCGCACGGCACCGCCGCCCATCCTGAGCACATGGGTGTAGATCATAGTCGTCGCCACATCGGCGTGGCCCAGGAGTTCCTGCACCGTGCGGATGTCGCTGCCGGCTTGCAGCAGGTGGGTCGCGAAGCTGTGCCGCAGCGTGTGCGGCGTGGCCGGCTTGGTGATGCCGGCATCGCGCACGGCCCGCTTGAAGGCCCGCTGGAAGGTCTCGTCATAGAGATGGTGCCGGCGGACGACACCGCTGCGCGGTTCGGTGGAGTGGTGGTCTTGAGGGAAGACCCAGAACCAGCCCCAACTCGATCCCGCGCGCGGGTACTTGCGCTCCAGCGCATAGGGCATCTCAACGCCGGCGCAACCCCGCGCGACATCCTCATTCCAGACCTGGCGACACGCGCCCAGCTGTACCCTGAGCACCGACAGCAAGGACTGCGGCAGCATCACCACCCGATCCTTGCGCCCCTTGCCCTCGCGGACATAGATGGCCCGGTGGCCGAAATCCACATCCTTCACCCGTAGGCTCAGTGCCTCCGAGATGCGCATGCCCGTGCCGTACAGCAACTCGGCCAGCAGCCGATGAACGCCGGACATGCCCACCAAGACCGTCTGGACTTCCTCGCGGCTCAACACCACCGGCAGGCGCGGCTTCGGCACGGGCCGGCCGATGTCCTGCATCCATGGCAGTTGCTGCCCCAGCACCTTGCCATACAGAAAGAGCAGGGCCGACAGAGCCTGGCGATGACTGGATGGTGAGAGCTGGCGCTCGGACGCCAGGTGGGTCAAGAACGCCTCCACTTCGGCGCCGCCCATCTCGGCGGGATGCCTGAGCAGATGAAAACGAATAAAGGCGCGCGCCCAATAGACGTAGGCGCGCTCGGTTTGCAGGCTGTAATGCACCAGCCGGCAGCGCTCACGAATCTGATCGAGCAGCCGCACCGAGCGAAGCGGCGCCAGCTCGGCAACCGGCGGCGGACGTAGGGTTCCCCGGGGGACACCCTGACCCGAATGAGATGGCAACATGGCGGCATGCCTTCCTCCTGGTGGGCGCCGCGCGGACCCGCCAGGACAGATGTGACAGGCGCGGCATTTGCTGTCAAAAATAATACTGTATAAAAATACAGTCAACAAGGGGAAAGCAAAGATGGGACAAGGGCTTACACATGGCTTGCTGCGGCTGTTAGCGCGCGGCTTCCGGTGTTATCCGACACTTGCTGTCGGTATATAACTAGTTAGAAATTCAGAATGCAGATTCCGCCGCGCGTAGCTCCGTACTTTGAGTGCTGCTACATCCTGGGATTCAGCATTTGCAATGGATGCGGCGTCAGCGCCGAATTCCAGTCAAGCCATCCTCGATTCAGCGACTTCTGGTGGCTCGATGAAGCGGCGGCCATGTCTACGCAAGGCTGGATGGTTCCAGAATCGCAGGTCACGTTCTGTCGGGCGTGTGCGGAAAAGCTAAGCATCAGACACAACCCCAATGCCTACACGATCGACACCGAGAATTTCTAACCCTGCCATGGATCGGACAGCCAAGGGCTGGCCTCGCTACGGCACCTCGTCATTGTTGCCTTCGCTCGGCCAGCCCTTGGCTGCCGCTCATGTTGAACGTTAGGCGGCAATGAGAGATCCCGTGAACCGAATCGAAGGCCGCTCCTTCCTGTGGCTCTTCTTTCTTGGTGGCCTTTGTTGGCTCACCTCTCAAGCAATGTTCGGCCCTGAAAGCACATTGGCCTGGTCTTCTCTTTCGGCCCTAATGGCGCTCGCATTCTTCATCCAACTGCTCTCGGGGTTTGCCTTCGATCCGTATTGGATTGCTCGATATGGTCGTCGCACTACGCCCGCTAAGTATTGGTTCTGGGTTGCGACCTATGGACTCACTGCCGCCCTGCTAGCACGTGCTGCATTTCTGGCGTCGGCGGGTGCTAGTGTTGCCGCCTAACAATTCATTCAAGCCGAAGCCGCTTCGCGGCTCGGCTTAATTCAGGCGTTAGGCCTACATGAAACATTCTTGGTACTCGCTCCTACTGCTCTTCTGCGCTCCGGCATGCCTCGCCGCGCCGGACGCATGGTTCCGTGACTGGCCTCAGGGTGCGACTGGCCAGGACATTCCACCTAGCCTAGTGATTGAGGTTCCGCACTCGCTGTTTGGCCAGGCCGAAGGTCTGCTCAAGTCCAAGCCCATCCTAGAGATTGGCGAGCACTATTTCTCCGGCTTTGCCTACAAATGCCCAAGTGGCACAAGCGCCTACCTGGTGCGTGCCCTCTACGAGCATCCCAACAGTGGCAGCTTCAACGTCAAGCAGCGCGGGCATGACCTTCTTGTGCGGCACTACGCCTTGGGGCCAAGATCAACCACTCACCGGTCTGCCTTGGTTGTTTGCCTTAGCTTTGATCCGGAGCAGGTCTATGTGGCCACAGGTGGCGCACTGTAGGCCTAACAATTCATTCAAGCCGAAGCCGCTTCGCGGCTCGGCTTAATTCAGGCGTTAGGCCGCACAGGGCGCACACTGTGGCTACTCGAAGCGCCTTGAAAACACCGCGGCTGTTGGACCACCGCCTGGCCCTTCCACGCACACAATCTGCGCTTGCATCTAAACTTCGCGATGGGAATCTTCAATGTTTGCAATTAGAGCCGCACTTGTTCTTACATCGGTCTTCGCCCTGTCAGCCTGCTCTTCGACTGGCGTACTTCAAAGCGGAAACGATCGATACATGATTTCAAAGACGAGCCTCCAAGTCGGCTTTGGGGCTCCTACAGCGGTCCATGCTGAGATCTCTCGGGAGGCAAATGACTTCTGCGCCAAGCAGAACAAAAAGGTAGAAGTCGTCAACACGACAATCAATCATCCGGCACTCGGAAAGCCGGGTTCAGCCACCGTAGAATTCCGATGCGTCACCGAGCAGAAGTGAGGTCAGTTTCGTCACGATGGCTTGTCTGGGCTCGCAGACGGTCATGTACTCGGTGCGGCCTAACCCCTCGGTCAAGGGGAGCGCCAACGGCGTGCCACCAGGCCCCGGCCACAGGTACGTTGTACATTGTCTGTGGCCGGGGCCTGGCGTCACGCCGTCGTCGCCCCCTTACCTCGAACGTTAGGCGTCATGGAAGAAGGTGACATGGCGATTGCTGTTCCGGAAATGCTCCGGCTTGCCCGCGAGCTGATCCCCATGCTTCTACAAGGAGAGGATCCGCGGCTCGAAACTCTGCGGCTGCAGTGGCAGGCCGCCACCGTAACTATCAGCGGTGCCTCGTCCTGCGGCTTTTATGCAGACATCTCTGTCCTGCCTGAGGCACCGCGAGTGGAAGCGCCTAGCCAAGGCGGCGGAAATGCCGTGATTCCCGTGCAGGGTTGCGAGCAACCGGCTGGGTGCGTGCTGTACGTCGTAGATGGGGCGCTTAACTTTCTGGAGGTGTACAACGTCATCGCCTGGGAGGAGGCTCCGGTCTTTGGCTCTCCTCAGGATGTCGAGCCCTTCGAGTTTCAACTATCGGTTGCCAGCACGGGCCATGGCGCCTAACAATTCATTCAAGCCGAAGCCGCTTCGCGGCTCGGCTTAACTCAGGCGTTAGGCACCATGGGAAAGAATCCCGCTCATTCAACACCGCACATGGACCTCTCCATCCTCAAGAATGCGATTGGCTCTTGGTACCACCAGGATGCCTACCTGGACTTTGCATCGGACGAGGAGATCTGGGCAGATATCTTTGCCGGCCACGCCCCTGCAACGCGATCCCTACTCGCAACGCAGCTCGCGGAGTTGCTGCAACAGAGCGATAGCGCAATCCTTGGCCTGTGGAACTCAGAGGCGCACTCGCATACTTTTACTAGCGGGGATGAGGCTAGGAGTTTTCTTGGTGCAATGCTCAAGTTCTTTGAGGATCGTGAGCATGGCGCCTAACAATTCATTCAAGCCGAAGCCGCTTCGCGGCTCGGCTTAATTCAGGCGTTAGGCGTCATATGGCAACGTCT
>NZ_JBWKPM010000038.1:0-43472 GCF_059418245.1 Roseateles sp. GW821-FHT09B06 | reverse complement strand
GCCGCCTGGGCTTCAAGACGCCGAGCGAAGTCTTTGCTCGGTCCTAGCGGTGTTGCACTTCAAAGTTGACTTCAAGGCGCAGGATTCGCATACTCGGTCATCTTCTTGTTGTACCCATCGAGCAAATGCACTTGGCCGGACATAGCGAGCAATTGACCCGCAGCAATCATGCCGAGCGCGCCAGCGATACCCAGTGCCTTTGCGATCTCCACATCAGGATAGCTACCCTCAACTCGACCCGGAGCGTGCCGACGAGAAACTTGATGGAAGCCCGTATGCGTGAATCCGTTGAGCGAATCCCAGGCTGCTGTCTTGAAATTGGATAGGACTCCTGCCGGCGTACCAATCTTCAGTTCGTACTCGTTGATTAGCGTCTGGAATTTCTTGTCCAGCTTTCCTTGCTTGAACTTGGCCAACTCTGCATCGGTCGCGCATTCATGCAACCAGAGACCGCGAACCAGTGACTCCGCTAGGACGCGAAGCAGCGCGAACGCTGAGCCATGGATAGAAGCGCTGGCCAGCAGAGCAATGGCAGCCTGGTGCTCGATGGCGACATCAAAACAGCCAATGGCGAGCATCGTTCGATCGTCGGTTGGGAAGGCTAGCCCAGCGGTGTTCTCGTCGATCCACTTGATCAACTGAACAAGCCTTTCGTGCTCGACGGGAGATTGCATCTGCGCTTTAACGTTCAACATGAGCGGCAGCCAAGGGCTGGCCGAGCGAAGGCAACAATGACGAGGTGCCGTAGCGAGGCCAGCCCTTGGCTGTCCGATCCATGGCAGGGTTAGAAATTCTCGGTGTCGATCGTGTAGGCATTGGGGTTGTGTCTGATGCTTAGCTTTTCCGCACACGCCCGACAGAACGTGACCTGCGATTCTGGAACCATCCAGCCTTGCGTAGACATGGCCGCCGCTTCATCGAGCCACCAGAAGTCGCTGAATCGAGGATGGCTTGACTGGAATTCGGCGCTGACGCCGCATCCATTGCAAATGCTGAATCCCAGGATGTAGCAGCACTCAAAGTACGGAGCTACGCGCGGCGGAATCTGCATTCTGAATTTCTAACGTGTTGTATGTGGATCGTTCACGAATTTTGCCCAGCATTTGAGCATGTGAACCGCCCCGGGTTTCGAGGAGGCGCCCAAGTCTCTGGTGATGTTCCGCAGCGGCTCGCACAGCATCTTCACCGACCGCGCCGGCACCGGCTGCGCCGAGCTGAACCCGCAGGTCAAGGCCGCGACGCGGGAGCTGGCCCTGGCCTTCCTGGCCCAGGTGTTCGAGGGGCGCGACCGGGGCCTGGCGAGCTGGGTCGGTAATAGCTCAGCGTCACGGTGAACACATCGCGGCGCCCAGCCGACGCCCGGGCATGGCCCTGGCCCCCATGCTGCCGGACCGGCGCCTGGCCCGGCAGGTCCAGCGTGATGCCGCCGCCGTGCCAGCAGGGGCGGCGGGTGTCCATGCCCGTGCTCCTCGATGTCGATAGGCGCTCAATGCGCGAAGGCGGACGAACCGCGGGGTAGCTGCGTGCCGTAGGCATCGGCCTCGGCCAGTGTCAGCAGGGCGCGCGCCGAGACGGCGTCGCGCGGGAACAGGGCCACGCCCAGTTCCGAGGGCAGGAACAGCGGCTCGGCGCCCAGGTCGAAGGGCTGCGCCAGCAGCGTGGCCAGGCGCTGGGCGAACATGGTGGCCTCGGTGGCCGATTCGACCCGCGTCAGCACCAGCGAGAACTGGTCGCTGGCCGAGCGGGCCAGCACGTCGGCCGGCGTGCTGCATTGGTCCAGCCGGGCGGCGGTCTGGATCAGCACCTGGTCCACGGCGGCCTCGCCCTGGAGCTCGCGCAGCGCGTCCAGGCCCCTGAGCATCAGCACGTAGACCGCCACTTCCTGGTCGTCGCGGGCGGCCATGCGGGTGGCCTGGTCCAGCCGCTCCAGCAGCGCGCCCTGGCTGAACAGGCCGGTCAGGCCGTCGCGCAGCAGCAGGGCCGGCATGCTCCGCGGCGCGAGTTCGAGCTCGCGCGCCAGCAGTGCGCCGATATCGTCGAACAGGGTGTCGAGGCCGCTGGCCTTGTCGTAGAAGGCATCGGCGCCGGCCTTCTCGCAGGCCTGGCGGTAGGCCTCGGCGGACTGCGAGGTCAGCACCATGATGCGGCCGTCAAATCCGCCGCGACGCAGTCCGGCCAGCACCTGCAGGCCCGAACCGGTGGCCAGCGACAGGTCCAGCAGCACCAGATCGGGCTGCAGCCAGTTGATCATGGCCAGCGCCTGCTCCTGGCCGCTGGCTTCGCCGACGATGCGCGCCCCCGGCATGCTCTCGAGCCGGCGCACCAGCAGGCGCCGTATCGATGGCGAGTCCTCGACCAGAAAGACGTTCATGCGCACTCCCTGTTGTTATGCCGCGCATCTTCGGGCGCGGCCGTGGCGCCGTGCAGCGGCGCCTGCCGCAAGGCCGGGTGCATGAATCAAGCAAGCTGGCGTAGGCAATCCACCTACGCCGGATCGGTCAGGCCATGCTGGACGCAGTACTTGGTCAGGTCGGTGTTGTTCCTCCAGCCGGCCTTCTCCAGGATGCGGGCGCGGTAGGTGCCGACGGTCTTGACCGAGAGATGCATCGCGTCGGCGATCTGGGCCGGCGTCTGGCCGGCGGCGATCAGCAGCATCACGCGGTGCTCCTGGGCCGACAGCAGCTCATGCGGCAGCTGGCCGGGCTGCTGGCCGCTCAGCAGGCCCAGCAGGTGGTCGGCCATGGCCGCGGTCACGTAGCGGCCGCCGGCCAGCAGACGGCGCAAGGCGCTGACCAGCTCGTCGCCTGCGCGGTCCTTGGGCAGGTAGCCGGACACGCCCATCTGCAGCAGCCGCGCCGCGTAGGCCGACTCGGCATTCAGGCTCAGCACCAGCACCGGCACGCCCTTCAGCGCCCGCAGCATGCGGCTGGCGCCCTCGGTGCCGCTGGCATCGGGCAGCGACAGGTCCAGCACCACCACCTCGGGGGTGTCGGCCCGGGCCTGCTCCAGGGCCTGGGCGATGGTGGTGGCCTCGCGGACCGCGGCGGTCGGCCATTCGGCCAGGATCAGCTGACGCACGCCGACGCGCATGATGGGATGGTCGTCGACCACGAGCACCTTCATGCCTGGGCCTCCTGGCTGCTGCGTTCCGCCGGCGCCAGCGGCAGGCAGACGGCCACGCGCGTGCCGCCCTGCGGTCCCGGGCCGAAGGCCAGGCTGCCGCCGGCCAGCGCGGCGCGTTCGCGCATATTGCGCAGGCCCGAGGCGTCGGGCCGCACCTGGCCGGGGCCCACGCCGTCATCGATGATTTCCAGGCAGTAGCCGCCCGCGTCGGCCGTGCCGCGGATCTCCAGGCGGCTCGCCTGGGCGTGGCGCAGCACATTGGTGGCGGCCTCCTGCTGGATTCGGAACAGCTGGTTGCACTGCTCGGCGCTGAGCAACTGCTCGTCGTCCACGGCCACCTCCACCCGCAGCTGGCCCTGGCGCTCCAGGCCCTTGGCGTGATGGGCCAGCGCGGCGGCCAGGCCCAGATCGTCCAGCAGCGGCGGGCGCAGCGCGGCCGCGATCTGGCGCGCCGTGGCGATGACCTCGTCGGCCATCTGCAGCAGCTCGTCCAGCATCTCCTCGCGGGCCGGCGCCAGCTTCTTGCGCAGCGCCAGCACCAGCATCTTGGTGGCGGTGCCGATCTGGCCGATCTGGTCGTGCACCTCACGCGCCAGGTTGCGGCGCTCGGTCTCGATGCCGCGGTCCAGCTCTGCCGCGAAGCTCTGGATGCGCGACAAGGCGGCGCGCAGCGCCACGGTGCGCTGGGTCACGGTGGACTCGAGCGCGGCCTTGGATTGCAGCAGCGCCTGCTCGGCATGGTCGCGCCGGTGCCGCTCCGCCAGCAGGGCCAGCAGGGCGCCGCAGATCAGCAGCAGGCCCACCACCGGCAGCACCAGGGCCAGCTGCTCGGTGCGCTGCTGCACCGCCTCGGTATCGCGCCGGGCCTGCTCGACCAGGCGCTCCTGCCGGACCTCCAGCAGCCGCAGCTCGTGGCGCAGCTCGTCCATCAGCAGCTTGCCCGAGACATAGGCCGACAGGTCCTTCAGCACCGCCTCGCCCTGGCGCCGGCGCTGCTCCACATTGCGCTCCACCTGCTGGATGCGACGCTCGATGAAGCCGTCCAGCCGCTCCAGCGAGGGGGGGCTGCCCCCGGCGTCGCGCCGCAGCTGGCGCTTCAGCTCGGCATAGCTGAGCTTGAGTTCCTGCTGGGCCCGTTCATAGGGTTCCAGAAAGCTGGGCTGGCCGGTGATGATGAAGCCGCGCTGGCCGGTCTCGATGTCCACCAGCAGGCCACCCACCTTGCGGATCAGCAGCTGGGTCTGCAAGGCCTGTGCGCGCGCCGCGCTGCGCGCCACCGATTCGCCCAGGCTGCGGTGCTCGCCGTAGGCCGTGGCCACGAACGCGATGCAGCCCGCGACGAGCAGACCGAATGCCAGTGGAAACGATGTCAAACGCATGTCCAGCTGAGTGGTGAGAAGCACTCATGGATACATGCAGGGCTGCAGCCGGCGACCGATGACGGGGCTTGCAGCGCCCACCCTACCCATTTTCGCGGCGGGGGTCGGTGCGTCCCGCGCTCCTGGCCTCTTGCCGACCGCCGCCAGCGCAGGCTAGGGCGCGGCGCCGGAAAAATCAAGCGCAGCTGCCCCGGGGGTCAGGTCTGTATGGCCCGGGTTTTCACCGGCGCATAGCGTTCCAGCGTGCGCCGGCGTGCCGCGTCGTGCTGCACCAGGGGCGGCGGATAGTCGGCGCCGGGCGCGGCGCCGGCCAGCCAGGGCGCATGGATCTGCCGGGGGGCGAGCCCCTCCAGCTGCGGCAGGTAGCGCCGGATGAACCTGCCCTCGGGGTCGAACTTCTCGCTCTGGCTGACCGGGTTGAAGATGCGGAAGTAGGGCTGGGCATCGCAGCCGCTGGAGGCGGCCCATTGCCAGCCGCCGTTGTTGGCCGCGAGGTCGAAGTCCAGCAGCCGTTCGGCGAAATAGCGTTCGCCCCAGCGCCAGTCCAGCCCGAGGTCCTTGATCAGGAAGCTGGCCGTCACCATGCGCAGGCGGTTGTGCATATAGCCGGAGCTGTTGAGCTGCAGCATCGCCGCATCCACCAGCGGATAGCCGGTGCGGCCCTGGCACCAGGCCCGGAACAGGCGCTCGGCTTCGGGGCCCTGTTCCCAGCGGATCTTGTCGTACTCGGGCCGGAAGGCGCGGCTCATCGCATGCGGCCAATGGTGCATCACCTGGTGGTAGAAGTCGCGCCAGATCAGCTCCGAGAGCCAGACCTCGGCGCCATGCTCGCCGGCGGCCATGCGCTGCCAGGCCGCGCGCGCCAGCCGGCGGACCGAGAGCGTGCCGAAGCGCAGATGCACGCCGAGGTAGCTGGGGCCCTTGGCGGCGGGATAGTCGCGCGTGCGGTCGTAGCGCTCGATGCGCCGCAGGAAATCCTCGAGCAGGGCCTCGGCCCGGTCCGCGCCGAGCTGTGGACTCAGGCCCGCCGGTTCGAAGCCGATCTCGGCCAGGCCCGGCACGCCTTGCGCCAGCGGGCTGGGCGCCAGCGCGCCGGCATGGCGCCGCACCGGGTAGGCGCTCAGGTAGAAGGGCTCGATCTTGCGCAGCCAGGCATTCTTGTAGGGCGTGAACACCGCATAGGGCTTGCCGGCGACGCTGAGCAGCTCGCTGCGCTCGAAGATTACATGGTCCTTGTAGCTCGCGAAACGGCGGCCGGCGGCGGCCAGGCGCAGCGCGACCCGGGCGTCGCGCGCCAGGGCCTGGGGCTCGTCGTCGTGGTTGGCGAACACGGCCTGCGCGCCCAGCTCGGAGGCCAACTGCGGCAGCAGCTCGTCGGCGCGGCCATGGCGCACGATCAGGGCCCCGCCCAGGGCGCGCAGTTCGCGGTCCAGCCCCCGCAGGGCCTGCAGGATGAACTCGACCCGGCGGTCGGCGCGGGGCAGGGCGTCGAGGATGTCGCGATCCAGCACAAAGGCGCAGAACACCCGGCGGGCCCCCTTCAGCGCATGGTAGAGCGCAGCTTGGTCGTCGATCCTCAGATCGCGGCGAAACCAGACCAGGGCGCGGTCCAAAGTCTTTTCCATGCGCGGAGAATAAAATGCCCTCATGTCCAAGCACCAGATGGCCCTCACCAACCAGTTCCTGATCGCCATGCCGGGCATGGCGGACGACACCTTTGCCGGGGCCGTGGTCTATCTCTGCGAGCACAACGACAAGGGCGCGCTGGGGCTGGTGATCAACAAGCCGATCTCCCTGACCCTGGGGAACCTGTTCGAGAAGGTCGACCTCAACCTGCCCGACGAGGATCTGGCGGCCACGCCGGTGTTCTTCGGTGGCCCGGTGCAGACCGAGCGCGGTTTCGTGCTGCACGAGCCGCTGGACGAGGAGGGCGGCCACTACAACGCGACCCTGGCCGTGCCCGGCGGCCTGGAGATGACCACCAGCCGCGATGTGCTGGAGGCTCTGTCCAACGGCGCCGGCCCGAAGAAGCTGCTGGTGACCCTGGGCTATAGCGGCTGGGCAGCCGGCCAGCTGGAAGAGGAGATCGGCCGCAATGGCTGGCTGACGGTCAATGCCGAGCCGGGCATCATCTTCGAGACGCCGATCGAGGAACGCTACGACCGCGCGCTGGCCCTGCTGGGCATCGATCCGCGCATGCTGAGCACGGACGCCGGCCACGCATGACCCTGCTGGCCTTTGACTTCGGCACCAGGCGCGTCGGCGTGGCGACCGGCAGCCGTTTCACCGGCAGCGCCGAGGCGCTGAAGAGCATCGCCCTGGAGGGCGAGGCGCGTTTCCAGGCCATCGCCAAGCTGATCCAGGAATGGCAGCCCGAGGCCCTGGTGATCGGCGTGCCCTTCCACCCCGACGGGGCCGAACATGAGATCACCCAGCGCGCGCGCCGTTTCGGCCGCCAGCTGAAAAGCCGCTTTCGCCTGCCGGTCCACGAGGTCGACGAGCGCTACACCAGCGTCGAGGCCGAGAGCCGGGGCGCGCGCGATGTGGACTCGGCCTCGGCCGCGCTGATCCTTGAACAATTTTTCCGGGAACATCCATGAGCACACTCCACCTCGATGCCGAGGCGCTCTACGCCGACCTGTTGCGCGGCGTGCAGCGCCTGCTGCAGCCGAATATCGCCCTGGTGGGCATCTGGTCCGGCGGCGCCTGGCTGGCCGAGCGCCTGCGGCAGGACCTGGGCCTGGCCGACGGCCATGGCGTGATCTCCAGCGCCCTGCACCGCGACGACTTCGGCTCCAAGGGCATGAACGCCAGCGCCGACCACACCAAGCTGCCCTTCGAGGTGGACGGTCGCCACATCCTGCTGATCGACGACGTGCTCTACACCGGCCGCACCACGCGCGCGGTGATCAACGAGCTGTTCGACTTCGGCCGCCCGGCCAGCGTGACCCTGGCCGTGCTGGTGGACCGCGGCGGACGCGAGCTGCCGATCGAGCCGGCCTTCTCGGCCGCGCGCGTGACGCTGGGCGCCGACCAGAAGCTGCGCCTGGCGCGCGACGCGGACGGCCGCTTCTCGTTCGACGTGAAGTGACGCAGGGGGAAGACAAGATGCTGAGCAAACGAAACCCCCAACTGAACAAGCATGGCGAGCTGATCCACCTGCTCTCCATCGAGGGCCTGCCCCAGGCCGTGATCCACCAGATCCTGGACACCGCCGGTACCTTCCTCTCGGTCAACGACCGCGAGGTCAAGAAGGTGCCGCTGTTGCGCGGCAAGTCGGTGTTCAACCTGTTCTTCGAGAACAGCACCCGCACCCGCACCACCTTCGAGATCGCGGCCAAGCGCCTGTCGGCCGACGTGCTGAACCTGGACATCGCGCGCAGTTCCACCGCGAAGGGCGAGACCCTGCTGGACACGGTGGCCAACCTCAGCGCGATGCATGCCGACATGTTCGTCGTGCGCCACAGCGAATCGGGCGCACCCTACCTGATCGCCCAGCATTGCGCGCCCCATGTCCATGTGGTCAACGCCGGCGACGGCCGCCATGCGCACCCGACGCAGGGCCTCTTGGACATGTACACGATCCGCCACTACAAGAAGGACTTCCGCAACCTGACGGTGGCGATCGTCGGCGACATCGTGCATTCGCGCGTCGCGCGCTCCGACATCCATGCGCTGAACATCCTGGGCGTGCCCGAGATCCGCGCGGTCGGCCCCAAGACCCTGGTGCCGGGCGACCTGAAGGACATGGGCGTGCGCGTCTGCCACGACATGGCCGAGGGCATCAAGGATGCCGACGTGATCATCATGCTGCGCCTGCAGAACGAGCGCATGAGCGGCGCGATGCTGCCCAGCGCCGGCGAGTTCTTCAAGAACTTCGGCCTGACGCCGGAGAAGCTGGCCCTGGCCAAGCCCGACGCGATCGTGATGCACCCCGGCCCGATCAACCGCGGCGTCGAGATCGACTCGGCGGTGGCCGACGGCAAGCAGAGCGTGATCCTGCCGCAGGTGACCTTCGGCATCGCGGTGCGCATGGCGGTCATGAGCATCCTCGCAGGAAACGAAGCATGAGGGTTGGACCACCCCCTGCGGCCTTCGGCCGCCCCCTCAAGGGGGCAAGCCCGGCGGACCGGCAAAGCCGGATCCGCGGGCTTCGCGCGATCAAGTCGTGCCCAGCGCCATGGGCCAATGCACTGGAGCTTTGCAAGTGAAGATTCTCATCAAGAACGGCCGTTTGATCGATCCGGCCTCGGGCCTGGACCAGCAGGGCGATCTGGCGATCGCCTCGGGCCGCATCGTCGCGCTGGGTGGCGTGCCGGCCGATTTCGAGGCCGAGCGCGTGATCGACGCGTCGGGCCTGGTGGTGGCGCCGGGCCTGGTGGACCTGGCCGCGCGCCTGCGCGAACCCGGTCATGAGCATGAGGGCATGCTGGAGAGCGAGCTGAACGCGGCCGCGGCCGGCGGCGTCACCAGCCTGGTCTGCCCGCCCGACACCGATCCGGCGCTGGACGAGCCGGGCCTGGTCGAGATGCTGAAGTTCCGCGCCCGCAAGCTCAGCCTGTGCCGCCTGTTCCCGCTCGGCGCGCTGACCCGCGGCCTGGCCGGCGAGGCCCTGACCGAGATGGCCGAGCTGACCGAGGCCGGCTGCGTCGGCTTCTCGCAGGCCGAGGCGCCGATCAGGAACACCCAGATCCTCTTGCGCGCGCTGCAATACGCGGCCACCTTCGACTACACGGTCTGGCTGCATCCGCTGGATCCCTGGCTGGCCGGCGGCGTGGCGGCCAGCGGCGCGGTCGCGACGCGCCTGGGCCTGTCGGGCGTGCCGGCGGCCGCCGAGACCGTGGCCCTGCACACGATCTTCGAGCTGCAGCGCGTCACCAGCGCGCGCGTGCACCTGTGCCGTCTTTCCAGCCACCAGGGCGTGGAGCTGGTGCGCGCGGCCAAGCGCGAGGGCCTGAAGCTGACGGCCGACGTGTCGATCAACTCGCTGCACCTGACCGATATGGACATCGGCTTCTTCAACTCCGCGATGCGCCTCGCCCCGCCGCTGCGCCAGGGCCGCGACCGCGATGCGCTGCGCGCCGGTCTGGCCGACGGCACCTTGGACGCCCTGGTCTCCGACCATATGCCGGTGGACGAAGACGAGAAGATGCTGCCCTTTGCCGAGGCCACGCCCGGTGCCACCGGCCTGGAGCTGCTCCTGAGCCTGGCGCTGAAATGGGCCGAGGACGAGGGTCAGCCGCTGGCCCGCGCGCTGGCGGTGGTGACCGCCGAGCCGGTCAGGGTGCTGGGCAATGCGCTGGGCTCGCTGGCCGCCTCGGCCGGCCGCCTGGTCGAGGGCGGGGTGGCCGATGTCTGCGTGTTCGACGCGGCGGCGCGCTGGGCGGTGACGCCGGCGCTGCTGCAGAGCCAGGGCAAGTACACGCCCTTTGCGGCCGACATCAGCGGCTTCGAGCTGCCGGGCCGGGTGCGCCACACCCTGGTCGCGGGCCATATCGCCTACGAAGCCGCCGCGTGATGCGCGGCCCGTTCGCCGCCGTCCTGGCCTTGTGGCGCCTGGCGCGCCTGGTCGTGCATGTCGTGCATGGCCTGCTGATCGTCTGGCTGCGCTTTCCGGGCCTGGCCAAGCCGGAGCGCCATGCGCGCATCGGCTGGTGGTCGGCCAAGATGCTGCGCCTGCTGGGCATCGATCTGCGGGTCAGCGGGCAGGCGCGGCCGGGCGCCAAGCTGGTGATCGCGAATCATGTCTCCTGGCTGGACATCGCCGCCATGCACGCGGTGCTGCCCGAGGCGCGCTTCGTCTCCAAGGCCGACATCAAGCATTGGCCCGTGGTGGGCATGCTGGTGCACGGGGTGGACACGCTCTTCATCGAACGCGCCAGCAAGCGCGATGCGCTGCGCGTGGTGCACCAGACGGCCGAGGCGCTGAAGAGCGGCGACACCGTGGCGGTCTTCCCCGAGGGCACGACCGGGGCCGGCCCCGAACCGCTGCCCTTCCACGCCAATCTGCTGCAGGCCGCCATCGCCACCGGGCTGCCCATCCAGCCGCTGGCGCTGCGCTGGCACGAGCCGGATCAGCGCTTCAGCATGGCGGCGCGCTTCATCGGCGACACCACCCTGCTGCAAAGCCTGTGGCGCGTCGCCAGCGCACGCGGCCTGGGCGTGGAGATCCGCATCCTGCCGGCCGAAGCCACGGCCCATGCCGACCGGCGCGTCCTGACCGAACATCTGCGTACAAAAATCGCCGCGGCCCTGGCCTAAAGTCGGGGTGCATGACGCCCCTTCAACCGCCGCTTGAATGCGCGCCCGGCATGCCCCGTTCGATGTGATGGACCCGAGCAAGAACCTGCTGCTGGCCTTCGAGGACGAGGCATCGCTGGCCCGCGAGCTGGCCGCCGCGCTGGCGCTGCCGCTGGCCTTCGTGACGCGCCACCGCTTTCCGGACGGGGAGCTGCGCCTGCTGCTGCCCAAGCCCCTGCCGGAGCGCGTGCTGCTGCTGCGCGGCCTGCAGCAGCCCAACGACAAGCTGGTCGAGCTGCTGATCGCCGCGCCGGCGGCGCGCGACTGGGGCGCCGGCAGGCTCTGGCTGATCGCGCCCTACCTGGCCTATATGCGCCAGGATATGGAGTTCACGCCCGGGGAGGCGGTCAGTCAGCGCCATATCGCGCGCCTGCTGGCCGGGCATTTCGAGCGCGTGATCACGCTGGACCCGCACCTGCACCGCATCGCCAGCCTCGACGAGGTCATGCCCGTGGGGACGGGGCTTGCCCTCTCGGCCGCGCCGCTGCTGGGTGCCTGGGTCGCGCGGCAGGTGCCCGGCGCGCTGCTGATCGGGCCCGACGCGGAATCGGCCCAGTGGGTGCGCGAGGCGGCGCGCGCCGGCGGCCTCGAGCATGCGGTGGGGAGCAAGCTGCGTCAGGGCGACCGCCAGGTCAGCCTGGTCCTGCCGGACATGCCGGTGGCGGGGCGGGCCGTCGTGCTGCTGGACGATATGGCCTCGACCGGCCGTACCCTGATTGGCGCGGCCCAGGGCCTGCTGGCGCGCGGCGCGGCCTCGGTGGACGTGGCCGTGACGCATGCGCTGTTCAACGGCGATGCGCTGCCGGCGCTGCGGGCGGCCGGCGTGCGCCATGTCTGGAGCAGCAACACCGTGCCGCATGCGAGCAATGCGGTCTCGGTGGCGCCGCTGCTGGCCGCGGCGATCGGCGCCGCCTAGGCCCGCCTGCTAGGCCTTCTTGCCCTGGGCGGCCACCGCGGCGGCGGCCTTGGCAGCGGCTTCCGGGTCGCCCAGGTAGTAGCGCTTGATCGGCTTCAGCGCCGCGTCCAACTCGTAGACCAGCGGGATGCCGTTGGGAATGTTCACGCCGACGATCTCGTCGTCGCCGACATTGTCCAGATACTTCACCAGGGCGCGGATGCTGTTGCCATGGGCCGCGATCACCAGGCGCCGGCCCGACAGGATCGCCGGGGCAATGCTGTCGTTCCAGAACGGCAGTACGCGGGCCACGGTGTCCTTCAGGCACTCGGTCAGCGGGATGTCCTCGGGCCTGAGCTTGGCATAGCGCAGGTCGCCGCGCTCGCTGCGCGGATCGCTGGCCTCCAGGGCCGGCGGCGGGGTGTCGTAGCTGCGGCGCCAGACCAGCACCTGCTCGTCGCCGTATTGCTTGGCCATGTCGGCCTTGTTCAGGCCCTGCAGCGCGCCGTAATGGCGCTCGTTGAGGCGCCAGCTGTGCACCACCGGCAGCCAGGTTCGGTCCATCTGATCCAGGCAATGCCAGAGGGTCCAGATGGCGCGCTTGAGCACCGAGGTATAGGCCACGTCGAAGTCCAGCCCGGCTTCCTTCAGCAGGCGGCCGGCCTGCTTCGCCTGTTCGACGCCGGTCGGCGTCAGGTCGACATCGGTCCAGCCGGTGAAGCGATTTTCGAGGTTCCAGGTGGATTCGCCATGGCGAATGAGCACGAGCTTGTACATGGATTGCAAGAGGATGACGGCCGCCCCATTCGGGCTGGCGCGATTCTAAAGGGGCCGTGTTTTCTATAATCCCGCCTCTTTGACCAACCGGACACGCTCTTGAAGTTCCTGATCGACAACTGGTATCTGGTGCTGGCGGCCGCCGTGTCCGGCGGCCTGCTGATGTGGCCCACGCTGATGCGCAGTGCGGCCGGCGCGGCCCTCTCCACCGCCGAGGCGGTGCGTCTGGTGAACCGCGAGAAGGCGGTGCTGATCGACGTCAGCGAGCCGGCCGAATTCGCCGCCGGCCATGTGGCGGGCGCCCGCAACGTGCCGCTGGCTGCCATCGAGGCCGGCAACAAGCAACTGCCCAGCAACAAGGCCTTGCCCATCGTGGTGCTGTGCGGCAACGGCGCACGCGCCGGCCGCGCCGCTGGCATGCTGCGCAAGCTGGGCCACGAAAAGGCCCAGGCGCTGGCCGGCGGTACCGCCGCCTGGCGCGAGGCGAATCTGCCGGTCGAGAAGACCACCTGAAGCACCGAGAAGGAAGGGCGCGCGCGATGCAAGCCGTGAAGATGTATACCAGCCTGGTCTGCCCCTACTGCGTACGGGCCAAGGCGCTGCTGAAGCAGCGCGGCGTCGAGCAGATCGACGAGGTGCGGGTGGACCTGAACCCGGGCGAGCGCGACACCATGATCGAGCGCACCGGCCGCCGCACGGTGCCGCAGATCTTCATCGGCGACACCCATGTGGGCGGCTGCGACGATCTGGTCTCGCTGGACCAGCGCGGCGCCCTGCTGCCCCTGCTGCAGGGCGCCTGAGGCGCTGCTGCAAGGCGGGGGTGCCCCGCCGCGGCCCTTGGCCGCTGCGCCATAATCGCGGCCTGTTACCCCGCCTTGTGGCCCGTGGCGTTTGGCCGGCGGGCTTCCGACTAGCAAAGACTTAGGCACCATCATGGCCGACGAGAGCAACAACACCCCCGTGTTCCAGATCCAGCGCATGTATCTGAAGGATCTGTCGCTGGAGCAACCGAATTCGCCCCAGATCCTGCTGGAGCAGACCCAGCCCCAGGTGGACATCAACCTGGCCCTGGCGGCCGAGCCGGTCAACGAGGGCTTCTACGAGGTCAGCGTCACCGCCACCGTCACGACCAAGGTGGCCGACAAGACCCTGTTCCTGATCGAGGCCAAGCAGGCCGGCATCTTCGAGATCCGCAACCTGCCGCAAGACCAGGTCGAGGGCATCGTCGGCATCGTCTGCCCGCAGATGATCTACCCCTATCTGCGCGCCGTCGTCTCCGACGTCTGCACCCGTGCCGGCTTCCCGCCCGTGCTGCTGACCGAGGTGAACTTCCAGGCCATGTTCGAGGCCCAGCAGGCGCAGCGCAACGGCCAGGCCGCCGTCGCCAACTGACGGTTCGGGCCCGATGAAACGCCCCTGGCTGCCGAGCGCGGCGGGGGCGTTTTTCTTTGTTCAAATCCTCCCTCATCATCTTCGGTAGCCGTCATGAAGATCACCGTTCTCGGCGCCGGCGCCTGGGGCACGGCCCTGGCCGTTCAGGCGGCCCGCGCTTCCCAGGGGCATGAGGTGCTGCTGTGGGCGCGCGATGCCGCCGCCTGCGAGGCGATGCGCCGCACGCGCCGCAACGAGCGCTATCTGCCCGGCGCCGAACTGCCCGCCGCGCTGGCGCTGGGCAGCGATCTGGCCGCGGCCGTCGCGCATGGCCGCGCGGGTCTGATCGTCGTCGCCACGCCGATGGCGGCCCTGCGCGGCATGCTGGCCGGGCTGCCGGACGGCGCCCGGGTGCTGTGGCTGTGCAAGGGCTTCGAGGCCGGCAGCGGCCTGCTGGGCCACGAGATCGCGCGCCTGGTGCAGCCGCGGCTTGGTGCCGGCGTCCTGTCCGGCCCCAGCTTCGCGCAGGAGGTGGCGGCCGGCCAGCCGACCGCGCTGGTCGCTGCCAGCGAGGATGAGGCACTGGCGCGGCTGGCCGTCGAGGCCTTTCATGGCGCCGCGCTGCGCGTCTACACCTCGACCGACCCGGCCGGCGTCGAGGTCGGCGGCGCGGTCAAGAACGTGATGGCGATTGCCGTGGGCATCGCCGACGGCCTGCGCCTGCGGGCCGAGCAGGCCGGGCAGGGCGCGGCGCCGGGCGTGCCGGGTCTGAACGCGCGCGCCGCGCTGATCACGCGCGGCCTGGCCGAGATGCTGCGCCTGGGCCAGGCCCTGGGCGCGCGCACCGAGACCTTCATGGGCCTGTCGGGCATGGGCGATCTGGTGCTGACCGCCACCGGCGACCTGTCGCGCAACCGCAGGGTGGGTCTGGAGCTGGCCAAGGGTCTGCCGCTGGCGCAGATCCTGGTGGACCTGGGGCATGTGGCCGAGGGCGTCTACAGCGCGCCCACCGTGCTGGCGCGCGCCCAGGCGCTGGGCGTGGACATGCCGATCACGGCCGCGGTGGTCGAGGTGCTGGACGGGCGCCTGAGCCCGGCCGCCGCCGTCGAGCTGCTGATGAGCCGCGAAGCCAAGTCCGAACATTGACCACCCCCTACCGGCTTCGCCGGCCCCCTCAAGGGGGCACGCCCGTAGGACCGGCACAGCCGGATCCTCGGGCGTTGCTGGGGGATGCGCATGGCGCGAGCGCCTGCGCGTCAGGAATCGAAACAGCAAGAAGGAGAGCTGATATGCAACGACGTTCCCTGCTGCAGGCCGCCGCGCTGGCGCCGCTCGCCGCCGCCGGCCTGCCCGCGCTGGCCCAGCCCTGGCCCGCGCGGCCGATCAAGCTGGTCGTGCCCTTCCCGGGCGGCAGCTCGCCCGACATCATCGCCCGCGCGGTGGCCGAGCCGCTGGGCCAGGCCCTCGGCCAGCCGCTGGTGATCCTCAACCAGCCCGGCGCCGGCGGCAATATCGGCACCGGCGCGGTGGCCAAGGCCGAGCCGGACGGCTACACCCTGCTGTTCACGATCCAGGGCCCGCTGGTGACCGCGCCGCTGCTGGCCAAGCATCTGCCCTACGACCCGTTCAAGGAGTTGCAGCCGGTCGGCCTGGTCGCGACCAGTCCGAATGTGCTGGTGGTCGATCCGCGGCTGGGGGCCAACACCCTGGCCGACTTCGTGCGCATCGCCAAGGAGAGGAAGGGGCAGCTGAACTACGGCAGCGTCGGCAACGGCAGCGCCGCCCATCTGGCGATGGAATCGTTCAAGTCGCGGGCCGGCGTCGATCTGACCCATGTGCCCTATCAGGGCTTCCCGCAGGTGGTCAACGCCATCCTGGCCGGCCAGGTGCAGGCCGGCTTCATGGTGCCGGGCATCGCGATGGGCCAGGTCAAGGCCGGCAAGCTGAAGGCGCTTGGCGTGACGAGCCTCGGCCGCGTCGGCTCGCTGCCCGAACTGCCCAGCCTGGCCGAGCAGGGCTATGCCGGCTTCGAGGCGATCTCCTGGCAGGCCATGCTGGCACCGGCGAAGACGCCAATGCCCATCGTGCAGCGCCTCTCGACCGAGCTGGTGCGCATCATCAAGAGCGACGAGGTGCGCGGCAAGATGCTGAGCCAGTACTTCAGCGCCGCCGCCTCGACGCCCGACGCGCTGGCCGCGCTGATGAAGAGCGAGCGCGAGCGCTGGGGCAAGATGATCAAGGCCGCGGGCGTACAGCCGGAGTAGTTCCCCAGCGAAGCCCGAGGATCCGGCTCCGCCGGTCCAGCGGGCTTGCCCCCTTGAGGGGGCGCGCGCAGCGCGTAGGGGGTGGGCCTAGACGGCTCCCGCGTAGCCGTTCTGCCGCCAGGCCTCGAACACCGCGACGGCGACGCTGTTGCTGAGATTCAGGCTGCGCTGCTCGGGGCGCATCGGCAGGCGCACGCGCTGCTCGGCGGGGAAGCCGTCGCGCAGCTCGGGTTTCAGGCCGGCGGTCTCGGAACCGAAGACGAGCCAGTCGCCGGGCCGCCAGGCGACCTCGCCGAAGGGCCGGCTGCCGCGCGTCGTGAAGGCGAACATCCGCGCGGGGTCGGGTCTTGCGTCGGCCAGGAAGGCGGCCCAGTCGGCGTGGCGCAAGACCCGCGTGTACTCGTGATAGTCGAGGCCCGCGCGCTGCAGCAGCTTGTCCTCCATCGAGAAACCCAGCGGCTCGATCAGGTGCAGGCTGCAGCCGGTGTTGGCCGCCAGGCGGATGACGTTGCCGGTGTTGGGCGGGATTTCCGGGTGGACCAGGACGATGTTGAACATGGAAGCGCGAGGAATCGGGAAATTAATCTGAGGTGCGCGCCACCACCCAGGCCTCGACGCGCGTGGCGCCGGCCTGGCGCAGCACCCGGGCGAGTTCGAAGAGGGTGGCGCCGGTGGTCATCACGTCATCGAGCAGGGCCACCTGCCGGCCGCGCAGTTCATGCGCGCGGCGCGGTTCCACGGCGAAGGCCTGTCTGACATTGGCGGCGCGCTGTTCGGGCGGCAGCTGCAGCTGGTGCGCAGTATCGCGCAGGCGCAGCAGCAGGCCGGCATCGCCGGCCAGCCCGCGCCGCCGGGCCAGCGCGCGCGCCAGCTCCCAGCTCTGGTTGTAGCCGCGCTCGCGCAGCCGCGCGCGCGACAGCGGCACCGGCAGCAGCCAGTCCGGCGCCTCGGCCTGGGCCGCGTCGAGCGCCCGATCGAGGCGTTCGACCAGCACGGCGCGCAGCTCCAGCGCCTGATGGAACTTGTAGCGCTGCAGCAGCCGGTCCCAGGGGAAGGCGTAGTCCAGTGCGGCGATCGTGCGATCCAGCGGCGGCGGCCGGTGCAGGCAGGCGCCGCAACGGGGTTCGCCATGCCCGCCCGGCCCGGTCGGCAGGCGCAGCGCGCAGCTCCAGCAGCGCGGCGCCGGCCGCGCATAGCGCCGCAGGCAGTCGTCGCAGACGCGCCCCGCGGACCAGCTCCGGCACACCGCGCATTGCCCCGGCCAGCCTCCCAGCACCCGCTCCACCAGCGAGGGCTTGCTGCCGGGCAGGGCGGGCCGCTCCATGGCTCAATATACTGCCGGCCCATGTCTTCCCCGTCTCCCGCGCCGACGCGCCCCCCCGATCAGCAGATCGACGCGCCGGCCCTGCTGCGCCAGCTGCGCCGCCTGGCGCGCCGGCCCGAGCCGCCCTGGCTGCACGCCGACATCGCCACGCGCATGGCCGAGCGCCTGCCGCTGATCAAGCTGCAGCCACCGCGCGTGCTGCAATGGTCGGCCTTCCTCGGCGCCAGCGAGGCCGCATTGCGGGCCGCCTACCCGCAGGCCGAGCAGTTGCTGGTGGAGCCGATAGCGGCGCTGCGCGAGCGCTCGCAGACCCCGGCGCCCAGGAAGGGCGGCTGGTGGACGGCGGCTTGGCGCGGCCGCGAGAGCGCGCCCGCGGCGCCCATCTGGCTGCCGCAGGAGGCGCCCGAGAGCGCGGCCGAGCTGCTGTGGGCCAATATGTATCTGCATCTCAGTCCCGACCCGCAGGCCCTGCTGCGCCTGTGGCACCGCGCGCTGGCGGTGGACGGCTTCGTGATGTTTTCCTGCCTGGGGCCGGACAGCCTGCGCGAACTGCGCACGCTCTATGCCGACCTGGGCTGGGGCTTTGCCGGGCCGGAATGGATCGACATGCACGATGTCGGCGACATGCTGGTCGAGGCCGGTTTCGCCGATCCGGTGATGGACCAGGAGCGCATCGCGCTGACCTGGGGCGAGCCCGCAAAACTGTTGGACGATCTGCGCACATTGGGCGGCAATCTGTCGCCGGGGCGTTTCGCGGGCTGGCGCACGCCGGCCTGGCGGCGCGACCTGCTGCGCGAGCTGGAGCGGCTGCGCGGGCCCGATGGGCGCCTGCGCCTGAGCCTGGAGCTGGTCTATGGCCACGCCTTCAAGCCACCGCCGCGGCTCAAGGTGGCGGCCGAGACCCGCGTATCGCTGGACCAGATGCGAAGCCTGGTGCGTGGTAAATCGGGGGAATAACTAGGGTGGGGACGCGCAAAGACCACAAGCCAAAAATGGGCCTGGGCTAAAATCCGCGGTCGATCGGAACCTTATCGGCTCGGCGCAAGCCGGGCTTGACTCAGATCAGGCGCCTTGCAGTCGGAGGCGCTGGATGGATGGCGGGGCGCCTCTTTGCCGCGCTGGAACCGATCAAGGACGAGGGACAAGGACATTGCGGCAGCGGGCCCGGCCCTCTGCCGCAAAGCCCATGGGTTGAATTTGAAACAGAAGTGACGACCATGACGATGATGAACGCAAGAGTGCATCAGCTGGGGCGCCGTACGAGCCAGCTGGCGTGGGCCGTTGGAGCCGCGCTGGCCAGCCAGGCCGCCCTGGCGGTGAATGATCTGCCGGGCGGACCGGCGGTCAACCAGCTCAATCTGCATCCGCCGGTCACCAAGATCGCTGCCGAGCAGATGTGGCTGCACAACATGATGCTGGGCGTCTGCCTGCTGATCTTCATCGCCGTGTTCGGCGTGATGTTCTATTCGATCTTCAAGCACCGCAAGTCCAAGGGCGCGGTGCCGGCCACCTTCCACGAGAGCGTGACGGTGGAGATCCTCTGGACCATCGTCCCCTTCGTCATCGTGATCCTGATGGCCCTGCCGGCCACCAAGGTGGTGGTGGCGATGAAGGACACCACCAATGCCGACGTGACCATCAAGGCCACCGGCTACCAGTGGAAATGGGGCTACGACTACCTGAAGGGCGAGGGCGAGGGCATCGGCTTCCTGGCCACCCTGGACACCGCGCAGCGCGAGATGTCCGACGCCGGCAAGCCCGAGGGCGACAACTACCTGCTGAAGGTGGACAACCCGCTGGTGGTGCCGGTCAACAAGAAGGTGCGCATCATCACGACCGCCAACGACGTGATCCACGCCTGGATGGTGCCGGCCTTCGGCGTCAAGCAGGACGCGATCCCCGGCTTCGTGCGCGACACCTGGTTCCGCGCCGAGAAGGAAGGCGACTTCTACGGCCAATGCGCCGAGCTGTGCGGCAAGGAGCATGCCTACATGCCGATCCACGTGAAGGTGGTCTCGGCCGAGGCCTATACCGCCTGGGTCGAGGGCAAGAAGAAGGAAATGGCCGCCAAGGCCGACGATCCGAGCAAGGTCTGGGAGCTGGCGGCCCTGGTGGCCCGCGGCGAGAAGGTCTACACCGCCAACTGCGCGGCCTGCCACAAGGCCGACGGCAAGGGGGCCGGCCCGATCAAGGCGCTGGACGGCTCGCCGGTCGTGCTGTCCGACGACAAGGGCAAGCAGCTCCACATCGTGCTGAACGGCGCGGCCAACGGCGCGATGCCGGCCTGGAAGCAGCTCTCCGACACCGAGATCGCCGCCGTGGTCACCTACACCAAGAACAGCTGGTCCAACAAGACCGGCCAGCTGGTGCAGCCGGCCGAAATCGTCGCCGCCCGCAAGTGAGTCGTCAGGACGTCTGAAAAGGAAGAAGCAAGATGAGTGCAGTGCTTGACCACCACGGACATGACGTTCATGGCCACGACGACCACCACGACCACCATGCCCCGACGGGCTGGCGTCGCTGGGTGTTCGCCACCAACCACAAGGACATCGGGACCCTGTACCTGCTGTTCTCGTTCACGATGCTGATGATCGGCGGCATCCTCGCGCTGCTGATCCGCGCCGAGCTGTTCCAGCCCGGCCTGCAGTTCGTGAATCCCGAGCTGTTCAACCAGTTCACCACGATGCACGGCCTGATCATGGTGTTCGGCGCCATCATGCCGGCCTTCGTGGGCTTCGCGAACTGGATGATCCCGCTGCAGATCGGCGCGTCGGACATGGCCTTCGCGCGCATGAACAACTTCAGCTTCTGGCTGATGATCCCGGCCGCGATCATGCTGGTGGCCAGCTTCTTCATGCCCGGCGGCGCGCCCGCCGCGGGCTGGACGCTGTACGCGCCGCTGACCCTGCAGATGGGCCCGTCGATGGATGCCGGCATCTTCGCGATGCACATCCTCGGCGCCTCGTCGATCATGGGCTCGATCAACATCATCGTCACCATCCTGAACATGCGCGCCCCGGGCATGACCCTGATGAAGATGCCGATGTTCGCCTGGACCTGGCTGATCACCGCCTACCTGCTGATCGCGGTGATGCCCGTGCTGGCCGGCGCCATCACGATGACCCTGACCGACCGTCATTTCGGCACCAGCTTCTTCAGCCCGGCCGGCGGCGGCGACCCGGTGATGTACCAGCACATCTTCTGGTTCTTCGGCCACCCCGAGGTCTACATCATGATCTTGCCGGCCTTCGGCATCGTCAGCCAGATCGTGCCGGCCTTCGCCCGCAAGCGCCTGTTCGGCTACGCCTCGATGGTCTACGCGACCGCCTCGATCGCGATCCTCTCGTTCATCGTCTGGGCGCATCACATGTTCGCCACCGGCATGCCGGTGACGGGTCAGCTGTTCTTCATGTACGCGACCATGCTGATCGCGGTGCCCACCGGCGTGAAGATCTTCAACTGGCTGGCCACGATGTGGCGCGGTTCGATGACCTTCGAGGTGCCGATGCTGTGGGCCGTGGGCTTCATCTTCGTGTTCACGATGGGCGGCTTCACCGGCCTGATCCTGGCGATGGCGCCGATCGACATCCAGCTGCAGGACACCTACTACGTCGTCGCCCATTTCCACTATGTGCTGGTGGCCGGCTCGCTGTATGCGCTGTTCGCCGGCGTCTACTACTGGGGTCCGAAGTGGACCGGCGTGATGTTCTCTGAGACGCGCGGCAAGATCCATTTCTGGGGCTCGCTGATCTTCTTCAACGTCACCTTCTTCCCGATGCACTTCCTGGGCCTGGCCGGCATGCCGCGCCGCTATGCCGACTACCCGACCCAGTTCGCCGACTTCAATGCGATCGCCTCGCTCGGCGCGCTCGGCTTCGGCCTGATGCAGGTGTATTTCTTCCTGTTCGTGGTCGTGCCGATGATGCGCGGCAAGGGCGAGAAGGCTCCCCAGAAGCCCTGGGAAGCCGCCGAGGGCCTGGAATGGGAAGTGCCGTCGCCGGCGCCGTTCCACACCTTCGAGAACCCGCCGAAGCTGGACGTCACCGCCACCAAGGTGATCGGCTGAGGACCCGCGCATGAGCCCGCAGCAACGCAAGAGCAATAGGCGTCTGGCCCTGATCCTGGCCTCGGTGGCGGCGATGTTCGCCATCGGTTTCGTGACCAAGATCATGTTGCTGGGCGCCTGAACCACCATGAGCGACAAGCCCCGCTGGAACCTGTCCAACGCCCTGCGCCGGGAGAACCGGCTCATGGTGGGCAAGCTCGGCGTGGTCGTGGCGCTGATGTTCGGCTTCGGCTATGCGCTGGTGCCGCTCTACAACGCCATCTGCACGGCGCTGGGCATCAACGTGCTGTCGCTCTCCGAGCGTCAGCACGCGGTCAGGGCCAGCGATCTGAAGAACACCCAGGTCGACTACAGCCGCAAGATCACCATCGAGTTCGACGCCAATGCGCGCGGCCCGTGGGAATTCAAGCCGGCGGTCAACCATCTGGAGGTGCATCCGGGCGAACTCGCCACCGTGATGTACGAGTTCCGCAATGTGCAGCCCAAGGTGATGTCGGCGCAGGCCATCCCCAGCTATGCCCCGAAGCAGGCCACGGCCCACTTCAACAAGCTGGAATGCTTCTGCTTCAACGAGTACACCCTGCAGCCGGGCGAGGCCAAGCAATGGCCGGTGGTCTTCGTGATCGACCCCAAGCTGCCCAAGGATGTCAAGACCATCACCCTGTCCTACACCTTCTTCGAGGTGGCGGGCAAGGGTCAGAAACAGGCCGCCGTGCCGAAGGCGGAACCCAAGCTATGAGCGAGCAGGACCAGAAGCCGGGACAGGATTTGAAGGACGCGGCGGCTCGGCCGGCGTCCTTCGTGCAGACGGTCAAGGCGATCGCCTGGGCCTTCTTCGGCGTGCGCCGTGGCGCCGACTATGACAAGGATGTGGCCAAGCTGAACCCGGTGCATGTGATCATCGCCGGCGTCATCGGGGCCGCGATATTCGTGCTGGTGCTGGTGCTGCTGGTCCAATGGGTGATTGGCAGCGGCGTGGCCAGCGCCTGATAAGACCAGCAGGACTGAAGATTTAGTTCGAGGAGAAACAGATGTCGGCAGCGACTCCACACGGGACCACTCCCTACTACTTCGTGCCCGGGCCCTCGCGGCATCCGGTGATGGCCGCGATCGGCCTGTTCTTCGTCATCCTGGGCGCCGGCCAGTGGATCAACGGCCATGACTGGGGGGCCTATTCGCTGGCCTTCGGCCTGCTGTGGTGGGCCTTCGTGCTCAAGCAGTGGTTCGGTGACGCCATCCGCGAGAGCGAGGGCGGTCTCTACAGCGACCGCATCGACCTCTCCTTCCGCTGGAGCATGGGCTGGTTCATCTTCTCGGAGGTGATGTTCTTCGCCGCCTTCTTCGGCGCGCTGTACTGGGCCCGCGTGCACTCGGTGCCGAGCCTGGGCAGCCTGGACAACGCGCTGCTGTGGCCCGACTTCAAGGCCCTGTGGCCCAGCGTCGCGGCCGGCATGACCGCGTCGCCAGCCGGTACGGTGGAGCCGTTCAGCACCATGGGCCCCTGGCCGCTGCCGACCATCAACACGGCCCTGCTGCTGACCTCGGGCGTGACCCTGACGATCGCCCACCATGCGCTGCTGGACGACAAGCGCGGCAAGACCATCGCCTTCATGTGGATGACGGTGATCCTGGGCATCGTCTTCCTGTTCGTGCAGGGCTACGAATACAGCCACGCCTACAAGGACCTGAACCTCAAGCTCAGCTCCGGCGTGTTCGGCTCGACCTTCTTCATGCTGACCGGCTTCCACGGCTTCCATGTGTTCGTCGGCATGCTGATGCTGCTGTTCATCACCTTGCGCCTGCACAAGGGCCATTTCAAGGCGGAGCGCCACTTCGGTTTCGAAGGCGCCGCCTGGTACTGGCACTTCGTCGACGTGGTCTGGCTGGGCCTGTACGTCGTGGTCTACTGGATGTAGGGAGGGGCCACCCCCTACCGGCTTCGCCGGCCCCCTCAAGGGGACGAGCCCGGTGGACCGGCGGAGCCGGATCCACGGGCTCCGCTGGGTGAAAAATACGAACGCCGCATTGCGCGGCGTTTGTTGTTTCAGCGGCCCAGGGGCACGCCGGTCGGCTGGATCCAGCCCATGTAATAGCTCAGCAGGATGAACAGGAACAGCGCTACCGAGACGGCCACCCGCAGCGCCAGCGCGCGCGCCATGCTGGTTTTGCCCTTGCTCCGGCGCAGCATGAGCAGGCCCGCAGCGCCCAGGGCGCCGAGGATGCCGACGAAGGCGATCAGGAAGACGAATTTCATGGCGAGCGATTATTCCACCGGAGCGGCGCGGCGATGAGCGGCGGGCGGCGCTGGGTCGTGCTGCTGGCCGCGCTGCTGGGCGTGGCGCTGACCGCGCGCCTGGGCCTGTGGCAGCTCGACCGCGCGGCGCAGAAGATCGCGCTGCAGGAGGCGATTGCGGCGCAGGGCAAGCTGCCGCCGCTGCTGGCGGCCGAGCTGCGCGCGGGCCCGGACGACGGCGCCAGCCAGTTGCACCGCAGCGTGCGCCTGCGCGGGCGCTGGCTGGCCGACAAGACCGTGTTCCTGGACAACCGGCCGATGGCCGGCAGGGTCGGCTTCTATGTCGTGACGCCCCTGCTGCTGGAGGGCCGGGCCGAGGCCATCCTGGTGCAGCGCGGCTGGCTGCCGCGCGACGCGCGCGAGCGCGAGCACCTGCCGCCGCTGCTAACGCCCGCGGGCCCGATCGAGTTGCAGGGTCGTCTGATCGCCGCGCCGTCCAGGCTTTACCAGTTGGGCGAAGCGGGGCAGGGGCGGATCCGGCAAAATCTGGCCTCCGCCGCCTATGCGCAGGAGATCCGCCAAGCCCTGCTGCCGCTGACCGTGCTGCAGCAGGATCCCTCGTCCGAGGGCGGCCTGCTGCGCGACTGGCCGGTGCCCGACACCGGCCTGCAGAAACACTATGGCTACGCCTTTCAATGGTTTGCGCTCGCCGCGCTGATCCTGGGTCTTTATGTCTGGTTCCAACTCGTCCGTCCCCGCCTCCGCCCACGCACTCGCTGACGAAGGCCTGTCCCTGACGGTGCACAGCCTGCCCGATCCGCAGGCCATGGCCTCGCAGCAGCGCACGCGCCGCGGCCGCCTGTCGATGCTGCTGGTGGTGCTGGCCTGCGCGGCGCCGGTGATCGCCTCCTACTTCACCTTCTACGTGATCAAGCCGCAGGGGCGCGCCTATGGCGAGCTGATCCTGCCCACCGTCGAGCTGCCGGCCCTGACCCTGAGCGATCTGGACGGCAAGGCCGTGCCGGCCGAGTCGCTGAAGGGCCAATGGCTGCTGACCCTGGTGCAGGACGGCAGCGCCTGCGCCGCCGATTGCGAGAAGCGCCTCTACATCCAGCGCCAGCTGCGCGAGATGCTGGGCAAGGAGCGCGACAAGGTCGACAAGCTGCTGCTGATCCCGGACGACGCTGCGCCGCCGCGCCCCGAACTGCGCCAGGCCCTGGCCCAGGGCGTGCCGGTCACCGTGCTGCGCGCGCCGCGCGCCCAGCTGGCGGCCTGGCTGAAGCCGGCCGCCGGCGGCGGGCTGCAGGACCATTTCTTCCTGATCGATCCGATGGGCCGCTGGATGCTGCGCGCGCCCGCCGAGCCCGATCCGGCCAAGCTGAAGAACGACCTGAACCGCCTGCTGAAGGCCAATGCCGGCTGGGACAAGCCGGGCCGTTGAGATGAGAGCCCACCCCCTGCGCGCTTCGCGCGCCCCCTCGAAGGGGGCGGCACCGACCGCCCGGCGGAGCCGGACCGGCGCTGCCCGCTCGGCCATACATTCGGGCTGCCGCGCAATTGCGCTCGACCGGAAATGACCGTGAGTGCCGATCTCGTCAATCTCGCCCCGCTGGCCCAGCTGCTGGCCTTCGGCGCCCTGCTGGGCGGCGGGCCGCTCTTGTGGCTGCGCCTGCGCTCGCGCGCCGCCACGCGCGGCGAGAAGCTGCGCGCGCTGACCCTCTTGACCCTGTTCCTGACCTTCGACCTGGTGATCTTCGGTGCCTTCACGCGCCTGAGCGACTCGGGCCTCGGCTGCCCCGACTGGCCGGGCTGCTATGGCAACGCCAGCCCGCTGGGGGCACAGGCCGAGATCCACGCCGCCCAGACCGCGCTGCCCAGCGGCCCGGTGACCCATGGCAAGGCCTGGGTCGAGATGGTGCACCGCTACCTGGCCAGCGGCGTCGGTTTCCTGATCCTCTGCCTGTGCGTGATGAGCTGGCGCCGGCGTCATGAACAGGTCTCGCCCTGGTGGGCCACGGTGACGCTCGCCTGGGTCTGCATGCAGGGGGCCTTCGGCGCGCTGACGGTGACGATGAAGCTGTTCCCGGCCATCGTCACGCTGCACCTGCTGGGCGGCCTGGGCCTCTTGGTGCTGCTGGCCTGGCAGGCCCAGGGCTATGCCCCCAGGCCGCTGCACCTGGGCGCGGGGCTGAGCCGCGCCGTCTGGGGGCTGTTTGCGCTGTCCCTGCTGCAGATCGCGCTGGGCGGCTGGGTCAGCACCAATTACGCGGTGCTGGCCTGCGACGCCTTCCCGCAATGCCATGCCGGCCAATGGTGGCCCGAGATGGATTTCGAGCATGGCTTCACCTTGTGGCGCGAGCTGGGCGTCGGCGCCGATGGCGGCTGGCTGCCCTTTGCGGCGCTGACGGCCATCCACATGACGCACCGCATCGGCGCGCTGCTCGTGTTCGCCGCCATCCTGGCCATCGCCTGGGCGCTGTGGGGCCGCAGCGACGATCAGGGTGGCGAGGCCCGACGCTGGGCCTGGCGCCTGCTGCTGGTGGCCGCCTGGCAGCTGGCCAGCGGCCTGTCCAACGTGGTGCTGGACTGGCCCATCGTCGCGGCCCTGGCCCATACCGGCGGCGCCGCGGCGCTGCTGACCTTGCTGAGTTTCATGCTGGCGCGCCTGCGCCAGGCGGAGAGCGTCCGAAGAATCCTATGACCCAAGCTTCCACCCTCCCGCTGTCGCCCTCGCGCTGGCAGCAGTTCTACCAGCTGACCAAGCCCAAGGTCGTGCAGCTGATCGTGTTCTGCGCCGTGATCGGCATGGCCCTGGCCATTCCGGGCGCGCCCGCCGCCGCCGAATGGGGCGTGATCCTCGCGGCCACCGCGGGCATCTGGCTGGTGGCCGGCGCGGCCGCCGCCTTCAACTGCCTGATCGAGGAGCGCATCGACGCGAAGATGAAGCGCACCGCCTGGCGCGCCACCGCCAAGGGCGAGCTGAGCCGGGCGCAGACGCTGACGTTCTCGGCCGCGCTGTGCGCGCTCGGTTCGGCCATCCTGTGGTTCTGGGTCAACCCGCTGACCATGTGGCTGACCTTCGCCACCTTCGTCGGCTATGCGGTGATCTACACGGTGATCCTGAAGCCGCTGACGCCGCAGAACATCGTGATCGGCGGCGCCTCCGGCGCGATGCCGCCGGTGCTGGGCTGGGCCGCGCTGCGCGGCGAGGTCGGTCCCGAGGCGCTGATGCTGTGCCTGATCATCTTCCTCTGGACCCCGCCGCATTTCTGGGCCCTGGCCCTGTACCGCACCGAGGACTATGCCAAGGCCGGCCTGCCGATGCTGCCGGTCACCCATGGCTCGGACTACACGCGGCTGCAGGTGATGCTCTACACCTGGATCCTGCTGGCCGCGACCCTCTTGCCCTTCCTGACCGGCATGAGCGGCTGGCTCTACCTGGCCGCGGCGCTGGGCCTGGGCCTGGCCTTCTGCTGGTACGCCTGGAAGCTCTGGCGCCACTATTCGGATACGCTGGCGCGTGCCACCTTCCGTTTCTCGATCTGGCATCTGTCGCTGCTGTTCGCGGCCCTGCTGCTGGACCATTACCTGATGCCCCTGCTGTCATGATGATCAACAAACGCCACCTGCTGCTGAGCCTCGTCGCCGTCTCCTCGTCCCTGCTGCTGGCGGGCTGCGACCGTCTGGGCGGTGCCGCCAAGCCCGCCTTCAAGGGCATCGACCTGACCGGCGCCGAGTACGCACGCGACCTCAAGCTGCCCGACCAGGACGGCCGCGACCGCACGCTGGGCGACTTCAAGGGCAAGGTGCTGATCGTGTTCTTCGGCTATACGCAATGCCCCGATGTCTGCCCCACGACGATGGCCGAGCTGGCCCAGGTGAAGAAGGCGCTGGGCCCCGACGGCGACAAGGTGCAGGGCATCTTCGTCACCGTCGATCCCGAGCGCGACACGGCGCCGCTGCTGAAGGCCTATCTGCAGAGCTTCGAC
Organism: Roseateles sp. GW821-FHT09B06; assembly: GCF_059418245.1. Taxonomy (NCBI): domain Bacteria; kingdom Pseudomonadati; phylum Pseudomonadota; class Betaproteobacteria; order Burkholderiales; family Sphaerotilaceae; genus Roseateles; species Roseateles sp. GW821-FHT09B06. The sequence continues at coordinate 15,751 of NZ_JBWKPM010000038.1, read as the reverse complement.
CCGAGCTTCGTCGCGCTGCGCGGCAGCGAGGAGCAGACCAAGGCCGCGGCCAAGGAGTTCAAGGTCTACTACGCCAAGGTGCCCGGCAAGACCGAGGGCTCGTACACGATGGACCACACGGCCGCCAGCTTCATCTTCGACACCCAGGGCCGGGTGCGCGTGTTCTCGCGCTACGGCTCCGGCGCCCAGGCCCTGGCCGACGACATCAAGCTGCTGCTGGCCGAGAAGGCCTGAGCGGCCAGGGCGGCCCGGTCGGCGCGGCCGGCCGCCGCCCTCAATGCGGCGCGCTGCCGACCGCGCGCCAGAAATTCTCCGCCGCCGGCGCCAGCGCTTGCTGCTGGCGGTACAGGCGGATCTCCACCGGCAGCGCCCAGGGCGCAGCGCCGGCCAGCAGCAGCCTGCCCGAGGCCAGCTCCTCGGCGATCAGGCTGCGCGGCAGCCAGGCCAGGCCGCGGCCGTCCAGCACCATGGTCTTCAGCACCGTGGCCAGATGGGCGGTCAGCTGCGGCTGGGCATTGACGCTCTCCAGCATCGGCCCGCGCAGCGCCCGCAGCAGCCGGCCGATGCCCGACTCGGCGCTGTAGGCCAGCAGCGGCACCTTGGCCGCGCCGTCCAGCGCATGGCGCGGCCGGCCCGCGGCGTCGGGCGCCGAAACCGGGATCAGCTCGTCACGGCCCACCACCATGGAGCGGTAGGCGTTCGGGTCCAGCCGCGCCGGCACCTGCTCGTGCGCATGGCACAGCAGGAACTGCACGCGGCCCTGGCTCAGCAGGGCCTCGCATTGCTGCATCACGTCCGACACCAGCTGGATCGGCCCCACCGCCAGGCGCGACTCCAGGCCGCGCAGCCAGGCCGGCAGGAAGGTGAAGGACAGCGCATGGGTGGCGGCGATGCGCAGCGTCGCCGAGCTGGCATCGGCGACCGCGCGCGCCTCGTCCGGGATGCGCGCCACCCGCGCCAGCAGCTCCTGGGCCACCGAGCGGAACCATTCGCCGGCCTCGGTCAAGGTGACCGGATGGCTGCTGCGGTCGAACAGCGCCACGCCCAGCCATTCCTCCAGCGCCCGCACGCGCCGGCTGAAGGCCGGCTGGGTCATGTGGCGCTCCTCGGCGGCGCGCGAGAAGTTGCCGCTGGCCGCCAGGGCCAGGAAATCGTCGAGCCAGATCAGGTTCATCGGGGCGGTGCTTTGAGGGCATGAAAGAAGACCGAAGCAGCATTGGCCGAAGGCGGCGAGTTCTCCGAAGATGAAGTCACCGAGGCGCGCCACAGCGGCCCGATTGTTCACCAAGGAGACGAGACCCCCATGCCCACGATCCAGAACTACCGCGGCATCATCCCCGCGATCGCCTGTCCCTTCACCCCCGATCACAAGATCGACGAGCGCGAACTGCGCCGCCATGCGGCCTGGCTGGCCCAGCAGAGCGGCGTCGTGGCGGTGATGACCAACGGCCACACCGGCGAGGTGTTCTCGCTGACCCCGCGGGAGCGCTGCGAGGTGACCCGCATCGTCGCCGACGAGCTGAAGGGGCGGCTGCCGGTGATCTCCTCGATCGTCTGCGAGGGCATCCGCGATGCGCGCGAGCACGCGGCGATGGCGCGCGAGGCCGGCGCCCAGGGCCTGGACGTGATGCCGCCCCACCATTGGCTGCGCTTCGGCTTCCGGCCCGACCATGTCAGCGAGTACTTCGCCGCCATCGCCGAGGTCGGCCTCGACCTGGTGGCCCATGTCTACCCGGCCTGGACGCGCGCCTCCTACTCCTCGGCCACGCTGGCGATGCTGGCCAAGCTGCCCTATGTGCAGGCCTTCAAGGTGGGCCAGCGCGACATGAACAAGTACGCGGCCGACATCAAGGCGATCCGCGATGCCGATGCCTCCAAGGCCATCCTGACCTGCCACGACGAATACCTGCTGGCCTCGATGGTGCAGGGCGTCGACGGCGCCCTGGTCGGCTTCGCCACCTTCATCCCCGGCCTGATCAACGATCTGTGGGAGGCCGTGAAGGCCGGCGACCTGAAGCGCGCGATGGCGGTGCAGGACCTGATCACGCCGCTGAAGGACGCGGTCTACGGCGGCGGCGAGCCCACCGGCGAGGCCCACGCGCGCATGAAGATGGGCATGTACCTGGCCGGCGTGCTGGCCGCGCCGACCGTGCGCCCGCCGACCGAGGCACCCAGCGAGGCCGAGATCGCCGCGCTGCGCGCCGCGCTGGCCAACGCCGGCCTGCCGCAGCGCTGAGCCCGCGGGTTTCGAGACCCCACAACAACGGAGACAAGACCATGCAAGGCAAACGATCTTTGCTGCGTGCCGCGCTGGGCCTGACCCTGGCGGCGCTGAGCCAGGCGGGCCTGGCCCAGGCCTATCCGGCCAGGCCGGTGACCCTGATCATTCCCTTCCCGCCCGGCGGCACGCTGGACCTGGTCGGGCGCATGCTGGCCCAGAAGCTCGGCGAGCAGATGGGCCAGCCCTTCGTCGTCGAGAACCGCGCCGGCGGCGCCGGCACGATCGGCGCGACCGCGGTGACCAAGGCGGCGGCCGACGGCTACACCCTGCTGTTCAACGCCTCGACCTTCACGACCACGCCGATGACCCTGAAGTCGGTGCCCTACGACGTGGTCAGGGACTTCACGCCGGTGGCCCTGGTGGCGAAGGCGCCGCTGGCGGTGGCGGTCAACAAGAACCTGCCCTTCGGCGACGTCAAGGGCCTGCTGGCCCATGCCAAGACCCATCCTGGCAAGCTGACCTTCGCGATCGGCTCCACCGCCTCGGCCGGCCACCTGTCCACCGAGCTGCTGAAGCGGGCCGGCGGCATCGAGTACGTGATCGTGCCCTACAAGGGGTCGTCGCCGGCCTACCAGGATCTGGTGGGCGGGCAGATCGACGCCTTCATCGACCCCATCCTCGGTTCGGCCGGCTTCGCCAAGGCCGGCCAGCTGAAGGTGATCGCCGTCACCTCGAAGGCCCGCGTGCCCAATCTGCCCGATGTGCCGGCGGTCGGCGAGACCGTGCCGGGCTACGAGTTCTACAGCTGGTACGGCCTGTGGGGCCCGGCCAAGCTGCCGCCCGAGATCGCGCGCCGCCTGAACGCCGAGGTCAACAAGGCGCTGGACGGCGAGATGCGCGACAAGCTGACGGCCCAGGGCCTGCTGCTGACGCCCGGCTCGATCGAGGATTTCGTGCGCTTCCAGAAGGACGATATGGCGCTGTCGGCCAGGATCATCGCCGAGGGGAAGATCCGTGCCGAATGAGCGGTCTGCGCATGCCGTCGTCACCGGCAGCAGCTCGGGCATCGGCCGCGCGATCGCCGAGTTCCTGCTGGCCGGGGGCTGGCGGGTCACGGGCCTGGACCTGGCGGCGCCGGCCATCGCGCACGAGCAGTTCGAACCGGTCGCGCTGGACCTGTGCGACGGTGCCGCGCTGGCCGCCGCCGCGGCGCGCCTGGGCCCGGTGCAGGCCCTGGTGCATGCGGCCGGCGTGCTGCGCGTCGCCCCGCTGGGCGGCCTGCGGGCCGAGGACGGTGAACTGATGTGGCGCCTGCATGTGGGGGCGGCCGAGCAGCTGGCGAATGCACTGCTGCCGGCGATGGCGGCGGCCGGCCAGGGCCGGGTCGTGCTGCTGGGCAGTCGCGTCGCGCAGGGCAAGGCCGGGCGCAGCCAGTATGCCGCCACTAAGGCCGCGCTGATCGCGCTGGCGCGCAGCTGGGCGGCCGAGGTCGTGGCCCGGGGCGTCACGGTCAATGTGGTGTCGCCGGCCGCCACCCAGACCGCGATGCTGGCCGATCCGGCGCGCCAAAGCGAACCCCCGGCCCTGCCGCCGCTCGGCCGGCTGATCCGGCCCGAGGAGATCGCTGCCCTGGTCGGCTTCCTGCTGTCGCCCGCGGCCGCGGCCATCACCGGCCAGGACCTGCAGATCTGCGGCGGCGCCTCCCTGTCCCGTTAGCCTTCACCCTCAAGAGAAGTCCCATGAAGATCCTCGAAGTCCACGAAGTCACCAAACCGATCTCGTCCAATATCCGCAACGCCTATATCGATTTCTCGAAGATGACCCTGAGCCTGGTGGCCGTGGTCACCGATGTCGTGCGCGACGGCAAGCGCGTGGTCGGCTACGGCTTCAACTCCAACGGCCGCTACGGCCAGGGCGCGCTGATCCGCGAGCGCTTCCGCCCGCGCCTGCTGGAGGCGGATCCGGCCAGCGTACGGGACGCCGAGCGCGACAACCTCGACCCGCACAAGCTCTGGGCCGCGATGATGGTCAACGAGAAGCCCGGCGGCCACGGGGAGCGCTCGGTGGCCGTGGGCACCTTGGACATGGCGATCTGGGATGCGGTGGCCAAGATCGAGGGCAAGCCGCTCTACCAGCTGCTGGCGGAGCGCCACGGCACGGGCCAGCCGAACCGCAAGGTCTTCGTCTACGCCGCCGGCGGCTACTACTGGCCGGGCCAGGGCCTGGAGGGGCTGGAGCGCGAGATGCGCAGCTATCTGGACCGCGGCTATTCGGTCGTCAAGAAGAAGATCGGCGGCGCCTCGCTGGCCGAGGACTGCAAGCGCATCGAGGCGGTGCTGAAGCTGCTGGGCCCGGGCCAGCGGCTGGCGGTGGATGCCAACGGCCGCTTCGACCTGAAGACCGCCGTCGAGTACGCCAAGGCGCTGTCGCGGTACGACCTGTTCTGGTACGAGGAGGCCGGCGACCCGCTGGACTACGCGCTGCAGGCCGCGCTGGCACCGCATTACGACAAGCCCATGGCCACCGGCGAGAACCTGTTCTCGATGCAGGATGCGCGCAACCTGATCCGCTACGGCGGCATGCGGCCCGACCGCGACTATCTGCAGTTCGACTGCGCGCTCAGCTATGGCCTGGTCGAGTACCTGCGCACCCTGGAGATGCTGAAGGAGCATGGCTGGTCGCCCAGCCGCTGCGTGCCGCATGGCGGCCACCAGATGTCGCTGGCCATTGCCGCCGGCCTGGGCCTGGGCGGCAACGAGTCCTATCCCGACCTGTTCCAGCCCTATGGCGGCTTCCCGGACGGCGTCAGGGTCGACAACGGCCATGTGACCCTGCCCGAGCTGCCCGGCATCGGCTTCGAGGGCAAGGCCGACCTCTACGCCGAGATGCGCGCGCTGGCCGCCTGAAAAACGGAAAACCCCGGCGGGCCGGGGTTTTCTGCTGGGGCGGAGCCGCTGTTCAGGCCAGGGCTCAGGCGGCCGGGGCCAGCGCCTTCTTCATCTTCTTCATCGCCGCCACCTCGATCTGGCGGATGCGCTCGGCCGAGACGCCGTACTCGGCGGCCAGCTCGTGCAGGGTCATGCCGCCCGAGCTGTCGTCGTTCACCCTCAGCCAGCGCTCCTCGACGATGCGGCGGCTGCGCTCGTCCAGCGCCTCCAGCGCACGGGTGATGCCGTTGCCGGCCAGTTCGTCGCGCGAGCGGCTCTCCAGCACGCGGGTCGGTTCCTGGCTCTCGTCGGCCAGGTAGGCGATCGGGGCGAAGCTGTTCTCGCCGTCGTCGTCGGTCTGCGGCTCCAGGGCCACGTCGCCGCCGGACAGGCGCGTCTCCATCTCCAGCACCTCCTCGCGCTTGACGTTCAGGGTGCGGGCCACATGCTCCAGCTCGCTCTCGGTCAAGGTGTTGCGGTGCGTCTGGCCCTCGGCCGCCTCTTCCTTCAGGCTGTGCTTCATCGAGCGCAGGTTGAAGAACAGCTTGCGCTGGGCCTTGGTCGTCGCGACCTTGACCATGCGCCAGTTCTTCAGGATGTATTCATGGATCTCGGCCTTGATCCAGTGCATCGCATAGCTGACCAGGCGCACGCCCTGATCGGGGTCGAAGCGCTTGACGGCCTTCATCAGGCCCACATTGCCTTCCTGGATCAGGTCGCCCTGCGGCAGGCCATAGCCCAGGTACTGGCGCGAGATCGAGACGACCAGGCGCAGGTGCGACAGCACCAGGCGGCCGGCGGCCTCCAGATCGCCGCTTTCGCGCAGGCGGCGGGCAAACGACAGCTCTTCCTCGGGGGTCAGCAGCGGCAGGCGGTTGACGGCCGAGATATAGGCGTCCAGGTTCCCCAGCGAGGGCACCAGGGCCCAGGGATCGCGAACAGCCAATGCGGTCGGTACAGTCATTCAATATCCTCCAGCCAGGAGCCTTGGGCTCCAGTGGCGGCAATATTAGCACTCCGGGGGAAAGAGTGCTAAATCGCTGGGGCTAATGCTGTAGTTAAGATTCGTAAACAATCAGCGCGATAGCAACTACTAACTTTCGTGCTGCGGAGCGTGTCCGCTGCTGCGTTCCCGGCCGCCAACTAGTCCACCAGACCGAAGTCGGGGCTCGCGACCATGCGCTCGATGTCCAGCAGGATCAGCATGCGCTCGCCGAGCTTGCCCAGGCCGGTGATGAAGCGGCTGTCCAGCGCGGCGCCGATCTCGGGCGGCGGCTTGATGGCGTCGGCGGCCAGTTCCAGCACATCGGAAACCGAGTCCACGACGATGCCGACCACCCGGCCCAGCACGTTCAGCACGATGGTCACGGTGAAGGCGTTGTAGTCGGCCGGCTGGCCCAGGCGCAGACGCAGGTCGACGATGGGCACGATGACGCCGCGCAGATTGACCACGCCCTTGACGAAGGCCGGCGCGTTGGCGATGCGGGTCGGCGCCTCGTAGGAGCGGATTTCCTGCACCTTCAGGATGTCGATGCCGTATTCCTCGGCGCCGATGCGGAAGGTCAGGCATTGCTGGGCGGCCTGCGCCGGGCCGGCTGCGACGGGCACCAGGGCGGATGTGGGGGCGGTGGGGGCCAGTTCGGTGGAGCTCATGCGCCTATTTTGCATGGCGCGCACGCCGGCGCGCTTCAGCGATCGCCCAGCAAGCGGTCCAGCAGGGCCAGCAGTTCGCGCACATCGACCGGCTTCGTGAGGTATTGCCGCACGCCCGCGGCCTGGGCGCGCGCGATCTGGTCGGGCAGGGCGTTGGCCGAGATCGCCACCACCGGCAACTGGGCGCATTGCGGCGCCGCGCGCAGGCGCTGCAGCACGCCCAGGCCATCCAGCTCGGGCAGCTGCATGTCCAGCAGCAGCAGATCCGGTGGATCGGCCAGCACGGCCGCCAGGCCGCTCGCGCCGTCGCCGTAGATCTCCAGGCTGAGCCGGCTGCGCTGGGCCAGGATGCCGCGCATCACCTCCACATTGACGGCGTTGTCCTCGATGTAGACGATGCGGCGGCGGGTGGTCGGCGCGGGTTCGTCGAGCGCGGCGGGCATCGAATCGGCGTCGTCCAGCGGTGCCGGAGCGGCCGGCAGCTGCAGCGAGAAGGTCGAACCCTGGCCCTCGGCGCTGCTGACCTTGATGCCGCCGCCCATCAGCTCCAGCAGGCGCTCGCAGATCACCAGGCCGATGCCCGTGCCCTCGGTGCCGCTGCGTTCGCGGCCCAGGCGGTTGAAGGGCTGGAACAGCTCGGCCAACTGGGTGGGGCTGAGGCCCAGGCCGGTGTCGGCGACGCTGAGCTCCAGCATGCCGCTGGGCAGCAGGCGCGAGCTCAGCTCGATCCGGCCGCCCTCGACGTTGTACTTGACCGCATTGCTGAGCAGGTTGGTCAGCACCTGGCGTATCCGGGTGGCGTCGCCGACGGCATGCCGGGCCTCGGGGGCCAGCGCCCGGCCTATCGCGATGCCGCGTTGCCGGGCCGGCTTCTCGATCAGCGCGAGCGTGTCGTCCAGCAGCTCGTCCAGGTCCTGGCGCTGCAGGTCCAGCTTGAGCGAACCCGACTCGATGCGCGACAGGTCCAGGGTGTCGTTGATCATCTCCAGCAGATGCCAGCCGGCCTGCTGCACCTGGGCGGCCCAGCCGCGCTGGCGCTCGCTGAGCGGTTGCTCGCGGTCCATCTCCAGCAGCTGGGTGAAGCCCAGCATCGCGTTCAGCGGGGTGCGCAGCTCGTGGCTCATGCGCGAGAGGAAGTCGTTCTTGGCGTGGCTGGCGGCCTCGGCGGCCTCGCGGGCCTGCTCCAGCTCCTGCATCTTCAGCTGATCGGTGATGTCCTCCACCACGCCCACCAGGCGCTGCGGCTCGCCGCGCGCATCGCGCAGCAGGCTGACCAGCGCCCGACCATGGATGACGCGGCCGTCGCGCGCCAGATAGCGCTTCTGGCGCCGGTACATGTCGATCTTGCCGGCCACCAGCAGGCGCGACTGCCGCACGTCCTCGGCGCGGTCATCCTTGTGGGTGAAGGAAAGGCTGCGCATCCGCAGCAGTTCCTGCTCGGTGTAGCCCAGCATGCGGCAGAACTGCGGATTCACCTCCTGCGGCATGCCGTCCAGGTCGGTGAAGCACAGGCCGATCGGCGCGTTCTGGAAGATGTTGCGAAAGCGCTGCTCGCTGGCCAGCAGGGCGGCCGAGGCACGCTCGCGCTCCTGCACCTCGTGTTCCAGCGCCGCGGTGCGCTCGCCCACCAGGACCTCGATGCGGCGCGCCCGGCCGGTCACGGTCAGCAGCAGGGCGCCCAGCAGCGCACAGCACAGCAGGCCCACCAGCGCAAACGCCCAGCTGCCGCGGCCGCTGCTGTTGAACAGGTCCTGCGGGGCGTAGACGCGGATGTCCCAGGCCCGTCCGGCGAAGCTAAGCGTGCGCAGGGTCTGCGGCAGGCCGGCCGGCAGGAGCTCGCAGTCCGGCGGGCCGGCCAGGCGCGGCCGGGGCGTCTGCGGGTCGGTGTCGATCAGGCAGACCTGCAGGTGCTCCGGCATGCGGACGGAGACCGTCTGGATCAACTGGTCGGGGCGCAAGGTGGCGAACACCACGCCACGCAGCGCCCGGTCGCGCTCGGCCGCGACGCTGGGCATGCCCTGGTAGAGGGCCTGATAGACCACCACGCCGGTGGCGGCCTGGCTGTCCTGGGAGAGCTGGAAGCCCTCGGTGGCCGAGGGCAGGGCGGTACGCCGGGCGCGCTCCAGCGCCGCCCGGGCGGGCGGGACGGACAGGATGTTGACGCCGAGGGCGCCGGCATTGCGCGGCAGCGGCTCGATCAGGCGGATCGCCAGCGCCGCCTCGTCGGGCGGGGTGGGGCGGTCGCCGCTGCGATCGCGGTCGTGCACCACATAGCCGTCGAAGCCCTGGGCGCGCGCCGCCTGTTCGAAGCCCGGCAGCGCGCTGCGCTCCACCTGGCGAGCCCAGCCCAGCGCCAGCAGCGGGCCGCCGGGCAGCAGGTGGGCGGCGGTGCCGCGCCGGAAGGCCTCGCGGTCGGGCTCGGGGGCCACCAGCAGCAGGCCATGGGCGGCCTCCAGCGCGTGCAGCGGCTCGCGCAGCGCATTCTCCACCGCCGTGGCGGCGGCGCCGGCCTCGCGCTCGAAGTTGTTGCGCTCGCGTTGCGTATCCCAGTCAGCCAGCTTCAAGGCGACCGTGGCCATCAGCCCGGTGGTGATCAGCAGCGGCAGCGCCACGCTCAGGCGGCGCGGTGCCCAGGCCTCCCGCGGCTTGGCGATCAGGGTCAGCGCGATCGGCGCGCCGATCAGCACGCCCACCGTGTCGCCTACCCACCAGGCGGCCCAGTTGCCGGCCCATTCCCCGGGTGGGATGGTGCCGGTGGCCAGCAGGGCCGCGGTGCCCAGGCTGGGGCTGACCAGACAGGCCAGACCCGCGCCCAGCAGATAGAAGCGCGCCAGGTCGCGCGGCTCCGACAGCAGCAGCGGCTGCTCGACGAAGCGCCGCACCAGGCCCGCCCCCAGCAGCGCCTGCAGCATGGCGCCGACGCCGGACAGGGCCGGCAGCAGCAGCGCCGGCCGGCCCATCTGCTGGGCCAGCAGCAGGTTGACGATGAAGGACCCCAGCCAGACGCCCGGCGCGGCGCGCCAGCCCAGCACCAGCAGGCCGGCCAGCGCGATGCCGGCCGAGGGGTAGAGCGGCGAGGCGTAGTTGGGCGGCAGCGTCAGCTGCACCGCCAGCATGCCGATGACCGCATAGGCGATTGCCAGTCCCAAGGCATGTAGGGGCCATTTGACGGACTGGGCAGTCGGCGGCATGAACGAGGGGCCTCGGCGACGTTCGGAGTGAGCGTGCGCCCATCCTAGCCCAGCCCCCAGGCCCGCAACGCGGTTTCGCGGGGCCCGGCTGGGCCGCGGGTCCACGAGGGGCCGGCGGCGGTGATATCTGGCACGCCGCCCAGCGGCGTGCCGCGGCGGGGCCTAGACGTTGAACAGGAAATTCAGCACGTCGCCGTCCTTGACGACATATTCCTTGCCCTCGGCGCGCATCTTGCCCGCGTCCTTGGCGCCGGACTCGCCCTTGAACTGGATGAAGTCGTCGAAGGCGATGGTCTGGGCGCGGATGAAGCCGCGCTCGAAGTCGGTGTGGATCACGCCGGCCGCCTGCGGGGCGGTGTCGCCGATATGGATGGTCCAGGCGCGCACTTCCTTGACGCCCGCGGTGAAATAGGTCTGCAGGCCCAAGAGCTTGAAGCCGGCGCGGATCAGCCGGTTCAGGCCGGGTTCGTCCTGGCCCATCTCGGCCAGGAACAGCGCGCGGTCCTCGTCCTCCATCTCGGAGAGCTCGGCCTCGGTCTTGGCACAGATCGCCACCACCGGCGCGTTCTGGCCGGCGGCGTAGTCCCTCAGGCGGTCCAGGAAGGGGTTGTTCTCGAAACCGTCCTCGGCCACGTTGCCGACGAACATGGCCGGCTTGGCGGTGATCAGGCACAGCGGCTTCAGGATCACCAGCTCTTCCTTGCTGAAGGCGATGCCGCGCACCGGCTTGGCCTCGTCCAGCGCGGCCTGGCATTTCTCCAGCACCTTGACCAGGGCCGCGGCCTCCTTGTCGTTGCCGGAACGGGCCGCCTTGTTGTAGCGGTGCAGGCTCTTCTCCACCGTGCCCAGGTCGGCCAGGCACAGCTCGGTCTGGATCACCTCGATGTCGGAGATCGGATCGACCTTGCCGTTGACGTGGATCACGTTCGGGTCTTCGAAGCAGCGCACCACGTTGACGATCGCGTCGGTCTCGCGGATATGCGAGAGGAACTGGTTGCCGAGGCCTTCGCCCTTGGAGGCGCCCGCCACCAGGCCGGCGATGTCCACGAACTCGACGATGGCCGGCACGATGCGCTCGGGCTTGACGATCTCCGACAGGGCGCCAAGGCGCGGGTCGGGCAGCTCCACCACGCCGACGTTCGGCTCGATGGTGCAGAAGGGATAGTTCTCGGCGGCGATGCCGGCCTTGGTCAGGGCGTTGAAGAGGGTGGACTTGCCGACGTTGGGCAGGCCCACGATGCCGCATTTGAGGCTCATGGAGGACTTTCGCTGGGGGCCGGATGGCAAAGAGGCGATTTTAGCCGGCCCGGCCCGGCGGGCAGGCCCTGCCTACAATGCGGCCTCATGCATGAGCGAGAAGAGTTCGATGTCCTGGTGCGCGGCGAAGGCTGCGTCGGCCGCGCCCTGGCCCTGGCCCTGTCGGCCCAGGGGCTGCGCGTGGCGCTGCTGGGACAGGGCGGGCCGACGCCAGCCCGCGAGGACCTGCGCACCTATGCGCTGAACGCCGCCTCGGTGGCGCTGCTGCGCGAGCTGCGGGTCTGGGACGCGCTGCCCGCCGATGCCGCCAGCCCCGTCTACGAGATGCAGGTGCAGGGCGATCATGTCGCCGGCGCCGCCGGCCAGCTGGAGTTCTCCGCCTGGCAGCAGGGCGTGGGCGAACTGGCCCATATCGTCGACGCGGCCGCGCTGGAACAGCAGCTGGGCGCGGCGATCGGCTTCGCGCCGCATATCAAGCGGGTGGCGGCACCGGTGCCGGCGCGGCTGAGCGCGCTGTGCGAGGGTCGCGATTCGGCCGGCCGGGCGGCCCTGGGCGTGCGCTTCGAGCGCCATGCCTATGGCCAGAGCGCGATCGCGGCGCGCCTGGTGGCGCAGGAGCCGCACCAGGGCGTGGCGCGGCAATGGTTCCGCGCTCCCGATGTGCTGGCCCTGCTGCCCTTCGAGCGGCCCGAGCCGCAGCGCTCCTACGGCCTGGTCTGGTCGCTGCCGCAGGCCCGCGCCGACGAACTGCTGGCCGCGGGCGCGGCCGAATTCGAATCCGCGCTGCTGGAGGCGACCGGCGGCGCGGTCGGTCCGCTGCGCCTGGCCGGCGGCCGCGCCGCCTGGCCGCTGGCCCATGCGCGGGCCGATCGCGTCAGCGGCCCCGGCTGGGTGCTGCTGGGCGACGCGGCCCATCTGGTGCATCCGCTGGCCGGCCAGGGGCTGAACCTGGGGCTGGCCGATGTGGCGGCGCTGGCCGGCGTGATCCGCGAACGCGAGGCCTGGCGGCCGCTGGGGGACGAGCGCCTGCTGCGCCGCTATGCGCGCGCGCGCAGCCTGCCCAACTGGGCCATGGGCGAGTTGACCGACGGCCTGCTGCGCGTCTTTGCCAACGACACGCCCCTGCTGCGCGGCCTGCGCAACGAGGGCATGGGCCTGATCAACCGGCTGCCGCCCCTGAAGCGCTGGCTCACCGGCCGCGCGCTGGGCGCCTGAGGCGCCGCGTCCCCACCCGTAGAAGAAACACCATCTGTCGAGACCGAGATGCTGAAACAAACGAGCTTGAGCCTGGCCCTGCTGCTGGCCGCACCGCTGGTGCTGGCCAACGAGGCCGTGATCCGCAAGAACATCGCCGAGCGCCTGCCGCAATGGCCCAAGCTCGACGAGGTGCGGCCCGCCGCCATGCCGGGGCTGTGGGAGCTGCGTCTGGGCAACGAGATCCGCTATACCGACGCCACCGGCAGCTATCTGATCGAGGGCGAGCTGATCGACACGAAAGCGCGCCGCAATCTGACCGAGGAGCGCATCGCCAAGCTCAACCAGATCGACTTTGCCAGCCTGCCGCTGAAGGACGCGGTGGTCTGGAAGGTGGGCAAGGGCACGCGCAAGATCGCCGTGTTCGCCGACCCCAACTGCGGCTATTGCAAGCGCTTCGAGCGCAGCCTGCAGGAGATGAAGGACCTCACCGTCTACACCTTCCTGATCCCGATCCTGGGCGGCGATTCGCCCGACAAGTCGCGCGCCATCTGGTGCGCCAAGGACGCGCAGGCCAGCTGGCAGTCCTGGATGCTGGAGGGCAAGCAGCCGCCCAAGCCGGGCGCCGGCTGCGACGACGCGGCGATCGAGCGCAACCTGGCGCTGGCGCGCAAGCACATGGTCAACGGCACGCCCGCCGTGATCTTCGAGGACGGCAGCCGCGCCCCGGGCGCGATCAGTGCCGAACAGCTGGAGCGCCGCCTGGCGGCGCAGAAGTCCTGACCGTCCGCGCATGCCCATGCCGTCCACCGCCGCATCCGTCCGCCCCCTGCCGCTGAACCCGCTGGCCCTGCGCCTGGCCTATGCCGGGCTGCTCCCCTTCGTGCTCGGTGCCCTGCTGATCTGGCTGCTGGCCGGCTACAACGCCGATGCCCACGCCTTCGTGGCGCTGGCGCTGACCAGCTACGCCGCGGTCGTGATCAGCCTGCTGGGCGGCATCCACTGGGGCCTGGGCATGCGCCAGAGCATTCCCTCGCCGCAGCCCTTCGTCTGGGGCGTGACGGCCTCGCTGCTGGCCTGGGTGGCGGTGGTGATGCCGGCCAATGCCGGCCTGGCGCTGCATGGCCTGGTGCTGGTGATCTGCTACCTGGTCGATCGGCGCAGCTACCCGGCCCTGGGCGCCGGCGCCTGGCTGACCCTGCGCTTCAGGCTCAGCGCACTGGCCGCGCTGTGCTGCTTCCTCGGCGCGGCGGGCAGTTGATCGATGGCGATGCTGTCCTACCGCATCGAGATCGCCGATGCCCATGCGCACCTGTTCCGGGTCACGCTGACCATCCCCGCGCCGGCCGCGAGCCAGGGCCTGAGCCTGCCGGTCTGGATCCCGGGCAGCTATATGGTGCGCGAGTTCTCGCGCCATCTGAGCGGCATCACGGCGCGCCAGGGCAGCAAGCCGGTGGCGCTGCGCCAGACCCGTAAGAACGCCTGGGAGGCGCGCTGCAGCGGTCGCGCGGCCCTGGTCCTCAGCTACCAGGTCTATGCCTTCGACACCTCGGTGCGTGCCGCCTTCCTGGATGCGCGACGCGGCTTTTTCAATGGCACCAGCCTGTGCCTGCGCGTGCATGGCCGCGAGGCCGAGACTCATGCGATCGAGCTGGCCGGCCTGCCGGCCGGCTGGCAGGTGGCCACCGCGATGCACGAGGTCGCGGCGCTGCGCTACGAGGCGGCGGACTACGACGAGCTGCTGGACCATCCCTTCGAACTGGGCCGGTTCTGGCGCGGCGAGTTCCAGGCCGGCGGCGTGGCGCACGAGCTGGTGGTCAGCGGCGCGCTGCCGGTGTTCGACAGCACCCGGCTGCTGGCCGACGCGCAGCGCATCTGCGAGGCCCAGATCGCCTTCTGGCATGGCGAGCGCGGCAAGCGCGGCGGCGTCGGAGCGTCCGGTCGGCCGCCCTTCGAGCGCTATGTCTTCCTGCTCAATGCCGTCGACGAGGGCTATGGCGGGCTGGAGCACCGGGCCAGCACCGCGCTGATCGCGGCGCGGCGCGACCTGCCGGTGCTGGGCCAGCGCGAGGTGGGCGAGGGCTATGTGCGCCTGCTGGGCCTGATCAGTCACGAGTACTTCCACGCCTGGAACGTCAAGCGCCTGCGGCCCGACGCCTTTGCCGAGTTCGACTACGAGCAGGAGAACCACACCGAGTTGCTGTGGTTCTTCGAGGGCTTCACCTCCTACTACGATGACCTGTTCCTGGTGCGCAGCGGCCTGATCGACGAGGCGCGCTACCTGAAGCTGCTGGGCGGCACGATCACCGCGGTGCTGGACACGCCGGGGCGCAAGCTGCACAGCCTGGCCGAGGCCAGCTTCGAGGCCTGGACCAAGTACTACAGGCAGGATGAGAACACCCCCAACATCACGGTCAGCTACTACGCCAAGGGCGCGCTGCTGGGCCTGGCGCTGGACCTGGCGCTGCGCAGCGAGGCGGGTGGCGCCAGCAGCCTGGACGAGGTGCTGCGTGCGCTCTGGTGTCGCAGCGGTGGCGGCCCGATCGGCGAGACCGACGTCCTCACGGTGGTGGCGGAACTGGGCGGCGCGGCGCGTGCCGAGGAACTGCGCGAATGGGTGCATGGCACCGACGACCTGCCGCTGCCGGCGCTGCTGGAGCGCTTCGGCCTGCATTGGGGCAGCGACAAGTCCTGCCTGGCGCGCCGCCTGGGTCTGCGCCTGGAGGGCGGCGGCCTGAAGCTCAAGCAGGTGCTGCTGGGCTCGCCGGCGCAGGCCGGCGGCCTGGCGGCCGGCGATGAGATCCTGGCCTGCAACGGCTGGCGTCTGAACAAGCTGGACGATGCCCTGCTGACCCTGCAACCCGAGCGCCCGTTGCAGCTGAGCCTGCTGGTGGTGCGCGACCAGCGCGTGCTCAGCGCCGAGCTGTGCCTGGGGCTGGAGCCGCAGATGGGCGTGCCGGTGCGCCTGGGTCCGGCCGACAAGGCTCCGGCGCGCGCGCTGGGCCTGCGCCGCGCATGGCTGGCTGGCTGAAGCCGCAGCGCCGCCGCCTGGCCCTGCTGCTGGTGCTGGGCCTGGTGCTGCTGCTGCACGGCCTGGCGGGGCATGGCGTCTGGCAGCTGCGTCGCGACTGGGACGCAAGCCGGCGCATGTCGGAACGCCTGCAGGTGGCCTTCGTGCGCGAGCTGCAGCAGCGCGCGCCGCCCGCGTCGCGGCCCGTGACGCCGGTCGTTGCGACCCGGCCGCCGCCGCTGACCTCGGTGGTCGCGCCGGCCCAGCCGGCCTCGGCGCCGCGGCTGCCCGAGCCCAG
>NZ_JBWKPM010000037.1:0-46105 GCF_059418245.1 Roseateles sp. GW821-FHT09B06 | reverse complement strand
TGATCGCCCGTCTCGGGCAGTGCCCCTGCTGCGGCCGGGCAAGCGAAAGACTCAATTTGTGACACAGTAAGATTAGGAACTCTCAATCAATATGCTCAGAGCGAACGGCCGTCGAACTGGATCACCGGCACGCTGTCCAGATCGAAGTCTTCCAGGCAGCGGATATTGACCGCCGCCACCGCATTGCCTTTCGGGTCCTGGCCCTCGCCATAGGGATGGATGCCGCACACCGGGCAGAAGCGGTGCTTGATCACATGCTTGTTGAACAGGTAGGTGCCGGCGTTCTCGTCCGGTGTCAGCAGGCGCAGCCGCGCGCGCGGCAGGAACCACAAGAGCGATCCCTTGCGCTGGCAGATCGAGCAGTTGCAGGACAGCGCGCTGTCGGGTGCGGCATCGGCATCGACCTCGAAGGCGACCCGGCCGCAGTGGCAGCTGCCTTTCAGAGTGATGGACATTCGGACTCTCCCGAAGGACTGGTGACGATCATGTTAGCGGGGCGGCGGCTCGAATGAGCGGCAGGCTTCCGAACTAGACATGCACCACCGAGAGTACGGCATCCATGGATCCCTGCACGCGGCTGCGATGCCCAAGGCCGGTCGTGTCCTCAAGCAGCAGGGTGCTGCCGGGAGCAAGGCTCTGGCGTTCGCCGTCGCCCGCCTCGAACTCCATCTCGCCCGCGACCATGGTGATCCACATGCGGATCGGCGCGGGATGCAGCTCGCCGACCCAGCCCGCGGGTACGCACAGGAAGCCATGCCGAGAGGCCGGCTCCAGTGCCGAGACGTTGAACGGCGGCGCCGGCGGCGCAAACTCGCGCGCGACGACTTCGACCTCCATGGGCGCGAAATGCGAGACGCCGGCCGCGTCCGCATGGAGGCGCAGGAACTTGAGCAGGCTCGACATCTTGGGGCTCCCGTGACGCTGCGTGCTCGAATCATGCAGGATATTCAAGCCTTCCGCGGCTCCTCCGCGGAGCCTCGGCGGCGGCCGCCCGAACCGCGCGCGGCCCGGGATGGGCCGGCCCGCTCGCCGTCGACCGCTAGGCGTCGCCCCCCTCCATGCGCCGGCTCCAGGACTCGATCCGCCCGCTCTCCAGCCGGCCGCGGAACAGCTTGAGCCAGGAGGCCGGCAGCGGCAGCGCCAGGATCTGCGTCAGTGTGGCCGGATCGCGCTCGCGCTCGGCGATCGCGCGCAGCAGGCGCGCCAGCGGCCAGTCGGGGTGAGGCCGGGCCCGCAGCCGGATCGCATCGCCCGCGCGCACCGGGCCCGGACTCAGCACGCGCAGATACCAGCCGGCGCGCAGGCTCTGCTGCACGCGCCGCGCCATATCGGGCTGGCCGAAGCGCTCGTTGAGCTTCCAGCAGGGCTGGCGGCCCTGGCTCACCTCGAACAGCGCGTCGTCGCCGATCTGCCAGCGGTCGGCCAGGCAGACATCGCCCTCGTCCAGGCCGTCGACGCTGAAGTTCTCGCCGAAGGCTCCGGGCTGCCGCAGCAGCGCCTGGGCAGCGGGCAGCTCGGGCCGCCAGGTCTCGTAATGCGCCCAGGGGTAGCAATGCACGGCCTTGTCGGGCCCGCCATGCACGCGCGGATCGCCCTGCTCATCGCCATCCAGGCCCAGCGCTCCGGCGAGCACCGCACCGGAGCGCTCGCATTTGGCGATCGCGCTGCGGCTGCCCGCTCTGGCATAGGGTCGGGTCTTGCCGGTCAGCACGGCTCGCAGCCGGCCGATCACGACGCCGCCGTCGCTCATGCGTCGAACCCCGCCAGCCAGGCATCGAGCACGCGCGCCAGCGCGGCCGTCAGGCCCGGCCCGTGCAGGGCGGCGTCGCGGCGCAGCGCCGCGATGTCGATGCCGGCCTGGCCGAGCTCGGCCGCATGGCCGATCAGCCATTGCTCGATGCGGCGCGGGTCGGCCTCCAGATGGAACTGCCAGGCAAAGGCGTGGTGCTCCAGCAGGAAGGCCTGGTGCGGGCACAGCGGCGTCTCGGCCAGGCTCGCCAGCCCATCCGGCAGCGCGAACTGGTCGCCATGCCAGTGCAGCACCGGCTGGCCCTGCAGCGCGGCCAGCGGCGAGGCCAGGCCGGCCGGCGTCAGCCGCAGCGGCGCGAAACCGATCTCCTTGCGACCCTGCGGCATCGGCCGCACGCGCGCGCCCAGCGCCCGGGCCATCAGCTGCGCCCCCAGGCAGATGCCGAGGATGGGCCGGCGGCTGGCCAGGCGCCGCCCGATCAGGCGCAGCTCCTCGCTCAGGAAGGGATAGAGGGCCTCGTCCTCGGCGCCGATCGGGCCGCCCAGCACCACGAGCAGGTCGACCGCCTCGAGATCGATGCCGGCCAGCTCACCATCGACGCCGGCCTCGCGGTACTCGATGCGTGCATAGCCGCGCTCGCGCAGCAGCGGCTCCAGCTGGCCGAGGTCTTCGAAGGCGAGGTGGCGCAGGGCCAGGACGGTCTTGCTCATGGGCGGTCGGCGGGCAGGCGGGTTTCGGGCAGGCGGCAGCCCTGATCGTCGCAGAGCGGAGCCGCGTCGGCCGGCTCGGCGATCAGCTGGCCGATCAGCGCACCGACGCGCAGGTCGTCGATGCGGCCGAAGTGATGCAGGCGGATGCGCCCCTGCTTGTCCAGCAGCAGCAGGCTGGGCGTGCCGCGCAGGCCCAGGGCCTGCATGGTCAGCGGCACGCCGGCCCCGGGGTCGGGCCGATCGGCGGCGATCGGGAAGGTCAGGCGGTATTCGTGGATGAAGGCCCGCAAGGCCTCGGGCCGCTCCATCACCGCATGGTGCTCGAACACCGAGTGCAGGCCGATCACGGCGAACTGCTCCCGGGGGAAGAGTTCGTGCATGCGCGCGGCCTGCGGTAGGCCATGGGCGACGCAGCCGGGGCACAGCATCTGGAAGGCGTGCAGCGCGACGACGCGGCCGCGCAGCGCTTCCAGCGCGATGGGGCCGGGCGTGTTGAACCATTGCTCGACCTGCAGCGGCGGGGCCTGCGGATGCTCGAGCGAGGGAGGCGTCTTGAACATGGTGATGAAGTCTCCTGGGGCCTTCCGGAAAGGGCCGCGGCGGCACCAGGCCACCGCGGCGGCCTGGGCCTCAGGCGGCCTGGCGGCGCAGCTTGACGGCCGGAAAGTCGACCGGCACCTGGAAGGCCACGTTGACGTAGTTGGTGAACAGGTTCAGCGCCACATGGGCCAGGATCTCGACGATCTGCTCGTCGTCGAAACCGACGGCGCGCAGGTCCTGCACATCGGCGTCATTGACCTGGCCGCGCTCGTTGACCAGCTTCAGCGCGAAGCGCAGCGCGGCGGCGGTCCGGGGGTCGGTGGCCTCGCCCTGCTGGGCGGCGGCCATCTCCTCGGCGGTGGCACCGGCCTTGCGGCCCAGCGCGGTGTGGGCGGCCAGGCAGTACTCGCAGCCGTTGCGGTCGGCCACGGCCACGGCGATCTGTTCGCCCAGCTTGGCCGGGATCACGCCGCCACCCAGGGCGCCGAAGCTGCCCCACAGGCTTTTCAGCGCGGCCGTGGAGTTGGCGACGGCGCGGAACATCGCCGGCGTGGCGCCGAAGGCGCCTTGGATCTGGTCGAGCACGAGCTTGCGCTCGCCGGTGGACTGGGCGGGGTTGATCAGTTGAACGCGGGACATGATGGGATTCCTTTCGGTGGAAGATGTCTGTCGATGAATGACCGGGCAGCTGCTGAACGACAGTGTCTGCCACCAGGCCGTACCATTGGCACCCTATCGTCCAAACGGCATACCTATTCGTCCACCACATGTCTGCAGATCCGATAGACCGGCTGTCCAGCCTGCTGGAGCGTTTCAAGGTGCGGGCGCGCCTGTTCCACAACGGCCCGCTGTGCGGCATCAGCCGCTTCCCGGCCGAGCCGGGACGCGGCTTCCTGCATGTGATGCGGCGCGGCGAGCTGGAGCTCGGCCATGGCGCGCAGACCGGACTGCCGCGGCGCCTGCACCTGACCGAGCCGACCCTGCTGTTCTACCCGCGGCCGCTGGCGCATCAGTTCCGCAACCCGCCCGAGGACGGTGCGGACTTCGCCTGCGCGGAGCTGGAATTCGACGGCGGCGAACTCAATCCGCTGGTGCGCGCGCTGCCGCCCCTGATCGTCCTGCCGCTGGCCCGGGTCGAGGGGCTGGCACCGGCGCTGGCGCTGCTGTTCGGCGAAACCGAGCGGCTGCGCTGCGGCCAGCGCCTGCTGGCCGACCGGCTGTTCGAGGTGGTGCTGATCCAGCTGCTGCGCTGGCTGATCGATCACCCGCTCGATGCCGGCGTGCCGCCGGGCCTGATCACCGGGCTGTCGGACGAGCGCCTGGCGCGCGCCCTGGTGGCCGTGCACGAGGCCCCCGGCCAGCCCTGGAGCCTGGAGCGCATGGCGCGCTGCGCCGGCATGTCGCGCAGCGCCTTCGCGGCGCATTTCAAGGCCGTGCTGGCACAGACGCCGGCCGGCTATCTGGCCGACTGGCGCCTGACCCTGGCCCAGGCCAGGCTGCGCCAGGGCCGGCCGGTCAAGCTGATCGCCGACGAGCTGGGCTATGCCAGCGCCTCGGCGCTGTCGCGCCTGTTCAGCCAGCGCCTGGGGCAGTCGCCACGCCAATGGCTGGACGCCGCCGGAGGCTGAGCCCGCGTCGCCAGGGCTTCGTACACTGCCCGGTCGTCCCGCCCCCCTTCGTCCCCCGTGATCGCCCGCCCATGACCACCAATGACCGCCCTTGACCCACGCTCCCTGACCTTCATGGCCCTGCTGATGGGCGCACTGATGGGTCTGGTGCTGCTGGGCCTGCGGCGCAGCTACCCGCCCAGCATCCTGGGCCTGCTGCCCTGGAGCCTGGCGCCCCTGCTGTGCGCGGCGGCCGCGGGCATCTACGGCCTGGACGGCATGGCGCCGCCCGCCCTGGTGGCCCAGGGCGGCAATGTGCTGCTGCTGCTCGGCTGCGGCCTGTTCTATGTCGGCAGCCGGCGCTTCTACGGCCTGCCGCCCACCTGGCGCTTCTGGGCCGGCCTGGGCCTGGCCTGCCTGGCGGCGCTGAGCTGGTTCCTGTGGGTGCAGCCGGACTACCGCATCCGCGTGATGCTGTTCACCGGCACCATGGCCCTGCTGGTGCTGGCCCATCTGCGCCTGCTGCTGCGCAATGGCCGCGGCTTCGCGCCGCGCTTCACCGCGGCGGTGCTGGCGCTGCAGGCCCTGGTGCTGCTGGCGCGCGGCGCCGCGGCCCCCTGGATCGACACGGCGCAGAGCAACCGCTTCGCGCCGACCGCGATCCAGACCGGCTATATCGCGGTCTACAGCTTCTCGGTGCTGCTGATCAGCATCGGCCTGCTGCTGATGGCCAGCGAACGCCTGCGCGCGGTGTTCGAGCAGATCGCCAGCCATGACTCCCTGACCGGCGCCCTGACCCGCCGCGCGCTGCTGGAGGCCGGCGAGCGCGAGATGGGGCGCTGGCTGCGCTACGGCCGGCCGCTGTCCCTGCTGCTGCTGGACATCGACCATTTCAAGCAGATCAACGACCGCCACGGCCATCTGGTCGGCGACCGGGTGCTCTGCGACTTCGTCGCGCTGCTGGGCCGGACCCTGCGCCAGGCCGACCGCCTGGGCCGTTTCGGCGGCGAGGAGTTCATCGTGCTGCTGCCCGAGACCGAGGCCGCCGCGGCGCGCGCGACGGCCGAACGCATGCGCCAGGCCGTCGCCCGGCAGGCGTCGGCGGCGGGCCTGCCGGCCTGCACCACCAGCATCGGCCTGGCCAGTTGCCGCCCCGGCGACCGCGGCCTGGATGAGCTGCTGGCGCGCGCCGACGCGGCGCTCTACCGCGCCAAGGCGGCCGGCCGCGACCGCGTCGAGGCCGACGCCTGAACGGGGCGCCTCACTTGAAGAACCAGTAGCCCACGCAGATCGTGCCGACCAGGCCGACGAAATCGGCGATCAGGCCGCAGGTCAGCGCGTAGCGGGTCTTCTTGATGTTGACGCTGCCGAAGTAGACCGCGAGCACATAGAAGGTGGTCTCGGTCGAGCCCTGGATGATGGCGGCCAGCTTGCCCTGGAAGCTGTCGACGCCGTAGGTCTTCATCACGTCCACCATCAGGCCGCGCGCGCCGCTGCCCGACAGGGTCTTCATCAGCCCCACCGGCAGGGCCGGCACGAAGTCGGTCGGCAGGCCGACGGCCGCCACGCCCCAGGCGATGCCGCCCACGACATAGTCCATGCAGCCGGTCGTGCGGAACACCGAGATCGCCACCAGGATCGCCACCAGATAGGGAATGATGGTGATCGCGACGCCGAAGCCTTCCTTGGCGCCCTCGACGAAGCTCTCGTAGACATTGATGCGTCGCCAGGCCCCCACCGCGATGAACATCACGATGATGGACAGGATCACCAGACTGCCCAGCAGGCCGACATACCTGGCCATCAGCTCGGGCGGGTACTGGTGCAGCCAGCCGAACAAACCGGCCATGATCGCGATGAAGCCGCCGAAGAAGGCCAGCACCGGCAGGCTGAACAGCTTGATGCGCTGGTAGGCCGCCACCGCCACCAGGCCGGCCGCGAAGGAGATGAAGGTGCCGATCAGGGTGGGCAGGAAGATGTCGGCGGCATTGAAGCCGGCCAGGCCCTGGTCCACCGCGATGGCCTGGCGGATCGCGATCACCGAGGTCGGGATCAAGGTGATGCCCGCGGTGTTCAGCACCAGGAACATGATCATCGCGTTGCTGGCCTGGTCCTGCTGCGGATTCAGCTCCTGCAGCTCCTTCATCGCCTTCAGGCCCAGCGGCGTGGCCGCGTTGTCCAGGCCCAGCATATTGGCCGAGAAGTTCATCACCATCGAGCCGCCGGCCGGGTGGCCCTTGGGCACCTCGGGGAAGACCTTCGCGAAGAACGGCGCCATCGCGCGAGCGAAGATCTGGATCACGCCGGCGTTCTCGCCGATCTTCATGATCCCCAGCCACAGGCTCATCACGCCCACCAGGCCCAGCGAGATGTCGAAGCCGGTCTTGGCGGTGTCGAAGATGCCGCCCAGCACCTGGGCGAAGATGCCCAGGTCGCCGCCGATCAGCCGGGCCAGCGCGACGCCGAAGCCGATCAGGAAGAAGCCGATCCAGATGTAGTTGAGCACCATGGGCTGAGGTCCTTGAGAAGGCGCCCATTATTCCGGCTGCCCGCGGCCCGGCGCCGGCGCTCTCATGCCGACTCGGCGGGCCTCGATAACTCCGAGTGATGCCTGCGGCGACTCCCTGCGCCTGTCCCGCGCGCGACAGGCCGGGCCCCTGCCGATCAGGGCCAGCACCAGCACGGCCGGCGCCGCTCTCGGGTACATTGCCCCGGCGAACCCCTCATAACAAGATCGGCTCAGGACGTATGGACCAGGATTTCGTACGCACGCAGTATTTCGACGCGCTGCTGATGCGCCAGCTGCGCAGCTTCCTCGGAGACGTGGAGCCCGGGGCCCTGGAACTGCTGCTGGAGCATCTGCAATGGGTGGAACTGGCCGGCGGCCAGACCCTGATGCAGCAGGGCGATCCCGGCGACGCGATGTACCTGACCGTCAGCGGCCGGCTGCGCACCTACATCACCGACGATGACGGCCGCCAGCGCATGGTGCGCGAGATCACGCGCGGCCAGATGGTCGGCGAGATGAGCCTCTACACCGACGAGCCGCGCTCGGCCACCCTGGTGGCGATCCGCGACACCGTGCTGGTGCGCCTGGGCAAGGCCGAGTTCATGCAGCTGCTGACCATGAGCAGCCAGGTCTCGATCGCGCTGACGCGCCAGATCATCAAGCGTCTGCAGACCGAGAGCGCACGCTCCTCGATGGACCGGCCGGTCACGATCGGCCTGCTGCCGGTCAGCCCGGGCGTCGATCTGGACGGCTTCGCAGCCGCGCTGGCCGAGCAGCTGCGGCCGCTGGGCCGCGTCGCGGTGATCGCCGCCAGCCAGCTGGATGCCGGCCTGGGCGCGCCCGGCATCACCCACCGCGACCAGAGCGATGCCGCCGCCAACCGCAGCATCGCGGTGCGGCTGGACGAGATCGAGGCCGAGCATGACTTCGTGCTGCTGCTCAGCGACCCCACCCCCACCGAGTGGACCCATCGCTGCAGCCGCCACTGCGACGAGCTCTACCTGCTGGCCGACGCCGATGCACCGCCCCTGCTGCACCCGATCGAGGACGAATGCCTGGTGCGCCGCCCGCCGCGCACCGACGCGGCCGAGATCCTGGTGCTGCTGCATCCGGCCGAGCGCCACGCACCGCGGGGCACGGCGGCCTGGCTGGCGCGCCGCCCGCTGTCCGACCATCTGCACATCCGCCCCGCGCTGCCGCGCGACATGGCGCGGCTGGCGCGCCTGATCAGCCGCACCGCCGTCGGGCTGGTGCTGGCCGGCGGCGGCGCGCGCGGCATCGCGCATATCGGCGTCTACAAGGCGCTGCAGGAGCGCGGCATCGAGATCGACGTGGTCGGCGGCACCAGCATCGGCTCGGTGATGGCCGGCTATGTGGCCACCGACCAGGGTTTCGAGACGGTGCTGGCCAACGCCCGCAAGGTGTTCTCCTCCAAGCCCACCGGCGACTTCAATCTGATCCCGCTGCTGTCGCTGATCAAGGGCCTGCGCCTGAGCAGGCTGGTCGAGAGCGCGCTGAAGGAGCTGACCGGCCACGACGACGTGCAGGTCGAGGATCTCTGGAAGAGCTACTACTGCGTCGCCACCAACTACTCGCAGGCCAGCGAGCACATCGTGCGCAGCGGCTCGGTGCGCAACGCCATCCTGGCCAGCCTGGCCATCCCCGGGGCGTTGCCGCCGATGATCATCGACGGCGACCTGATGTGCGACGGCGGCACCTTCAACAACTTCCCCGTCGACGTGATGCGCGGCATGCGCGGCGTCGGCCGGGTGATCGGCGTGGACCTGAGCTTCGGCTTCAGAAAGCCGCGCCGCATTCCGCACGCCGACGTGCCCGGCACCTGGGCCCTGCTGCGCGACCGGCTGCGCCCGCGCGCGCAGCGCCGCTACCGGCTGCCTTCGCTGGCGGCCTATCTGATGAACGTGACCGTGCTCTACAGCGTGTCGCGCCAGCGCCAGTCGCGCAAGCTGACCGACGTCTACATGAATCCGCCGCTGGACCGTGTCGGCATGCTGCAGTGGAACCGTTTCGATCAGATCGTCGCACAGGGCTATGCCCATGCCTGCGAGGTGCTGGACGGCAGCCGCAACGCGACCGCCGCGAACTGAAGGGAGAGCACGATGAACCAAGCGACCGCCCTGCTGAACCGCCTGGTGGCGCGCTGGAGCGCAGGCCGCGGCGCCGAGACGCAGGCCGAGGCCCTGGATCCGCGGCTGACGGCCTGCGCCGACAAGATCTGCAGCGCCGCGCAGGCGGTGGCCCGGATCAAGGCCGGCGAGCATGTCTTCGTCGGCAGCGCCTGCGCCACGCCGCGCAGCCTGGTGGCCGCGCTGGAAGCGCTGCGCCCCACGCCGGCCGACGTCGAGCTGCTGCACTTCCTGACCGACCAGGCGCTGCCGCATGACGCCGAGGGCCGGCCGCAGACGCGCTTCCGGCACCGCAGCTTCTTCGTCGGCCAGGACATGCGCGCCGCGGTGCGCCAGGGCCTGGCCGACTATGTGCCGATCTCGCTGGCGCGCGTGCCCCGCATGATCGCGATCGGCCGCATCCCGGTGGACGCGGCCCTGATCCAGGTCTCGATGCCCGACGAGTTCGGCTATGTCAGCCTCGGCCTGTCGGTCGACATGATTCCCGCTGCGGTGGCCAAGGCGCGCCTGGTGATCGCCGAGGTCAACCCGCAGATGCCGCGCACCATGGGCGACTCGATGCTGCACATCGGCGAGATCGACCACCTGGTGCCAGTCGACACGCCGGTGATCGAATACCGTCACGCGGCCCAGCCGGGCCCGGTGGTGGAAAGCATCGCGCGCTATATCGGCAGCGTGATCGAGGACGGCGCCACGCTGCAGATCGGCCTGGGGCGCTTCGCCAACGAGGCGCTGAAGCATCTCGGCGAGCGCCGCGACCTGGGCATCCATTCGGACGTGATCACCGACGCCATCATCCCGCTGCTGGAGCGCGGCATCCTGACCGGCAAGAGAAAGAGCGGCCAGGCCGGCAAGATCGTCTGCAGCTTCGCGATGGGCACGCAGCGCCTCTATGAGCTGATCGACCGCAACCCGCTGTTCAGCTTCCAGCCGATCGAGTCGGTGTGCGACGCCTGGACCATCGCCCAGCAGCACAAGATGGTGTCGGTCACCCAGGCCTTCGCGGTGGACCTGACCGGCCAGGTCTGCGTCGACCAGTTCGGCGGCGACTTCTACGGCGGGCTGGTCGCGCAGAGCGATTTCCTGCAGGGCGCGTCGCGCTCGCCGGGCGGCAAGGCCATCATCTGCCTGGCCTCGACCGATGGCGCGGACGGCGCGGGCAGCTCGCGCATCCGGCCGGTGCTGCAGGCCGGCGAGGGCGTGGGCATCGCCCGCAGCGAGGTGCATTACGTCATCACCGAGTACGGCATCGCCTACCTGTTCGGCAAGAGCATCCGCGAGCGCGCGATCGCGCTGATCCAGATCGCCCATCCCGAGCATCGGCCGGCCCTGCTGGATGAGGCCAAGGCCCTGGGCTACCTGCCGGCCGAGCAGCAGCTGCGCAATCTGCGCGCCTACGCGGTCGAGCAGGAGCTGCGGCTGGCGCTGAAGGACAAGCGCCAGGTCCTGCTGCGCCCGGCCGGCGCGCCCGACGGCGACGCGATCCGCGAGCTGTTCCACCGCATGCCCGAGCGCGATGTCTACACGCGCTTCTTCCGCAAGATCCGCGGACTCTCGATCGCCGACGTGCAGCGCCTGTGCAATGTCAACGGCGAGACCGAGGTCGCCCTGGTCGCCGTCACCGGCACGCGCGAGGATCCGCAGATCGTCGCCCATGCGCTGTATGTGCTGGACCCGTCCACCAACCTGGCCGAAACCGCCTTCATCGTGCACCCCGACTGGCAGGGCAGCGGCCTCGGCGCGCAGCTGCAGCGCCAACTGGCCGCGCATGCCCAGGCGGCCGGCGTGCGCGGCTTCGTGGCCGAGATCCTGCCGACCAACGAACAGATGATCCGGCTCGCCAAGCGGGGCTCGGCACAGGTAAAGACCGAGTCGCTGGACGGCACGGTCAGGGTGACGGCGCTGTTCTGAACTGTCCGAGGGGCCTGGAGCGTAGCGCCCAGGCACGGGGTGAGCCCCGGGTATCCCCTGGGATGCTGATGCTGACAAGCGCCCGTCGCATGCCCACGATGGCGTTCAAGCCATGATTCCTCGCGCAACAGGAGAGGACTCAAGTGAACCGGCAACAGCATTCCGGATCTTTCGCCGCGGCGAACCAGGCGCAAGAGAACATCCGCGAACTCTCGCCGGATGCGTTGCAACCTGTGGCGGGAGGTACCTTGGTCGTCGGCACCTGGGATGCCGGCCCCCGCGGCGGCGAGCCGACGCCGGTCGCAATCCGTCACTGAGGATGGTCGAAGACCTCGGATGAGCAGCCCTGACATCGCGACTCGGGAAACGCCCCGCTTCGGGCTCGAGGCAGGGCTTTCCGCAGCTCAAGACCAGCTTGCCGCGCCGATCTCATGTCGGCCTGCCTTACACCTAAGCGGGCACCAACCGTCCGGCTGCCCGTCCATCCTAGGGATTGCTCAATGAATTCAAGGTGTTACAGCCTGCCGTCGGGGCGTGGCGCGCTTCTTGCGGTATGGCAACTTTGCACTCGGGGGGGCGTCATGTGGGGAGCAAGCATTCGCAAAAAGGCGATCACATTCATGTCTTGGGGCTTGGCTGCGTTTTTGTCAGCGATCAGCCCCGCTCATGCCGCATTTGTCGTCGGCAGTTGGGATCCGCCCTTTGGTGCGCCTTTTCCCGAACTTGGCTGGCGCGGCGAGGCCGTCTTCTATATCGCCGACGGTTGCAGCACCAGTTCGGCCGCGCTGACCCACTTGCAGTGCGGCCTGGGCAGCATGAGCGTGCAGAGTGCCAGGGTGGAGCTTTACAACCTCGGCGCGCCCGCTGTCACGCTGCAGACCCTGGACTTCGGCAATGCCATGCTGATGAGCGCGGTCCATTTCGATGCGAGCGGCGTGATCGATGGCATCTCCGCCTTCACCTGGCTGCCGCAGGCCGGCTTGATCGCCGAAGCCACCTTGCACAACGGCCATCCGACCTATTTCGGCCTGGCCTTTAGCTTTCTGGGCGGCAGCACCGAGGCGCGACTCGGCTATTTCGACTCCCTCCATCCCTGGATCAATGGCTGGAACGACAACAGCGATCCGGCCCGGCGCGCCATGGTGGCGCTGCGGACCGTGCCCGAGCCCGCCTCCGCGGCACTGCTGCTGCTGGCGCTGGCCGCTGCCGGAGTCGCGCGCCGCCAGCGACGCTGATCCGCCAGCGCTCGGCTTTCTTATATTGCCGACAGGGACTGGGCCCGGTCCAAAGCCTCGCTCCAGGCCCAGGCCTGGCCCTGGATCACGGCCTGCTCGGCCGCCAAGGGGCCGAGCCGTTCGGCCAGGCGATCAAGCCGGGCTTGATCGCCTGCCCGGGCCTGCGGCCAGCGCGATAAGCCTGCCCGCCCGCGGGCCTGCTCGGCCGCACTGAGCAAGCGCAGAGCCTCGGCGGCCTGGCCCAAAGCCTCGGCCAAGCCGGCATGGTCCTCAAGGCCTTGCAGCAACTCCTCGCGCATCTCGAAAGCCCGGAACGTCAGTTGCGCTTCGGCCAGTTTTGCTCGGGCAAGATCAATCCGGCCCTCACGCAAATCGCAGCGCCCAAGTACCGCGATGGCCTTGGCTTGACCATGCTTGTCACCGGCCTCGCGGCAGATCAGCAAAGACCGCTGCGCGCATTGGCGCGCCAGCGTCGGATCGCCAGTCTCTAGAGCGATCTCGCCAAGCACCAGTTCGCACTCGCCTTCTACCTCCTGGTGTCCGATCACCCGCGCCAGGCTTAGGCCCTGTTGAAGCCTCGTCCGGGCCGTTTCCTCGTCGCCGATATGGCGCTCGATGTAGCCCAGATGCAGCAGCCCGATGGCCTCACCCACGCGGTGCTCAAGTTGACCGAACAGTGTCAATGCCTCCTGCTCCGCCCTCCGCGCCGCTGTCGCATCACCGGCCGACAGAAGGGTCATCGACAGGGTCGACAAGGTGGCAGCCACGCCGGCTTCATCCCGCAGGCGGCGGCGCAGCAGCAGGCAGGCTTCCAGCATGTCGCGCGCCTCGGCCGGGTCGCCCTGCGCGATGGCCATCACGGCCCCCACATAGAGCGCATGAGCATGGGCCATGTCCGCGGCCTGCACGGCCGGCAGGGCCAGCGCGGCGCGCACCGCCTCGCGGCCCTCGGTCAGATAGCCGCGCATGACCCAGAAGCCCTGCAGGGCCACCGGTAGCTTGACCGCCAGGAAGGGATCGACGTCCGCGGCGCCGCTGCGCGCATGCAGCAGCGCGGCGCGCAGATTGTCCAGATCGGCCTCGGCCCGCGCCACCCATTCGGCCTGCTGCGCCCCCTGCAGCCCGTCGCGCACCTGCTTGGCCAGCGCAAAGAAATGGTCCAGATGACGGCATGCCGTCGCGCCCGCGGCCGCGCCCAGCTTGTCGCGCGCGTACTCGCGCAGGGTCTCCAGCATGCGGTAGCGCGTGCCGCCCTCGGGCGTCTCATCCACCATCACCAGCGACTTCTCGACCAGCGAGCCCAGCAGGTCCAGCACATCGAGCGCATCCAGCTGCGCGTCGCCGCAGACGGCCTCGGCCGCGGCCAGATCGAAGCCGCCGACGAACAGGCCCAGGCGCTGCAGCAGCAGCTGTTCCGCCGGCTGCAGCAGCTCGTAGGACCAGTCCACCAGGGCGCGCAGGGTCTGCTGGCGCTCCTGCAGCTGGCGGCTGCCACCGGTCAGCAGCTTGTAGCGGTCCTGCAGGCGTTTGTTGATGTCGGCCACGCTGAGCACGCGCACGCGCGCCGCGGCCAGCTCCAGCGCCAGCGGGATGCCCTCCAGCCGCGCCACCAGCTCGGCCACCGCGGGCGCCTCGCGCTCGTTGAGTTCGAAGTCGGGCTTGTGCGTGCGGGCCCGTTCGACGAACAGGCGCACCGCGGTCAGCCGCGCCAGCGCCGCCGCGTCCTGGCCGCGTTGCGGCAGCGGCAGCGGCAGCACCGGATAGGCCTGCTCGCCCGGCACATGCAGGGCCGCGCGGCTGGAAGCCAGCACGCGCACCTGCGGGGCCGCGCGCATCAGCGCATGCACCAGCTCCGCCACGGCCTCGACCAGGTGCTCGCAGTTGTCCATCACCAGCAGCAGGCGGCGGCCCTGCTGCAGCTTGCACAGGGTCTGCAGCAGGGGCTGGCCGGGCTCCTCCTGCACCTGCAGCAGGCGCGCGGTCTCGCCCAGCACCAGGGACGGATCGCGGATCGGCGCCAGATCGAGGAACCAGGCGCCATCGGGAAACTCCGCCAGCAGCTCGGCCGCCACCTGCAGCGAAAGCCGCGTCTTGCCCAGGCCGCCCATGCCCAGCAGGCTCACCAGGCGCGACTGCTCCAGCAGGCGCTTGACCTCGTCGATCTCGCGCTCGCGGCCGAGAAAGGCCGTGGCCTGCTGCGGCAGGTTGTTCGGCACGGCCTTCAGCGGCAGCCAGCGCTCGCCGACCCGGGCGACGCGGTAGCTCTTCTCGCCATCGGGCGGGGCCCCCAGCGGCTCTTCGCCGGCCTCGAACAGCTCCAGCGGCTCGTCCATGCCCTTGAGCAGCCAATGGCCATGCGACTGCAGATGCGGCGCGCCCTCGCCCAGGGTCTGGCGCGCCGCCGCGCTGAGCAGGGTCTGGCCGCCGCGCGCCAGCGCCATCACGCGCGCCGCCACCGGCTTGGCCAGGCCGTCCACCTCCAGCGGCTTGGCGCCGCGCGCAACGTCGGTCGCGCTGTTCTCGCGCAGGATCACCGGCCCCACATGCAGGCCGGCGCGCGCGCGCAGCGGCACATGCAGGCCCGCCAGCGCCGCGTGGTAGGCCCGCGCATAGCGCAGCGCCTGCTCGGCCTGATCGAACAGCAGCAGCATGCCGTCGGTCTTGTCGATCTCGCGCCCGCCATGCCGCGGCAGCAGATCGCGCGCCACGCGGTCATGCGCAGCCCAGAGCTGCGCCATCTCGGCATCGCCCAGCAGGGTCGACAGATGGGTGCTGTCGACCACGTCGGTCAGCAGCAGGGTTCGCACTTCGCTCATCGGGACGGTGGGACGGTTCTTCCGCTCGCTGTTTCCATAACGGGCAGACGATGCCATAAATCCCGTCCGCGGGTGGGACGCTTCGGCACGCAAACGCGCTGCGCTTGTCGCCGTCGCTGGTGACAGGCGCGCCGTCGGTCGCCCAAAACAAAGCCCGGCAGGGCCGGGCTTGCTGCGTGCGGGCGGCCGCGGCGGCCGCTCAGAAGGCCGGCACCACCGCGCCCTTGTACTTGCCCTGGATGAATTTCTTCAGCTCCGGGCCGTTCAGCGCGGCGGCCAGCTTCTTCAGCGCGGCCGAGTCCTGGTTGTCGGGACGGGCCACCAGCCAGTTGGCATAGGGCGAGCGCGCGTCCTCGATGGCCAGCGCGTTCTTCACCGGATTCAGCTTGGCTTCCAGCGCGTAGTTGGTGTTGATCAGGGCCAGATCCACCTGCGGCAGGATGCGCGGCAGGGTGGCGGCCTCGATCTCGCGGAACTTCAGCTGCTTCGGGTTCTCGGCGATGTCGCGCGGCGTGGCCAGGATGTTCTCCAGGCTCTTCAGCTTGATGACGCCGGCGCGATCCAGCAGCAGCAGGGCGCGGCCGGCATTGCTGGGATCGTTCGGGATCGCGACGGTGCCGCCGCTGGGCAGCGCGGCCAGGCTCTTGTGCTTGCCCGAATAGGCGCCGAAGGGCTCGACATGCACGGCCGTGACGGCCACCAGGCTCGTGCCCTTGCCCTTGTTGAACTCGCTCAGATAGGGCTTGTGCTGGAAGAAATTGGCGTCCAGGCGCTTCTCGGCCACCTGCACATTGGGCTGCACATAGTCGGTGAAGACCTTGATCTCCAGCTCCACGCCCTGCTTGGCCAGGGCCGGCTTGATGAACTCCAGGATCTCGGCATGCGGCACGGCGGTGGCGGCCACGCTCAGCTTCTCGGCGGCGGCCACGCCGCTCAGGGCCAGGGCGGCCAGGGTCAGAACAATCTTCTTCATTCGAACTACTCCTCTCGGTACGACAAAAAAACTCAACGGCGGCTGAAGCGCCGGACCAAGGCATCGCCCAGCATCTGCAGCCCCTGCACCAGCAGCAGCAGCAGCGCGACGGTCACCACCATCACCTCGGTCTGGAAGCGCTGGTAGCCGAAGCGGATCGCCAGGTCGCCCAGGCCGCCGCCGCCGATCACGCCGGACATCGCGGTGTAGCCCACCAGCGTGATCGCGGTGACGGTGGCGGCCGACAGGATGGCCGGCCGCGCCTCGGGCAAGAGGGCCTGCCAGACGATCTGGCGCGTGCTGGCGCCCATCGCCAGGCCGGCCTCGACGATGCCGCGGTCCACGCCGCGCAGCGCGCCCTCCACCAGACGGGCGAAGAAGGGCGTCGCCCCCACCACCAGCGGCGGGATCGCGCCGGCCACGCCCAGCGAGGTGCCGGCCACCAGCAAGGTGAACGGGATCAGCACGATCAGCAGGATCACGAAGGGCAGCGAGCGCAGCATGTTCACCACCAGGGACAGCAGCCCATGCAGGCGCGGCGCGGCCAGCAACTGGCCGCGGTCGAACAGGAACAGCAGCACCCCGAGCGGCAGGCCCAGCAGCACGGTGAAGACCAGGGAACCGCCCAGCATCAAGAGGGTGTCCCAGGAGGCCAGGCCGATCTCGGCCCAGTCGATAGCGAGCAGGGCATCCATCAGCGCAGCAGCTCCACGCGCACGCCGCGCTCATGCAGGATCGCGCGCGCCGCATCCAGGTCGCCGCCGGCGATCGAGATGGTCAGCTGGCCATAGGGCTCCTGCTTGATGCGGTCGATACGGCCGGCCAGGATGCCGAAGTCCAGCCCGGTGCGGCGCGCCACCTCGCCCAGCAGCGGCTCGTAGCTGCGCGCGCCGCGGAAGGTCAGCCGCACCAGCCGGCCCGGCACATGGGCGTAGTCGTCCAGCAGTTGGCCCTCGTCCACATGCTCGGCCTCCAGCACGAAGCGCCGCGTCACCGCATGGCGCGGATGCAGAAAGACCTCGGCCACCGGGCCCTGCTCGACGACCAGGCCGCCGTCCAGCACCGCGACGCGGTCGCAGACGCGCCGCACCACGTCCATCTCGTGCGTGATCAGCACGATGGTCAGGCCCAGCTCGCGGTTGATCTGGGCCAGCAGCTCGAGGATGGAACGGGTGGTCTGCGGGTCCAGCGCGCTGGTGGCCTCGTCGCACAGCAGCACGCGCGGCTCGGTGGCCAGCGCGCGCGCGATGCCGACGCGCTGCTTCTGCCCGCCGGACAGCTGGGCCGGGTATTTCTGCGCCTGGTCGGCCAGACCGACGCGGGCCAGCAGCGCGGCCACGCGCGGCGCGATCTCGGCCGGCGCGCGGCCGGCGATCCGCAGCGGCCAGGCCACGTTCTCGGCCACCGTCTTGCTGGCCAGCAGATTGAAGTGCTGGAAGATCATGCCGATGCGCTGGCGCGCGCCGCGCAAGGCCGGCTCGTCCAGAGCCAGCAGATCCGCGCCGGCGACCAGCACGCGACCGCTGTCGGGCCGCTCCAGCAGATTGATCAGGCGCAGCAGAGTGCTCTTGCCGGCGCCCGAGGCGCCGATGATGCCGAACACTTCGCCGGGCTCGATACGCAGATCGATGCCGCGCAGGGCCGGCACGCGCCGGGTGCCGAGCGGGTAGCTCTTGTGGACTTGTTGGAGTTCTATCACCGGGGACTGTGGGGCCTGGGACGGCCCCGCGAGAATCAGCCCGCCATGCTAGTGAAAACCCTAATCTCCCACAAGGTCCGATTGGTAATAAGCAAATGCGGCGTGAGCGCAAGCTCACCGGCAAACGCCCTAAGGCCGCAGATTGGGCAGGTCGCGCAGCATGAGCTCGACGGTGCGCCGGATCGCCCCCTCGTTGGCCAGCCTCAGCCGCTCGGGCGGCGAGACGATGGCCTCGCCGAACTCGGTCTTGTGCTCGGCGCGCACGTCGCGCTGGTAGAGCGTGGCGCCGCTGGTCTTGTCGATCAGGGTGTAATGCACGGTGGCACTCACCGTCGTGTCCAGCGCCACCAGGGGCTGGTCAAGGCCGAGCAGCCGCGCCTTCAGCTGGTAGCGCGCCCCCTGCGGCGGCATCGCCCACAGGCCCACGGCGCGCAGCGAATCCTCCAGCGCATGCTCCAGCGCCAGGCTGCTGACCTTGGAGCCCCACCAGAGGCCGGTCTCGGCACCGCCGTCCACCGCCTCCAGCGCCACCTGGCCCTGCAGCGCCGCCGGCATGAAGCCGCGCAGCTGCAAGGCATCGCCGGGCGGCACGCTCATGCGCAGCGACTGCGAGGGCGCGCCGCAGCCCGCCAGCAGGCCGGCCGCGCACAGCAGGATCGTTGTGATCGCTTGGCTATTCATAGACGACGGTGTTGCAGGGCCGGCAGTTGCCGGCGCACCTGCGCGATGCGCGCGACATCCAGCTCGGCCGTCACCAGGCCCTCGCCTTCCGGCAGGCATCCCAGCACCTCGCCCCAGGGGTCGACGATCATCGTGTGGCCCCAGGTGCGGCGTCCATTCTCATGCGTGCCGCCCTGGGCCGGTGCGATGAGATAGGCGCTGTTTTCGACCGCGCGCGCGCGCAGCAGCAGCTCCCAATGGGCCTGGCCGGTGGTGTGGGTGAAGGCCGAGGGCACGCTGATCAGGTCCAGCGGCCCTTCATCCGGCATCTGGCCCAGCGCGCGATAGAGCTCCGGAAAGCGCAGGTCATAGCAGATCGACAGACCCACGCGCAGCCCCCCCGTCGCCCCGGCCCCCACCCGCACCGCCACCGGCGCCTCGCCGGCCTCCAGCACGCGCGCCTCGTCGTAGCGCTCGCGGCCGTTGTCGTAGCGGAACAGGTGCAGCTTGTCGTAGCGTGCGGCCAGCGTGCCATCGGGCGCGAACACCAGGCAGCTGTTGCGCACCCGGGCCGGATCGGGCGTCGCGAGCGGCAGGGTGCCGCCGATGATCCAGAGCCCGAACTCGCGCGCCGCCCCGGCCAGCATCTGCTGGATCGGCCCGCGGCCCGGGACCTCGGCCAGCGCCAGCTTGTCCTCGTCGCGCCGGCCCATCAGGCAGAAATACTCGGGCAGCGCGGCCAGCTGCGCGCCCTGCGCGGCGGCCTGGGCCAGCCAATGGCGGGCCCGCGCCAGGTTCTGCGCGACATCGGGACCGGACACCATCTGGATCGCGGCGATCTTCATGGGCTACTCCTCGGAACGGATGCGGGCGGCGGCACCACATCGGCGCGCCGCTCGACCTTCTCGACCTTGGGATCATCCCAGGTTCCGGTCACGTGGAACTCGCGCGTGCTGGCCGCCATCATCGGCCGGCGCAGCACCAACTGGGCCAGGAAGGCGCCCAGGCCCACCGCGGGGTTGATCGCCGCATAGGCCAGCGCGGCGCCGCCGGCATTGATCTCGGGCACCACCACCACGCGCAGGTCCTGGGTCTCGCGGGCCAGGTCGGCCTGCCCCTCCATCGCCACGACCGCCTGCACGCTGGTCATGCGCAGGTTCTGGCTGCTGGCCACGCCGCGCTCGATCTGCACGTCGCCGGTGAAGCCGTCGAAGGCGAAGCCCTCGCTGAACACATCGCGGAAGTCCAGCGCCAGGCGGCGCGGCAGCGACTGCAGGCTCAGGATGCCCAGCAGCCGCCCCACCCCCGGCTCGGCCTGCAGGAACTGGCCGGCGTCCAGTTCCACATGCAGCGTGCCGTTCATGCCGGGATATTCCAGCGCCAGCGGCGAGCCCTGCCAGCTCAGCTCGCCCGAGACCTGACCCTTGCCGCCGCGCAACACCCGCCCCTGCCCCAGACGCTCCAGCAGATTGCCGGCATCGGCCACGTCCAGCTTCCAGTCCAGCACCATGCGGCGCTGCGGCCGGCCGGGCTCGGCCGCCCATTGGCCGGTGGCATTGAGCAGCGCATCGGGATGCTTGAGCTGCAAGCGCGTCAGCTTCCAGTCGCGCTGCGCGCCCTGCTGCTGGGCCTGCACCTCCAGCCGGCCCAGGCGCTTGCCGCGCAGCTCGAAGTCCTCGATCACGATGTCCAGCGCCGGCACCGTGCCGGGCTGCTGGTCGAGCAGATTGCTGACGCCCTCGGCCTCGCTCTTGGGCAGGGACAGCCGCGCCAGCCGCGCATGCACGCGCCCGGCCTGGCTGGCGCCGCGCGCCGGCCGCCATTCCAGATAGCCGTTCAGCTGCTCGGCATTGAGATTGAGCTGCCAGGCTCCCGGCTCCGGCAGGCGCGAGACGCCGGCCACCACCTTGCTCAGCGGCCGCCCGGCGATCTGCAGCCCCTGGGCGCGCAGCGCGATCTGGGTGGGCGCATAGCCACCGTCCAGCGTCTCCGTGCCGCCGCCCGCGCCGCCACCGATACCCAGCCCGCGCTGCGCCAGCGTCTGCCAGGCGTCCAGATTGACCTGGCCCAGATTGGCCTGCAGCAGCACGCCCTGGGCCGGCAGGCCGGGCAAGGCGTCCTGCAGCGCCAGGCTGCCGGCCAGCACGCGCGCCGGCTCGGCACGGATGTCGCGCAGGTAATGGGCCTGCACGAGCTGGCCCAGCTCCAGCCGCAGCTCGTCGCGGCCGTTGCCCACCAGGCTGGTCTGGATGCGCAGCGGCAGCACCGTCTCGGCCGCCTTGTTCAGCGGCGCCGGCAGCTCGGCCCCCAGGCCCTGCAGATTGCTCGTGAGATTGAGCTCGGTGGCGCCCTCCTTGAAGCCCAGCTGCAGCTTGTAGCCCGCCTGGCCGTTGAGCGACTGCGCCAGCCGCGCCACCAGGCCCAGTTCGGGCGCGCGCCGCAAGGCCTCGGCCGTGGTGATGCCCTGGCCCGTGAAACGCAGGCTGCCATCGCGCTGGCTGCCGCCCTCGAACGTGGCATCGCCGCCCAGCACGCGCGCCGCCCCGCCCTGGATGGCGACGCCCTTGCGGTCGAAGTCGACGCGCGCCCGCGCATTGGCCAGCAGCGGCACGTCGGGGCGCAGCCGCACATCGTTGCCCAGCAGCGTCACCTGGCCCTTGACCGTCGACTGGTCCAGATCGGCCAGCGGCAGCGCCAGGGCCAGGCGCAGGCCGGCCGGACCGGTGGCGCTGGCGTCCTTCAGCGCGCCGCCGATCCAGTCGCCCACCGGCGAGAGCTTGAGGTAGCGCAGCAGCTCGCCCATCGGTCCGCGGCCCTGGCCCTCCAGCTCCAGGGTCTGCCGGTGCATCAGGTCCTTGAAGCCGCCGTTGATGCCGCTGAGCTCATAGCCCAGCACCTGCGCACGGCCGTTCCTGATCTGCATGCTGCCGCGCTCGAACACCAGTTCGGCATTGACCTTGTCCATCGCCGGCCACAGCGGCTCGGCCCCGTTGTGGGCGGGCACATAGGCCAGCTGCACGTCCTGGGCCTGGGTGCTGATGCGGAACTGGCCCTGCGGCTGCTTGTCGAAGGGGAAGTCCCAGAGATCGCCGCGCACGCGGAACTGCACATTGCGCGCGCTGCCGCCGCGCACCGCGTCGCGCACATAGTCGCGCGCCTGCGCGCCCAGGCCCAGCGGCAGGTAGCGCGCCACGCGCGCGGCCTGGGCCTGGTCGAGGCGGCCGTTCAGGTCCAGATGGCCGGGGAAGCGCGCGCCGCGCCCGCGCCCGCCATCGCCGGCACCGGTCTTCCAGACCAGGGCCAACTCGCCGCGCAGATCCTCGTTGGCGATGCGCAGATCCGAGACCCGCAGCTCCAGCGCCGGGGGCCCGGCCGGGCGGGGATCGATGCGCCAGTCCAGCTGCGCGTCGAACTGCTGGAGCGGCAGCACCGGCTCCTCGAACAGGCCCGGAAACTCCATGCGGCCGTCCTGCAGCACCAGATGCGCCTGGCCACCGCGCTCGCTGGCCTCCAGCTGCAGGCGGGCACCGGCAAGACCGGGGCGCCCCAGATGGCGCTCCTGCTCGGCGGGCCGGGCCATCAGACTCAGATTCTTGACGCCGGCCTTGACGCGGTAGCTGTGCGGCGCGGCCAGCTCGCCCTCCCAGCTGGCCTGCAAGGCATCCACCTGGCCCTGCGGCGCCAGCTCCGCGAGCCAGCGCCGCTGCGCCGGGCTCAGCGGCAGCCGGGTGGCGATCTGGGTCATCAGCGCCAGGTCCAGATGCTGGGCATTCAGTTCGCCCCCGCCCGGCGTGGCCGCGGTCAGGCCGGACTTGGGCGCGGCACGGCGCAGGCCGAAGCGCCAGTCGGAACGCGGCCAGACCAGGCCGTCGGCGCCCTCGAAGCCCAGCTGCGTGGCCGTCAGGCTGAAGCCCTGCGGCGTGCGCGCCAGGGCCAGCCGGCCCGCGACCTTGGTGAGCTGCAGCGCTTCGATCCCGGCGCCCAGGCGCAGCTGCACCGCGCGCAGACCCATGTCCAGGGTCAGACCCTGGGCCTGCCCATCGCGGATGTCGGCCCAGGCGCGCAGGGCACCGTCGCCCTCGTCGAGTTCGAAGGGCAGGTCCAGATGGCGGCGCAGCTGGCGCACATCGGCGCGCGGCAGATCGGCATAGAGCTGGCCGCTCCAGTGCATCAGCTCGCCCGGCCGCTTCAGCAGCGACTGCGTGAAACGGCCGCGCAGGCCGAAGCGCTCGCCCCAGTCGGCCGGCGGCGTGGCGTCCAGGCGCAGCTCGTGGCGGCGCAGGCCGTTCTTGACCAGCAGGTCCACGCCGCTGAGCTCCAGCGGCGGCGCGGCGCGCTGCTCGTCGATCCAGCGCACGCGGCCCTGCAGGATCACGAATTCGCGCTGCGCGAAGAACCAGTCGGCCAGCGCATCGCCGGCCTTGCTGGACGGGCCCTCGGCGCCCTCCACGCTGAGCCCGGCCACGAAGATGCGGCCCTGTGCGTCGCGCCGCACTTCCAGCTCGGGACGGTCGATCAGCAGCTGCTCGAAGCGCAGCTCCAGCGCCCACAGCGAGCGCGCCGACAGCGCCGCCACGACCCGCGGCAGATGCAGGGCCTCGCGGCCGGCGGGATCGAGAAAGCGCACGTCGCGCAGCTCCATCGCCGGGATCCAGCCGCTGGAGCGCGCCTCGATGGCACCGATGCTGAGCCGAACCCCCAGGTTTTGCGAGGCCAAGCGTTCCAGCTGCGGGCGCCATTCATTGATGTGCGGCAGAATCGCCCAGTGCAACACCAGCCAGGCCGTCAGCAGCAGGGCCCAGGCCAGCAGCGCCAGAGCGAGGGCCCAGCGCCCGCAGTTCAGCAGCCAGCGGGCCGGCCGCCGTGCGAGGCGCGGGACCAAACGCTGCAGGGCGGCTGAGAAGGTTGCGATGAACGACATGGACAGGGAGCGGCGCTGCCATGCAGCTGAAATGGAACACACCGGAGCACCCCCCAGGGAGCGGCGTGTCCATGCCAGCAACGCAGCCCGGCGCGCCTGGGGTGTGCAAGATTCTGGCACAGCGTGCCGTTTGAGATGATTCCGTCAGAGCTTTCTTTGCAGACTGAAACAGGCCCGATCCGGGCCAGCGCGGATTACAGCCGCTACGTGCAGCGCATCCGCCGCCGCTATGCCGCGGAACTGTCCCTGCTGCCGCCCGGCCGCCCCGATCTGGCCACCGTCCAGGCCCTGGTGGCCGCGCTGCAGGCCGGCGGCCGGCCGCTGCCGGCGGCGCTGCGGGTGGCGCGCCAGCTGGTGCTGGAGCGGCTGGCGGTGCTGGATATCGAGCAGGACGCCTCGATGGCCGACATCACGCTGGCCATGACCCAGCTGGCCGAGGCGACGCTGGACCTGGCGCTGACCGAGGCGCGCGCCGCGCAGGACGCCATCCACGGCCAGCCGCGCAACGCCGCGGGGGCCGTGATCGACTTCTGGGTCGTGGGCATGGGCAAGCTGGGGGCGCGCGAGCTCAATGTCTCGTCCGACATCGACCTGATCTATGTCTACGACGACGAGGGCCAGACCGACGGCGCCAAGTCGATCAGCGCGCACGAGTATTTCTCGCTGGTGGCGCGGCGCCTCTACGCATTGATCGGCGAGGTGACCGAGGACGGCCAGGTGTTCCGCGTCGACCTGGCGCTGCGCCCCAATGGCAATTCCGGCCCGCCGGTCGTCAGCCTGGCGATGCTGGAGGAGTATTTCCTGGTGCAGGGCCGCGAATGGGAGCGCTTCGCCTGGCTGAAGAGCCGCGTCGTCGCACCGCTGGACCC
The DNA here is from genome assembly GCF_059418245.1 of Roseateles sp. GW821-FHT09B06. Lineage (NCBI taxonomy): Bacteria > Pseudomonadati > Pseudomonadota > Betaproteobacteria > Burkholderiales > Sphaerotilaceae > Roseateles > Roseateles sp. GW821-FHT09B06. The sequence goes on along the minus strand of NZ_JBWKPM010000037.1, from coordinate 21,758 downwards.
GGCGGCCAAGCAGCGCGCGCTGGCGCTGCGCGATCTCGTGACGCCCTTCGTCTACCGCCGCTACCTGGACTACGGCGTGTTCGAGGGCCTGCGCCAGCTGCACCGCAAGATCCGCGACGAGGCCCAGAAGCGCGCCGCCGGCCGGCCCGAGCGCGCCAACGACGTCAAGCTGTCGCGGGGCGGCATCCGCGAGATCGAGTTCACCGTGCAGCTGCTGCAGGTGGTGCGCGGCGGCCAGTTCCCCGAGATCCGCACGCGCTCGACGGTGAAGGCGCTGCAGCGCGTCGCCGCGCGCGGGCTGATGAAGCCGGCCACGGCCGAGCAGCTGATCCAGGCCTATGTGCTGCTGCGCCGCGTCGAGCACCGCATCCAGTTCCTCGACGACCAGCAGACCCATTGCCTGCCCTGCGACGATCAGGACCTGGGCTGGATCGCGCGCAGCCTGGGCCTGACGCCCGGGTCGCAACGCACCGGCTGCGCGCCGGGCGTCTGCGAACTGATGGACAGGCTCTGCGAGGTGCGCGAGACGGTGGCCACCGAGTTCGACGCCCTGTTGCACGACGGCCAGGCGCCCAAGCACGGCGGCTGCAAGAACGGCGGCTGCGGCGGGCCGGCCCTGCCCATCGACGCCGAGGAGTTTCTCGAACAGCTGCCGCCCGAGCTGGGCCAGGCGGTGCGCCGCTGGGCCGAGACGCCGCGCGTGCAGGCCCTGCGCGAGGAATCGCGCCTGCGCCTGGCCAAGCTGGTGGGCCGCGCCGCGCAGGCGGTACGCGGCGAGCAATGCGCGCTGGCCGGCGCGCTGCGCTTCGTCGACTGGATCGAACCGCTGCTGCGGCGCGAGAGCTATCTGGCCCTGCTGGTCGAGCGGCCCGCGGTGCAGCAGCGCCTCTTGCGCCTGCTGGGCCTGGCGCGCTGGCCGATGCGCTACCTGATGCAGCACCCGGGCGTGATCGACGAACTGGCCGACCAGCGCCTGCTGGGCGAGCGCTTCGACGGCGCCGCCTTCATCCGGGACCTGCAGGACCGCCACGCCGCCTGGGAACGCAGCGGCGAGGCCGACGAGGAGGCCCTGCTCGACACGCTGCGGCGCGCCCACCATGCCGAGGTGTTCCGCACCCTGGTGCGCGACGTCGAGGCGCGCATCAGCGTCGAGCAGGTGGCCGACGAGCTGTCGGCGCTGGCCGATGCCACGCTGCAATGCGCGATCGACTGGGCCTGGGCACGCCTGAAGCAGGCGCACCGCCCGGCGCCGCGCTTCGCCGTGATCGCCTATGGCAAGCTGGGCGGCAAGGAGCTGGGCTACGGCGGCGACCTGGATGTGGTGTTCCTGTTCGATGACCCGGACCCGGACGACAACACCAGCGCCCACGAGATCTACGCCGCCTTCGTGCGCAAGCTGATCACCTGGCTGACCCTGCGCACCGCGGCCGGCGAGCTGTTCGACATCGACACCGCGCTGCGCCCCAACGGCAATTCGGGCCTGCTGGTGACCTCGCTGCAATCCTTCGCCGACTACCAGACCGGGCGCGGCTCCAACACCGCCTGGACCTGGGAACACCAGGCCATCACGCGGGCGCGCTTCTGCGCCGGCGATGCCGAGCTGCAGCCGCGCTTCGAGGAAGTGCGCCGCGCCGTGCTGACCGCGCCGCGCGACCAGGTCGCACTGCGCCAGGAGGTGCAGGCGATGCGCGAGAAGGTGCGCGGCGCAAGACCGGTCAAACCGGGCCAGTTCGATGTCAAGCACAGCCCCGGCGGCATGATGGACGCCGAGTTCGCGCTGCAATTCCTGCTGCTGGCCCATGCCGCCGCGCACCCCGAGCTGCTGGACAATGCCGGCACCATCGCGCTGCTGCAGCGCTGCGAGGCCGCCGGCCTGCTGCCGGCCCATGTCGGCCAGGCCGCGGCCGATGCCTACCGCGAGCTGCGCCGCGCCCAGCACCGTGCACGCCTGGACGAGCAGCCCACCGCGCTGGCCGAGGAGCGCCTGGCCGAGCTGGACCTGGCGCGGCACCGCGACGCCGTGCTGGCGCTGTGGCGGGCCGTCTTCGATTGAGCCCCTGGCCCGCGCTGGCCGCGCTGCTGGGCGCGCTGGCGCTGCTGGCCTGGCCGCTGTCCACCACGCCGCTGGACTGGCAACCCACGCTCGCCGCCGACCAGCCTTGGCGCTTCTTGAGCGCCGCCGCCGTGCACTGGAGCCTGCAGCATCTGCTGGCCAATCTGGCCGGCTGCGCGGTGCTGGCCTGGGTCGGGCTGGCGGCGCGCCTGCCCCGGCGCGCGACGCTGGCCTGGCTGCTGGCCTGGCCGCTGACCCAGGCCGGGCTGCTGTGGCGGCCGGACCTGCTGCATTACGGCGGGCTCTCGGGCGTGCTGCATGCCGGCGCGGCGGTGCTGGCGCTCGAACTGCTGGGCCGGCGCGGGCAGGAGCGCGCGATCGGCGCCGCCATTGCCGCCGGCCTGCTGCTGAAGCTGGCGCTGGAACGGCCCTGGGGGCCCGCGCTGCAGACCGTGGCCGGCTGGGACATCGCGATCGCGCCCGCCGCGCATCTGAGCGGCGCGCTCGCCGGTGCGATCTGCGCGCTCACGCTGCGGCTGCTGACGCGGGCGCGCTGAGCGCGCTCGCAGCGCTGCGGCGGGCCGGCCCGGACACCGGGACGCGGGGTTGTCACGCCCCCTGAGGACGGGACAATCGGCTGCGCTTTTGCCCCCGCCACCGATGCCGTCCGTCTTCCTGCTACGCCGCACCAACCGCGCCCTGCTGGCCGCGCAACGAGCCCTTTTCGAAGGGAAGTCCATCGCCGGCGAGCGCTGGGTCTGCGTCGGCGCCAGCCATCGGCTGCACGATGCGGTGCCGCAGATTGCCGCGCTGCGGCCGGACGTGATCGCCAGCGATCTGCGCCTGCTGGACGGCCATGCCCTGCTGCTGCTGCGCCGGCTGGGCCGGTCCCGGCCGCGCCTGCTGCTGCTCAGCGCGGAGGCCGAGGATCCGCTGCTGCTGGATGCGCTGGCGGCCGGCGCGCAGTCCTACTGGCTCGACGGCAACCCCAAGCTCGGGCTGGTGACGGCGTTGCACGCCTGCCGGCACGGGCGCGCCCCGATGTCGCCGGCGCTGGCGCGCCAGGTGCTGCAGCGCATGGGGCTGCCGCGCAGCGAGCCGCTGGCGGCGCAGAACGCCGCGGCCGCGCAAGACACGGCCCCGGCCGGCGCGGGCCTGAGCCGCAGCGACCAGCACCTGCTCACCCTGGTGGCCCAGGGCCTGCTGGAAGGCGAGATCGCGCATTGCTGGCAGATGGGCGCCGACGAGATCGGCCGGCGCCTGGCCACGGTCTACGCGGCCCTGAACATGGCTCAGGCGCTGGGCGGCGCCGTGTCGATGAAGCTCTGACGGCCGGCCAGCTTCTCCAGCAGGCGGCCCAGGTTCGGGTAGGTCGTGCGCCAGTCGATGGCCGGGAAGCGGAAGTCCAGATAGGCCAGCGAGCAGCCGACCGCGATGTCGGCCAGCGTGAAATGGTTGCCCGAGCACCAGGGCTTCTCGCCCAGGCCCTGGCTCATGGCCTGCAGCGCCGCATGCACCTTGCCCATCTGGCGCTCGACCCAGGCGGGGCTGCGCTGCTCGGCGCTGCGGCCGGCCCAGGTCTGCTCCAGGCGCACGGCAATCGCGGCATCCATCAGGCCGTCGCCCAGCGCTTCCCAGGTGCGCACCTCGGTGCGCTCGCGGCCGCGTTCGGGAATCAGCTTGCCCACCGGCGAGAGCGTGTCCACGTATTCGCAGATCACGCGCGAATCGAACACCGCACCGGAGATGGAGTCCTGGCCCTCCATCACCAGGCAGGGCACCTTGCCCAGCGGATTCATCTTCAGGATGTTTTCGTTGCCCCAGACGTCTTCCAGCACGAACTGGTAGTCGAGCTTCTTCTCCGCCATCACGACGCGGACCTTGCGGACATAGGGGCTGGAGAGTGAACCGATGAGTTTCATGTCGGACTTGTGATGGACGGACTGTCCTGTTGCGAAAGATTCTAGCGAAGCACTTGTGGCGCGTGGACCTGGACAAATGGCCGACGCTCAGGCAGGCGGCCCGGGTGCGGAGCATCCCTCTTGGGCGCCGCTGCCGGCCACACGCCCGGCGAGAGGGGCAAGAAAAAGCCCGCGCGCGGCGGGCTTGCTGGCATCGGCCGGCAGCGCCACTCAATGCCGACGGCGCCGCACGATCAGGCCGACCGCCCCGATGCCGACCAGCAGCAGCGCGGCGCTGGCGGGTTCCGGCACCACCGCCACCTCCATCAGCTGGCCGCGCACCGCGCCGCCGGGATTGAGCGCGGTGTGCACGTTCACATAGGCCAGCCCGCCCTGCAGCAGGTCCAGGAAGGACATGGCCGGATGGCCGGCATTCGTCCCGCTGGGCGCGGTCGCGGCAATCGACGGCGCGGCGATGCCGCTGCCGCCGACCAGCAGATTGCCGCCGCTGTTCAGCGACAGGAAGGGAGCGGCGTCGAGGCTGACGCGCACCGGCGCATTCTCGGCGGTGGTCGCCGCCCCATGGATATGGAAGGCGGTGGCGTTACCGCTCAGGCCGGCGACGAACATCGTGAAGCCGTAGGTGTCGTCCGCGAACGACAGCGTGCCCTTGTCGTCATAGGACAGCGAGGCGATGCCGGTGGCGGTCTCGGCGGACGTGCTGTTGACCTCGTTGGCACTGTTGAGCGAGGCGTTGAACTGGTGGACCACGGCATGGGTCAGGAACGGCGCGGCCATGAGGGCGGCGGCGAGGGCGGCTTGGATGCGCATAAGGGACCTCCTGCGAGAGGCGCCAACGGCGCTGGCGCCTGTGATGCGTCGGGTTTTACTCCGCTGCCCCGCCCCCGCCACCCCTAGCTCTTGGGTGGGCGCCAGGTCCAGTCCACGCTCGCCGGCCGGCCCGGCAGGCTCAGCGCGGCGACGGCCGGGGCGCCGCGGCTCAGCACCCGCCCCTCGCGCACCACCATGAGGCGCTGGGCGCGCAGCCGGATCGCCTCGATGGGATCCTGCGCCTGCAGCAGCACGAAGTCGGCGCGCCTGCCGACCTCCAGCCCGTAGTCCGGCAGGCCCAGGATGCGCGCACTGTTGACGGTCACCGCCTCGAAACAGGCGCGCATGCCGGCCTGCGACGTCATCTGCGCCACATGCAGGCCCATGCCCGCCACTTCCAGCATGTCGCCGCTGCCCAGCGAGTACCAGGGGTCCATCACGCAGTCATGGCCGAAGCCCACATTGACGCCGGCCGCCAGCAGCTCGGGCACGCGGGTCATGCCGCGGCGCTTCGGGTAGCTGTCGTGGCGCCCCTGCAGGGTGATGTTGATCAGCGGATTCGCCACCGCATTGAGCCGGGCCTCGGCCATCAGCGGGATCAGCTTGGAGACGTAGTAGTTGTCCATCGAATGCATGGACGTCAGGTGCGAGCCGGTGACGCGGCCCTGCAGCCCGAGGCGCTGGGTCTCGAACGCCAGGGTCTCGACATGGCGCGACAGCGGGTCGTCGCTCTCGTCGCAATGCAGGTCCACCATCAGGCCGCGCTCGGCGGCCAGCTCGCACAAGAGCTTCACGCTGGCCGCGCCCTGCTCGGAAGTCCGCTCGAAATGCGGGATGCCGCCGACCACGTCGACGCCCATGTCCAGCGCGCGCTTCAGGTTCTCGAAGGCGCCGGGCGCGCGCAGCACGCCGTCCTGCGGAAAGGCCACCAGCTGCAGGTCCAGATAGGGTTTCACGCGCTCGCGCACATGCAGCAGCGCCTCGACCGCCAGCAGGCGCGGATCGCAGACATCCACATGCGAGCGGATCGCCAGCAGGCCCTTGGCCACCGCCCAGTCGCAATAGGCCAGCGCGCGCTCGACCAGGGCCTCCTGGGTCAGCTGCGGCTTCAGTTCGCCCCACAGCGCGATGCCCTCCAGCAGGGTGCCGCTGGCATTGACCCGCGGCATGCCGTAGCTGAGCGTCGCGTCCATGTGGAAATGGGCGTCGACGAAGGGCGGGCTCAGCAGCCAGCCCTGGCCATCGATGGTTTCGACGCCCGCGGGCGCCGGCAGGCTCGGGCCGATGGCGGCGATGCGGCCGTCCCGCACCAGCAGGTCCTGGCCTCGGCGTCCGTCGGGAAGGGAGATGTTGCGGATCAGCATGGGCGACAGGCAGGCGTGGTTTCGGCCTCAGCCTACCACCGCGCTCGGCCGCCGCCGGTCGTGAACGGCTGCGCCGCGGCGCCGGGCGATCGAGGCGTTCATCGCGACCCCGCGCGGCGGCGCTCAGCTATCGGGCTCCAGCACCCGTTCCTGCTCGGGGTCGTCGTCGATGCGCGGCGGCACGACGCCGTCGTCGGGCAGGGCCGGTGCGTCGATGTCGAAGTCCGGCGATACATCCTCTACCGGGTCGTCGGGCGGGCGGCGTGGGGGGCGCGGTGTCGGCATGGCGGTTCTCCAGGGCTTGTCAGTCGCCATCCTCCGCTTCGGCGGCGGCGTCCGGCGTCGGACAAGCGCGCGCCGGCCTGTCGGGCTGCGCCGACAGGCCGGGCCCGGCAGCGGGATTCCGCTAGATCGGCGTGCCGCACGCCGAGCGCTACGGGCCGGCCGGTGCGGTCTACTGGGTGGCAAGGCGGCAGCCGCGCCCCTTGCTCCTCAGCGCTCGCCCTTGCGGTAGGGCTTCATCAGCGCCTGCGGATAGGCGGCCTTGCGCGCCATCACGATCAGGGCCGCGATCGACAGCAGGTAGGGCAGCATCAGATAGACCTGGTAGGGCAGCGCTGCGCCGCCGCCGGCCTGCTGCAGGCGCAGCTGCAGGGCGTCGAAGAAGGCGAACAGCAGCGCGCCCAGCAGCGCCTTGCCGGGCCGCCAGGAGGCGAACACGACCAGCGCGACGCAGACCCAGCCGCGCCCGTTGACCATGTTGAAGTAGAAGGCGTTGAAGGCCGCCAGGGTCAGGAAGGCGCCGGCCACGCCCATCAGGGCCGAGCCGGCCATGATGGCGCCGAGCCGCAGCCCGAGGACCGACAGGCCCTGCCCCTCGGCCGCCGCCGGGCTCTCGCCCACCATGCGCACGGCCAGCCCCAGCGGCGTGCGGTTCAGGCCATAGGCCAGCAGCGGCACCAGCAGCAGGGCCAGCAGGGTCAGCGGGGTCTGGGCGTTGAGGACGGGCAGGGGCAGCCAGTCCATCGCCGCGAAGGGCTGGATGGTCGGCGGGCTCTCGACCTTGGGGAAGCTGACGCGGTAGGCATAGCTGGCCAGGCTGGTCGCGAGCAGGGTGATGCCCAGCCCCGACACATGCTGGGACAGGCTCAGGCCGACGGTCAGCCAACCGTGCAAGAGCCCCAAGGCCGCGCCGGCCAGCGCCGCCACCAGCACGCCGGTCCACAGCCCGCCGCCCTGGTAGACGGTCAGCCAGCCGGCGAAGGCGCCCGCCACCATGATGCCCTCGATGCCCAGGTTCAGGACGCCGGCGCGCTCGCACAACAGCACGCCCAGCGTGCCGAGGATCAACGGCGTCGCGATGCGCAGCACCGCGATCCAGAAGGCGCTGCCCGACAGCAGGTCCAGGAATTCAGCGCCCATCGCGACGCACCCTCCAGCGGATCCGGTAGTTGACCAGCAGGCTGCTGACGAGCATCGCGATCAGCGCGGTGGCGACGATCACGTCGGCGATATAGGTCGGCACGCCCACCGCGCGGCTCATGCTGTCGGCGCCGACCAAGAGGCCGGCGACGAACACCGCCGAGGCCAGCACGGAGAGCGGGTGCAGGCCGGCCAGCATCGCGATCACGATGCCGCTGTAGCCGTAGCCCGGGCTCATGTCCAGGGTGACATAGCCGGTGCGGCCGGCCACCTCGATCGCGCCGGCCAGGCCGGCCAGCGCGCCCGACAGCAGCGCCACCTTGACCGTCACCCGGGCCACCGGCATGCCGGCAAAGGCGGCGGCTGTGGCGCTGGCGCCCACCGCGCGGATCTCGAAGCCGGTGGCGCTGTACTTGAACAGGGCCCACAGCAGCAGGGCCGCGCCGATCGCCCAGACCAGGCCCATGTGCACGCGGCTGCGCTCGACCAGCTTGCTGAGGGAAAGCATGTCCTGCAGGCCCACGCTCTGCGGCCAGCCCATGGCCAGCGGATCCTTCATCGGCCCGTCCAGCATCCAGGAGACGAACAGCAGCACGATGAAGTTCAAGAGCAGGGTGGTCACCACCTCGTCCACGCCCAGGCGGCTCTTCAGCAGCGCCGGCGCCAGGAGCAGCAGGGCCCCGGCCAGCGCGGCCGCCGCCATCATCAGCGGGAACAGCAGCCAGGGCGAGAACTCGAAACCCGTGCCACCGTGCAGGCCGCCCACCGCCACCGCCGCGAGCGCGCCCAGATAGAGCTGGCCCTCGGCCCCGATGTTGTAGAGCCGCGCCTTGAACGCCACCGCCGCGGCCAGCCCGGTCAGGATCAGCGGCGTGGCGCGGGTCAGGGTCTCGCTCCAGGCGAAGCGCGAGCCGAAGCCGCCCTCCAGCAGCAGCGCATAGGCCCGGCCGACCGGCGCGCCGGCCCAGGCCACCAGCAGCGAGCCGACGATCAAGGTGATGCCCAGCGCCAGCAGCGGCGCGGCCAGGCGCCAGGCCTGCGAGGGGCTGGCGCGTTTCTCAAGCCGCATGATGAGCCGCCTCGTCGCTGCCCGCCATCGCCAGGCCGATGCTGGCCAGGGTCCATTCGGCGCGCGGCCGGGCCTCGCTCAGACGCCCGGCGTGCATCACCGCGATGCGGTCGGCGATCGCGAAGATCTCGTCCAGGTCCTCGGAGATCAGCAGCACCGCCGCGCCGGCCGCGCAGGCGTCCAGCAGCTGCTGGTGCACATAGGCCACCGCGCCCACGTCCAGGCCCCAGGTGGGCTGGTTGGCGACGATCAGCCGCGGCCCGCCGGCGGCCTCGGGGTCGCCGGTGAGGGCGCGGCCCAGTATCAGTTTCTGCATATTGCCGCCCGACAGGCTGCGGGTCACGGTGTCCAGGCCCCGGTCCTCGAGGCCGCGCACATCGAAGCGCTGCACCAGATCCTGGGCATGGGCGCGCGCGCGGGCACGCCTGAGCAGCCCCCAGCGCGCGAAGGTCCTGCTGCGGTACTGCTCCAGCAGGGCGTTCTCCCACAGCGGCAGGTCGCCCACCACGCCCGCCGCGTGGCGGTCCTCGGGGATGCGCGCCACGCCGGCCTGCAGCCAGGCCCGGGGCCGGGGGGGCAGGTCTTGCCCCAGCACCCGCAGCTGCCCCGCCTGCAGCCCATGCAGGCCATGCAGCAGCTCGGCCAGCGCCTGCTGGCCATTGCCGGCCACGCCGGCCACCGCCAGCACCTCGCCGGCATGCAGCGCCAGATCGACGCCGCGCAGCCCCGGCTTGCCGGCGACGACCGCGCCGCGCAGGGTGCAGACCGGCTCGCCCGGCGCCGAGGCCCCGCTGCGCCGCGGCGGCTGCACCGCGCGGCCGACCATGGCCTCGGCCAGGTCGGCCTTCGAGAGGCCCGGCTCCCCAGGAACATTAGGCAGCTCGGCCACCAGCCTGCCGGCGCGCAGCACCGCGATGCGGTCCGAGACGGCCAGCACCTCGTCGAGCTTGTGGCTGATGAAGATGATGGACAGCCCGGTGGCGACCAGGGCCTTCAGCGAGGCGAACAGCGACTCGCTTTCCTGCGGCGTCAGCACCGCGGTGGGCTCGTCCAGGATCAGGATGCGGGCGCCGCGCACCAGGGCCTTCAGGATTTCGACGCGCTGGCGCTCGCCCACCGACAGCTCGGCCACCAGGGCCTCGGGATCGACCTGCAGGCCGAAGCGCTGCGCGGTCTCGACGAGCAGCGCGCGCTGCGCGCGCCGGCGCGCAAAGGGCTGCCACAGCGGCTCCAGGCCCAGCATCACGTTGTCCAGCACCGAGAGGCGCTCGGCCAGGGCGAAATGCTGGTGCACCATGCCGATGCCGGCGGCCAGGGCCGCCCTGGGCTGGCCCGGCGGCAGCGCTTGGCCGAACACCGTGATCTCGCCCGCGTCGGCGACGTAATGGCCGAACAGGATCGAGACCAGGGTGCTCTTGCCCGCGCCGTTCTCGCCCAAGAGGGCCAGCACCTGGCCCCGCTCCAGCCGCAGCGAGATGGCATCGTTGGCCAGCAACGCGCCGAAGCGCTTGCTGATGCCCTTCAGTTCCAGCGCCAGGGTCACGTCTTGCCGCTTGCCGTCACTTATTTACTTGGCGCTGGACCTGGGCTGGCCGTCGTCCACCTTGACGGCGAAGCTGCCGTCAAGGATGGCCTTCTCCCTGGCCTTGACCTTGGCCTGCAGATCGGCCGGCACCTTAGCCGCGAACGTACCCAGGGCGCTGAGCGAACCGCCCTTGTGCTTCATCGTCGAATAGGGGCCGTAGTCCTCGGCCTTGAAGGCATTGGCCTTGACCGCCTTGATCGCGGCGTCGATGCTGGGCTCCATATGCCACAGGGCCGAGGCCACCACCGTGTCGGGGTACTGGGCCTGGGTGTCGATCACATTGCCGATCGCCAGCACCTTGCGCTCCTTGGCCGCGTCGCTGACGCCGAAGCGCTCCGCGTACATCACGTCGGCGCCCTTGTCGATCATCGCGAAGGCGGCCTCCTTGGCCTTGGGCGGGTCGAACCAGCTGTTGATGAAGCTGACCGTGAACTCGGCCTTCGGGTTGACCTCCTTGGCGCCCGCCATGAAGGCGTTCATCAGGCGGTTCACCTCGGGAATCGGGAAGCCGCCGACCAGGCCGATCCTGCCGCTCTTGCTGATGCCGCCGGCGATCATGCCGGTGAGATAGGCCGGCTCCTGGATGTAGTTGTCGAACACCGCGAAGTTGGGCGCCTGCGGCTTGCCGCTGCTGCCCATCAGGAAGGCGGTCTTCGGATAGTCCTTGGCCACCTTGCGCGCCGCCGCCTCCACCGCGAAGGCCTCGCCGACCACGAGGCCAAAGCCCTTCTCGGCGTACTGGCGCATCACGCGTTCGTAGTCGGCATTCGTGACGTTCTCGGAGAAGGCGTACTCGATCTCGCCGCGTGCCTCGGCGGCCTTCAGCGCCTTGTTGATGCGGCTGACCCATTGCTGCTCGACCGGCACCGTGTAGATGCCGGCCACCTTGAGCTTGGCCTGGGCCTGCGCCACGGACACCCCGGGCAGGGTCAGGGCGGCCAGACTGGCGGCGGCCAGGCCGAGGGCGAGCCGGCGCAGGGCGGAGGTCGGGGCTGCAGGACGCATGGAGGGGCTCCTTTGAGGATGGGTGGGGAACTCTAGCGCGGGCCGGCGGCCATACGGCCCAAGCGGGTGCGCGGGGCGTCCGGAGGCTGCGTCGATTAAGCAAGAGCCGGGCCGGATAAAATCCCAGGGTTTGCCCTCAGCTCTCGCGGCCCGCGCCGTGCCCCCGCCATGAACCTCTCCGCCTTTTCCAGTATCAGCGCCCTCTCGCCCCTGGACGGCCGCTACGCCTCGCGCGTGGCCGCGCTGCGTCCGCTGCTGTCCGAGTTCGGCCTGATGCACCGCCGCGTGCAGGTCGAGGTGGAATGGTTCATCGCGCTGTCGGACGCCGGCTTCGAGGAATTCAAACCGCTGAGCGAGGCCGCGCGCGGCCTGCTGCGCAGCCTGGTGGCGCGCTTCTCCGAGGCCGACGCCCAGGCCATCAAGGACATCGAGAAGACCACCAACCACGACGTCAAGGCGGTGGAGTACTGGCTGAAGTCGCGCTTCGAGTCGAACGCCGAACTGAAGGCGGCCGGCGAGTTCGTGCACTTCGCCTGCACCAGCGAGGACATCAACAACACCAGCCATGGCCTGATGCTGAAGGCCGCGCGCGCCGAGGTGCTGCTGCCCACCGTCGACCGCATCATTGCCAAGCTGACCGGGATGGCGCATGCGCTGGCCGCCACGCCGATGCTCAGCCGCACCCATGGCCAGACCGCCAGCCCGACCACCGTGGGCAAGGAGATCGCCAACGTGGTGGCGCGCCTGCGCAATGCCCGTGCGCGCATCGCCGACGTCAAGCTGCTGGCCAAGATGAACGGCGCGGTGGGCAACTACAACGCGCATCTGAGCGCCTGGCCCGCGCATGACTGGGAAAACTTCAGCCAGCGCGTGATCGAGGATCAACTGGGCCTGACCTTCAACCCCTACACGATCCAGATCGAGCCGCACGACTACATGGCCGAGCTGTTCGACGCGGTGACCCGGGTCAACACCATCCTGATCGACTGGTCGCGCGATGTCTGGGGCTACATCTCGGTGGGCTATTTCAAGCAGCGCACGGTGGCCGGCGAGATCGGTTCCTCGACCATGCCGCACAAGGTCAACCCGATCGACTTCGAGAACGCCGAGGGCAATTTCGGCCTGGCCAGCGCCCTCCTGACCCACCTCAGCCAGAAGCTGCCGATCAGCCGCTGGCAGCGCGACCTGACCGACTCCACGGTGCTGCGCAATATGGGCGTGGCCCTGGGCTATGCGGTGCTGGGCTACGAGTCCCTGCTGAAGGGTCTGGACAAGCTGGAGGTCAGCGAGACCGCGCTGGCCGCCGACCTGGACAGCGCCTGGGAGGTGCTGGCCGAGCCGATCCAGACCGTGATGCGCCGCTACGCCCTGCCCAACCCCTACGAGCGCCTGAAGGAGCTGACCCGCGGCAAGGCGATCACGCGCGAGTCGATCCAGGCCTTCATCCACACGCTGGAGCTGCCCGAGGCCGAGAAGCAGCGCCTGCTGGCGCTGACGCCCGGCAACTACACCGGCAAGGCCGCCGAGCTGGCCCGCAAGATCTGAGCGCCCGGATCAGGGCGCGGGCCAGCGCCAGACCTGGGTCTGGCGCGTCTCGCCCGCCAGCACGCGGGTCTCCTGGAGCGCAAAGCCCAGGTCGGCCAGCACGCGCTGCGAGGCCAGGTTGTCCGGCCCGGTGATCGCCAGCAGGCGGTCCATCCCCAGCGCCTCGTGGGCATGGCGCAGGCAGGCCGCCGCCGCCTCGCGCGCATAGCCCTGCCCCCAGGCGCGCGGCACGAAGGCGTAGCCCAGGTCCACCTCGGGCAGGCTGTCGCGCCTGACCAGGCCGCACATGCCCAGCAGGGCCCCGTCTTCGCGCCGCTCCACGGCCCAGAAGCCGAAGCCCAGACGGGCATAGGTGGCGATCAGCTTGTCCTCGATCCAGGCCTCGGCCTGGGCCAGGTCGCGCACGCCGCGTTCGCCGATATTGGCGATCCAGGAGGGCTCGTTGAGCAGCTCCAGGATGAAGGCCGCATCGCGGCGCTCGAAATGGCGAACGTTCAGCCGCTCGGTCTGCAGCACCCGCATGAATGAAGTCTCCCGCGTTAAAAGCGGGACAATACGCCACCTCAACCCGCCCTGACTTCGGTCAGCACCCGCTCATGAATTTCATCCAGCAACTCCGCCAAGCCGAACAGCTGAACGACTCGATGCTTTGCGTGGGGCTGGATCCTGAGCCGGGCAAGTTTCCCGGCGCCTGGAAGGGCGATGCCGCGCGCATCTACGACTTCTGCTCGGCCATCGTCGACGCCACCAAGGACCTGGTCAGCGCCTTCAAGCCCCAGATCGCCTACTTCGCCGCGCACCGCGCCGAGGACCAGCTGGAGCGCCTGATGGCCCATATCAAGCGCGTGGCCCCGGCCGTGCCGGTGATCCTGGACGCCAAGCGCGGCGACATCGGCTCCACCGCCGAGCAGTACGCCAAGGAGGCCTTCGAGCGCTACCAGGCCGACGCCGTGACCGTCTCGCCCTTCATGGGCTTCGACTCCATCGAACCCTATCTGCGCTACCCGGACAAGGGCGTGATCGTGTTGTGCCGCACCTCCAACGCCGGCGGCAACGACTGGCAGATGCAGCGCCTGGCCGACGTGCCGGGCCAGCCGCGCCTGTTCGAGCATCTGGCCCATCTGGCGCAGACGGACTGGAACAAGAACGGCCAGCTGGGCCTGGTGGTGGGCGCCACCTACCCGCAGGAGATCGCCCGCGTGCGCGAGCTCGCACCCAGCCTGCCGCTGCTGATCCCCGGCGTCGGCGCCCAGGGCGGCGATGCCGACGCCACCGTGAAGGCCGGCCGGCGCGAGGGCGGCCCCATCATCGTCAACAGTTCGCGTGCCGTGCTCTATGCCGGCGCCGGCCTGGACGATTTCGCTGCCGCCGCCCGCCGGGCAGCCCTGCAGACCCGCGACCAGCTGAGGCGGGCGGCCGCCAAGGCCTGAGCGGCCGAGAACTAATGCTCACACCGGCCGAACGGCTGCGATTTGCCCCGGCTTTGGGGGGGCTGTTGCGCGCATCGACCTTGCATTTCTAGCGGAGACTCCGGCCCTTCCAAGCGAGATTGATGGAGCGTTGAGCGCCATGGAACGGCCGGCATCGTGAGCAAGCATCCTCTGGACGATTTGAGCAGCCTGGTCGGGCAGGACTCCGACCCGGGCCCGCCCCAGACCCGGCTGGAGCAGCGCGTGCAGCGCCATTCGCTGCGCCTGCTGCTGGGCGCCTGCGCCGCCATGTGCCTGCTGGCGGGCCTGCTGCAATGGTTCGGCCGCCGCCCTCAGGAACCCTGGGATGGCCTGCTGCCGCCCCTGCTGAGCTGGGGCACGGCCGCGCTGGGCGCCTATGGCCTCTGGCGCCCGCCGCAGCGGCGCAACGGCACCTTTGCGCTGCTGATGATGAGCCTGGTGATGCTGCTGCCGGTGGCGCTGGCGCTGTCGCGTCAGCTCGGGCTGGCCACCATCTCGCTGGGCGCGATGGGCCTGATGCTGGTGCTGGCCACCGTCCTGCAGGGCCTGCGCTCCGGGCTCTTCATCTTCGGCCTGGGCCTCGTGAGCATCGTCGGCCTCGGCTGGGCCGAGCTGAGCGGCTGGAATGCCCCCGCCGGCGCCGGCCTGGCGGCCCGCGTCTGGACTCATCTGCTGCTGCTGAGCGCCGCCCTAATCATCGGCCTGAGCTGCCAGCGCATGCTGCAGCGCTCGATCCTGGAGGCCAGCGAGCGCAACGCGCGCTTCCGCCATCTGCTGTCGATGGCGGCCGACTGGTACTGGGAGATGGACCGCGAGTTCCGCTTCACCCACCTGGCCGAGGACCGTCCCGGCAGCTCCGGCGTGGACCTGAACACCCGGCTCGGCAAGACGCCCTGGGAGATCGACGGCATGGGCCTGTCGGACGAGGAACTGGACGCGCACCGCGCCGACCTCGAATCGCACCGCGCCTTCCACGGCGTGATGGCGCGGCGTCGCGCCGCCGACGGCAGCACCCGCTTCGTCTCGATCAGCGGCGAGCCGCGCTTCGACGCCCAGGGCAGCTTTCGCGGCTACTGGGGCGTGGGCCGCGACGTGACCCACGAGGTGCAGGCCGAGCAGGCCGTGGCCGCCACCGAGACGCGCTACCGCGAGCTGTTCCGCCGCTCGCCCTCGCCCCTGGTGCTGCACCGCTGGGGCCGGGTGCTGGACGCCAACCCGGCCGCGATGGCCATGTTCGGCTATACCCAACGCGCCAGCATGATCGGCCAGGACCTGTTCGCCCATTACGAGCCGGGCGACGACGAACGCGCCCGCCAGCGCGCCGCCAAGATCGAGACCATGCCGGTGGGCGGCATGCTGCCGATGGCCGAGTTCCGGCTGCGCACCCTGTCGCGCCGGCGTCGCCTGGTGCAGGCCACCAGCGTGCGCGTGGACGCCGCCAGCGGCCCGGCCACCCTGTCCTTCTTCATCGACCAGACCGAGGCCTCGCATGCGCAGGACGCGCTGCGCCGCTCGGAGGGCCTGCTGTCGCATCTGGTGGCCACCAGCCCCGACGTGATCACGCTGACCGAGCTGAGCTCGGGCCGCTACGCGATGGTCAACAAGACCTTCGAGACCCTGTCGGGCTACAGCGCCGAGGAGGTGCTGGGCCGCACCTCCGACGAGATCGGCATCTGGCGGAACAGCACCGAGCGCGAGCTGGTGGTGCAGGGCGTGCGTCAGCATGGCCGGGTCAGCGAACTGCCGGTCGACTTCGTCTCCAAGAGCGGCGCGGTGATCTCGATGGTGCTGTCGGCCGCACCCTTCAATATGGACGGCCAGGCCTATCTGGTGATCAATGCACGCGACGTCACCGAGAGCGAGCGCACCCGCCTCGTGCACGCCGCCATCCTGCAGAACGCCTCGATCGGCATCACGCTGACGCGCGACCAGCATTTCGTGCAGGCCAATCCGCTGATCGAGGAGATGTTCGGCTGGCCACCCGGCGGCCTGATCGGCCAGCATGGCAGCGTGGTCTGGCCCGGGCCCGAAGCCTATGTCGCCGTCGGCGACGAGATCGGCGGCCGCCTGGCCGCCGGCGAGCAGGTCGAGATCGAGCGCCCGATGCGCCGCCGCGACGGCAGCACCTTCCTGTGCCGCCTGCTGGCCAAGGCCGTGGACCCGCACCACCCGAGCCAGGGCGGCACGATCTGGATCATGGAGGACGTGACCGAGAAGCGCCGCGTCGAGGCCGCGCTGGCCCAGGCCAAGGACGAGGCCCAGGCCGCCAACCGCGCCAAGAGCGCCTTCCTGGCCAATACCAGCCACGAGATCCGCACCCCGCTCAACGGCCTGCTGGGCCTGGCCCGCATGCTGCAGCAGCCCGATCTGGAGGACGGCACGCGCCGCCAGTACCTGGATCAGATGCTGGACAGCGCCGAGAGCCTGTCGGGCCTGATCTCCGACATCCTCGACCTCTCCAAGATCGAGGCCGGTCGCCTGACCCTGGAATCGCTGCCCTTCGCGCTGCGCGACATGCTGGGCACCATGCGCATGGCCTACCTGACCCTGGCGCAAGCGCGCGGCCTGGCCTTCCAGATCGACGTGGCCGAGGACGTGCCGGCCTGGGTGGTGGGCGACCCGGTGCGCACGCGTCAGATCCTGTCGAACTACCTGACCAATGCGCTGAAGTTCACGCAGAGCGGCTCGGTGGCGGTGCGCGTGCTCAAGCTCGACGCGGAGCGTCTGCGCATCGAGGTGAGCGACACCGGCCCAGGCATCGAGCCGGCGCTGCACGAACGCCTGTTCCAGCCCTTCACCCAGGCCGACGAATCGACCACGCGACGCTATGGCGGCACCGGCCTTGGCCTGTCGATCTGCCGCGAGCTGGCCACCCTGATGGGCGGCCAGGTGGGCGTGAACAGCGCACCCGGCCGGGGCTCGACCTTCTGGGCCGAGCTGCCGCTGACCGGTGCGCCCACGCCGATCAGCACCCATCTGCGCGAGGCGCGCGACAACCAGGACCTGCAGGGCCTGCGCGTGCTGATGGTGGAGGACAACCCGGTCAACATGATGATCGCGGTGGCGCTGCTGGAGCAATGGGGCCTGGAGGTCTCGCAGGCCAGCGACGGCAGCCAGGCGGTCGAGGCCATCAACGCCCAGGCCAGCATGGGCAAGCCCTTCGATGCGGTGCTGATGGATGTGCAGATGCCGGTGATGAGCGGCCACGAGGCGACGCGCCAGGTGCGCCGGCGCTTCAATGCCGAGGCGCTGCCGATCGTCGCGCTGACCGCCGCCGCCCTGCTGTCGGAGCGCGACGAGGCGCTGGCGGCCGGCATGAACGAGTTCCTCACCAAGCCGATCGACGCGCCGCGCCTGCGCGCGACGCTGGTAAGGCTGATCGGGCACAAGGACAACGATCAGCGCAGGAGCTGAGCGCAGGGGACCGGCTTGCCCGCACCCGCCTGCGCTGCGAGACTGGGCCGCCCATCCCCGGCCCGGCGGTGCAGATGATCCGCTTCAAGGTCTTCGGAACCCTGGTCGGCGTCGAATGGCGCCATGACGGGTGGAAACCGTACTACCTCGGCAACGAGGGCAAGCGCCGCGACGCCGACTTCGTGATCCCCACGGACATCCCCGAGCAGGAGCTGGCGCATTACCTGGCGGTGCTGTTCCACGAGCACGCCACGCCGGAGCGCAACGAGGTCCGACGCCCGCTCAGGGCTGCGGCACCCGCAGCACGCGGAAGCCCACCGCGCGCAGCTTCTCGCCGCTCTTGGTCTCGCTGCGCAGCGCGCTGCGCAGGCCGGCGCCGGCGTTGTGCCAGCCGCCGCCGCGCGCCACCCGCGCCGCGCAGTTGCCGCCGCTGGTCCAGGCGCTGCCGTCCTGCGGCGCGCCTTCGTAGTTCGGGTGCCAGCAGTCCTCGGTCCATTCCCAGACATTGCCGGCCATGTCGAACAGGCCGAAGCCGTTGGCGCCGTAGCTGGCCACCGCGGTGGTGCGCTCCAGCTTCCTGCCGGGCTGGCCCTCGCGGGTGACGGCGGAATCGTCGAAATTGGCCTGCAGCGCGCTGATGCTCGTGCCGCTGACGAAGGGCGTGGTGCTGCCGGCGCGCGCGGCGTATTCCCATTCGGCCTCGCTGGGCAGGCGGTAGGTCTTGCCGGTGCTCTCGGACAGCTTGCGCACGAAGGCCTGGGCCTCGGTCCAGCTGACCTGCTCGACCGGACAGTCGTCGCCGTTGCCGCTGCAGCCGGGGAAGGCGCTGGGGTTGCTGCCCATCAGCGCGCGCCATTGCTTCTGCGTCACCTCGGTGCGGCTCATCGCGAAGCCGGCCAGGCCCACCGGATGCTGCGGGCCCTCGTCGGCCTTGCGGCCCGGCTCGTCGGCCGGCGAACCCATCAGAAAGGCGCCGGCCGGGATGCCGACCAGGTCGGGGCAATAGGCCTCGGCGCAGTCGCGAAAGCCGCGCGTCAGCAGCAGCTGGCGCCCCCGCTCGGGGCCCCAGGTGTCCTCCAGCAAGGTGCGCAGGCGCAGGTCGCCCTCCCAGCCGCCCAGGTCGACATGGCGCATGCGCAGCGCGTCCTCGGCCCAGCCGCGCTGCGACAGGCGCTTGAGCTGCGCCTGCAGCGCGCCCCAGTCGCGCGCGCGTGCGGCCTCGTTGGCCAGCAGCACCTGCAGTTCGCGGCTGTCGGGGTCGGCGGCCAGCGCGGCCTCCAGCGCCGCGCGGCGCTGGCCCGCCGGCTGCTGCAGCGCGGCCAGCAGCTTGGCCCGTCCCTGGCCGGCCAGCATGGGCTTGAGGCGCTGCAGCTCGGTCGCGGCCTTGTCGGCCGCCGGCGTGCCGGGCAGGCGGGTGACGAGCTCGCGATAGAGCCGGCCGGCCGTGCCGGCATCGCCCAGGCGCTGCTCCAGCAGCTGGGCCGCCTTCAACGCCACCTCGCCCTGGGGCACGCCCGCATCCCAGGCCGCCATGTAGAGGCGCGCCGCCTTGGCGAACAGGCCCTCGGCCAGCGCCGCATCGGCCTCGCCGACCTCGCGGCGCGCCTTGATGGTCTGCCCCAGCTCGGTGACGATGGCCTGCGCCTGGTCGCCGGCCAGCCCCAGGCTGCGCTGCTGGGCCTCGCCGGCGCCCTCGAAGTCGCCCAGGCTCATCAGCGCATAGGCGATGTAGTAGGGCGCCTTGTAGTCGCTCGGGTTGGCGCGCGCCGCCTGCTGGGCGTTCGCCAGCGCCTGGGTGAACTGGCCGGCCTGCAGGTCCTGGCGCACGCTCTCGATCAGCCCGGCGTAGCGCTCGGCGGCCGGCTTGGCGGCGACGGCCTTCGGGGCCGGCGCGGGCGCGTTCGCCTTCTGCTGGGCCGGCGCGGGGGCGGCGGCAGCGAACAGCAGCGCGGCGGCCAACAGATGGGTGCGGGGCATGGAAAGGTCCTCGTTCGGTTCGGGCCGCCTGGGCGGCGCTGGGGTCAGGTCTTGCCGAAAGGGCGGCGCCGCTCAGGGCAGCGCGTCCAGCAGCTTGTTGTTGCCCTTGGCGGGCGGGGCCAGCGGGCGCGGGGCCGCCGGCTGGCCGGGACCGCCGGTCGCCACGCCGGCCTCCGCCAGCACGGCGTTCATCTGAAAGCCGGCGGCCTTGTAGTCGGCGATGAACTGGGTCACGCGCGGATGCGTCTCGCCATGCGCGCCGCGCGCCGGCACCTTGCCCAGCAGGTAGTGGTAGCCCAGCACGGTGGGTGCCTCATGGGGCCCCAGCGGCACGCCGGAGGTGCCGCCGACGCGCGCGAACAGCTTGCCGCGGGTCACGAAGTCGTTGATGCGGCCGCGCTGCGTGTTGCGCTGCTCGTTGAAGTCGCCGCTGGCGCGCGCGGTCGTGGCGCCCTGCTCGGCCGCCTGGCGCTGCTGCAGGTCCAGCAGCCGGCGCCAGCTGCCGGCCTCGGACTGGGCCAGCTCGGCCTCGTTCTTCGTCCTGGCCTGGCGCACCAGCCGCTCGGCGCCGTCCAGCTTGCCCTGCAGCTCGGTCTTGTCGGCCTTGGCCTTGTCGTTCAGCTCCACCGCGCCGCGGCTCAGGGCGCTGCCCCAGTAGCCGATCGCGGCCTGCCAGAGATTGATGCCCAGGCGGATCTGCTCGAGCCCCTGGTCGATCTTGGTGCGGTTGTCCTGCAGCTCGGCGTCGGTGCTGTCGATCTTCTTGCCGGTGGCGTCGATCGGCGCCTGCAGCTCGCGCTCCTTGGCGGCGATCTGCTGCGGCGTCGGACGGATGATGGTCTGGCCCGGATGGGGGAAGTTCTCGCCGCGGGCCAGGATCTGCGACTTGGTCTTGCCGCAGCCGCTGCAGAACAGGCCGCGCCGGTACTCGTCCAGCAGCTCGTCCTTCTTGCGCCGCAGGTCGGACAGCTCGGCCGTCAGGTCGCGCATCTTCTCGCTCAGCTTGTCCGTGGCCTCCAGCGCGCGCGCCGTGGCCTGGCTCAGGCCGTCCAGCGTGCCGATGACGTCGTTCGCCATGCCGCGCGCCTTCGACATATGGGGCTGCACCAGCTCCCAGGGGTCGACGCGCGGGCCGCTGCCGCGCGCCGGCTCCAGCGGACGCTGCGCGAGGGCCGCGCCGCCGAGCAGCCAGCCGCTCGCGCAGGCACAGGCCCAGCGCAGGCCGCGCCGCCGCGCCGCGCGCGCGGCATCGGGGGACGCAGGGAGGGAGCGGCGATCGGTCGTCGTCATGTCGTCATCCAGCCTTGTTGCTGCGGAGCCGGCGGCCTTCACGGCGCGGCGCGGGTCAGCTTGCCGCGCTCCTGATCCGGCAGGTCGTCCTGGAACGGGCCCTCGAAGCGGTCGCCGTTGGCCCAGCGGAACAGGCCCTGGCCCTGCTTGCGGCCCTGCTGCCACTGCCCCTCGTAGCGCTGCCCGTTGCTCCATTGGTAGGCCCCCTGGCCATGCGGCACGCCCTGCACGAAGCCGCCCTGGTAGACATCGCCGGAGGCATAGACCATGCGGCCCTCGCCCTCCGGCGCGCCGTTCAGCAGCGGCCCCTCGTATTCGTTGCCATTGCTGAAGCGCATGACCGCCCGGCCGCGCGCCTCGCCGTCCACCCAGTTGCCGTTGATGCGCTGGCCGCTGGCCCAGGTGTACAGCCCCAGCCCATGCGCGATGCCGGCCCGCATGCCGCCCTGGTACTGGTCGCCCGAGGCGTAGCGCATGCGGCCCTCGCCGTTGGGCACGCCCTTCAGCACCTGGCCCTCCCAGCGGTTGCCGTTGGCGAACTGCACGTTGCCGCGGCCGCTCGGCTCGTCGTCCAGCCATTCGCCCTGGTAGCGCTGGCCGCCGGCCCAGATGAACTCGCCCTGGCCATGGCGCTTGCTGCGCAGCAGCTGGCCGACATAGGCATCGCCGTTGCTCCATTCGACCCGGCCGGTGCCGCTGAGCACCTGGCCCGCCTCGCGCACGAACAGGCCCTTGTAGCGCGTGTCGCCGGCGCGCATGTCGATCTCGGCGGGCGCCGCCGGCGCCTCGGCGACCGGCGCCGGCCCGGCCGGCAGGGCCTCGCCGACCGCCTTGGCCAGGCCGCTCAGCGC
>NZ_JBWKPM010000036.1:0-47986 GCF_059418245.1 Roseateles sp. GW821-FHT09B06 | reverse complement strand
GGCTAGGGTTCATACGTGGGTCAGGTTTGAACGGAAATCAGTGACGGTTGAGGGTCAGTTCTTGCCGGAAATCAACAGGTTGGGTCAACAGCGTAGTAAGACCCTCTTCCCCAGCGGAACCCGAGGATCCGGCTTTGCCGGTCCTATGGACTCGCCCCCTTGAGGGGCGCGCGCGCAGCGCGCAGGGGGGCGCCTATTCAGTTGAAGTTGGCCTCGGCGAACTGCCAGTTGACGAGGTTGCTCAGGAAGGTCTCGACGAACTTCTGGCGCAGGTTGCGATAGTCGATGTAGTAGGCATGCTCCCACACGTCGACGGTCAGCAGGGCCTTGTCAGCGCTGGTCAGCGGCGTGCCGGCGGCGCCGGTGTTGACGATGTCCACCGTACCGTCGGCCTTCTTCACCAGCCAGGTCCAGCCGGAGCCGAAGTTGCCGACGGCGCTCTTCACGAAGGCTTCCTTGAAGGCGTCATAGCTGCCCCACTTGGCGTTGATCGCATCGGCCAGCGCGCCCGTCGGTGCGCCGCCGCCCTGAGGCTTCATGCAGCTCCAGAAGAAGGTGTGGTTCCAGATCTGGGCCGCGTTGTTGTAGATGCCGCCGCTGCTCTTCTTGACGATGTCTTCCAGCGACATGGTCTCGAACTCGGTGCCCTTCTGCAGATTGTTCAGGTTCACCACATAGGCGTTGTGGTGCTTGCCGTGGTGATACTCCAGCGTCTCGGCGCTGTAGTGCGGGGCCAGGGCGTCCTTGGCATAGGGCAAGGCGGGCAAGGTATGTTCCATATCAAAACTCCTCTTCAGTGTTCGGGTGGAAGATTCTTCATTCGATCCGCGACGATTGTAGGCAGCTTGTTCAAGTCCCTGACCGGATGTCGAGGACCTGCAGCCGGGCCTCGCCGTCGACCAGCACGGCATGCACCGTGCCGCCCACCGGCAGCTGCTTGACCGAGCCGAGCGCGCGGCCCTGGCCGTCATCCAGCCAGGCGTAGCCGCGCGCCAGCACGCGCTTGGGATCCAGCGCGGTCAGGCGCGCCTGCAGCGCGTCCAGGCGCAGTGCATGGCGGCCCAGCAGGGTCTCGCCGGCGCGCGCCTGCCGGGCCTGCAGCTGGGCCAGCAGCTGCTGCTGGCGCTCCAGGCGCCGCGGCAAGGCTTGACCCCGGCGCTGGGCCAGCAGGTCCAGCAGGCGGCGCTGGCGCGCCAGCCCATCGGCGGGCCGTGCCAGGCGCAGCGCCGCGCGATCCAGGCGCTGGGCGGCCACGTCCAGGCGGTGGTCGACGCGCCGGCGCAGCGCCTCGGCGAAGGCGCGCAGGCGCTCCAGCTCGGCCGCGCGCGCCGGCGCGGCCAGCTCGGCCGCGGCGGTGGGCGTGGGCGCGCGCAGATCGGCCGCCAGGTCGCAGAGGGTGAAGTCGGTCTCGTGGCCGACGCCGCAGATCACCGGCAGGCCGGAGGCGGCCACGGCGCGCACCACGCGCTCGTCGTTGAAGGCCCACAGATCCTCCAGCGAGCCGCCGCCGCGGCACAGCAGCAGCAGGTCCAGCCCGTCGAGCGCGGCCCGCTCGTTGGCCAGGCGCAGCGCCTGCACCAGGGCCGGCGGCGCCTCGGCCCCCTGCACCGGGCTGGGATAGACGAGCACCTCGACCTGTGGCGCGCGGCGGCGCAGCGCGGTCAGCACGTCGTGCAGCGCGGCGCCGGCGGTGGAGGTGATCACGCCGAGCCGGCGCGGGAAGGCGGGCAAGGGCCTCTTGGCGGCCGGGTCGAACAGGCCCTCGGCCTCCAGCTTGGCCTTCAGGCGCAGGAACTGTTCGAACAGCGCCCCGGCGCCGGCGCGGCGCATGCTCTCGACGATGAACTGCAGCTCGCCGCGCGGTTCGTACAGCGCCAGCCGGCCGCGCAGCTCGACCAGCTGGCCGTCGCCCGGCGTGAAGTCGAGGTAGCCGCCGGCGCGGCGGAACATCGCGCAGCGCAGCAGGCCCGCCTGCCCTTCCGCATCCTTCAGGCTGAAGTAGCTGTGGCCGCTGGCGGCGCGCGTGAAACCGGAGATTTCGCCCTGCACGGTGCAGACCGCGAAGCGCGCCTGCAGGGCATCCGACACCGCCTTCAGCAGGCCCGCCACGCCCCAGACCACACGCTGCGGCGCGGCTTTCCAGGGCTCAACCATGCGCAAACCCAATGCCGGCGCGGGGGTAGAACTCCACAGCCGCGCCAAATGGGGCCTGGCGGGCCATTCGACCCGTCACGAGCCCGTCACACGCGCATAAACGCTTGTTTTTCAAGATCTTTTTCCTGCTCAAAAAAGAGGCAAAGTGTTCAACTGCTTGATTCTGCGGGCCCCGGACGGCATCGCAGCCGGCTTGCCCACAAAGTTATCCACAGGTGCGGTGGATTGTCCGGCGCCCCGGGCAAGACCTGACCCGGATTGCGCGGCGGCGCCGCGGCTTCGGGCCATAATCGCGCGCAGCAAACGCGGCCACGGGAGTCGGGCCGCCGTCGGTCTCATCAAGAGGAGCACCCTTGTTTTCGATCATACAAGCCGCCGGCTGGCCGATCTGGCCCCTTCTGCTGTGCTCCGTCGTGGCCCTGGCCCTGATCATCGAACGCTTTTCCAGCCTGCGCTCCGCCAAGATCGCGCCGCCCAGCCTGCTCGAGGAGGTGCTGGGCGTCACCAACCAGCAGCTGCCGGCGGCCGACGTGGTGAACAAGCTGGCCGACAACTCGCTGCTGGGCCAGCTGCTGGCCACCGGCCTGCGCGCCGTGATCGCTGAACCGCGCATGCCGGACGCCCGGCTGCGCCAGACCTTCGAGCTGGCCGGCCGTGCCGCCATCCACAAGCTGGAGCGCTATCTGAACACGCTGGGCACGATCGCCACCGCGGCGCCGCTGCTGGGCCTCTTGGGCACCGTGGTGGGCATGATCGAGATCTTCGGCAGCCAGAGCCCGACCGGCGGCAATCCGGCCCAGCTGGCGCATGGCATCTCGGTCGCGCTCTACAACACCGCCTTCGGCCTGATCATCGCGATCCCCTCGCTGATGTGCTATCGCTACTTCCGCGGCCTGGTCGAGGTCTATGTGCTGGAGCTGGAGCAGGCCAGCGAGCGCTTCATGACGCACCTGACCCGCTTCACCCAATTGGCCACGATGCAGGCCCATCTGCAGGCCCAGGCGCAGGCGCAGACCTCGCGCACCGGCACGCGCTGAACGGCGGAGGGGCAGACGATGAAGTTCCGCCAGCGCAAGGCCGACGATCCCGAGATCAACCTGATTCCCTTCATCGATGTGCTGCTGGTGGTGCTGATCTTCCTGATGCTGTCCACCACCTACAGCAAGTTCACCGAGCTGCAGGTCACCCTGCCCAACGCCGATGCCGAGGCGATGAAAGACCGGCCCAGGGAGATCATCGTCGCGGTCTCGGCCGATGGGCGCTACGCGATCAACCGCGAGACGGTGGACGGGCGCTCGCCCGAGCTGCTGGCCGCGGCGCTGCGCCAGGCCTCGGGCGGCAATGCCGAGGCCATGGTGATCGTCTCGGCCGACGCCGCCGCGGCGCACCAGACGGTGGTCAATGTGATGGATGCGGCGCGCCGCGCCGGACTGTCGCGCCTGACCTTCGCCGCGCAAACCCAGACCAAATGAGCGCCGAGCAGCGGCTGCAGCGGGCCTGGCGCGAGGGCGGCCCGCTGGCCCAGGCCCTGCGTCCGCTGGGCTGGCTCTACGGCGCGCTGATCGCGCTGCGCGCGGTGCTGTACCGCCGCGGCTGGCTGAAGACCGCCACGCTGCCGGTGCCCGTGATCGTGGTCGGCAACTGGATCGTCGGCGGCGCCGGCAAGACCCCCACCACCCTGGCCCTGCTGCGCCTGCTGCAGGCCCAGGGCCTGAAGGCCGGCGTGATCTCGCGCGGCTATGGCGGCAGCGGCGACGGCGTGCGGCTGGTGACGCACAACAGCCTTGCGCGCGAGGTGGGCGATGAGCCGCTGCTGATCCATCTGCGCAGCGGCGCGCCGGTGGCCGTGGGCCGCGACCGCGTGGCGGCGGCACGCGCGCTGCTGGCCGCCCATCCCGACACCCGGCTGCTGCTCAGCGACGACGGCTTGCAGCATTGGCGCCTGCCGCGTTCCCTGAGCGTGCTGCTGTTCGACGAGCGCGGCCTGGGCAATGGCCGCCTGCTGCCGGCCGGCCCGCTGCGCCAGCGCCGACCGATGAGTGCCGAACCCACCCTGGTGCTGTACAACGCCGCGGCCCCCAGCACCCCGCTGCCCGGCCATCTGGCGCGGCGCCAGCTGGCCGGCGCGGTGGAGCTGGCGGCCTGGTGGCGCGGCGAGCCCGCCGGCAGCGCCGCGCTGCTGGCCCTGCGCGGCCGGCCGGTGACCGCGGCGGCCGGCATGGCCCAGCCGGAGCGCTTCTTCGGCATGCTGCGCGCGCTGGGGCTCGACGTGCGCGGCCTGGCCCTGCCCGACCATTACGACTTCGCCGCCCTGCCCTGGCCGGCCGACACCACCGAGCTGCTGCTGACCGAAAAGGACGCGGTCAAGCTCGACCCGGCGCGCCTGGGTGCGACGCGGGCCTGGGTGGTGGCGCTAGACTTCAGGCCCGAAGCATCTTTTGAGCAGGCGCTGCTGGCACAGCTGAACGGCTGGCCGCCACGCCGCTGACGAACATGGACATCCGATTGCTGGAAATGCTGGTCTGCCCCCTCTGCAAGGGGCCGCTGGAGCATCAACGCGGCGAGGACGGCGGCCGCGAGCTGATCTGCCACGCCGACCGCCTGGCCTTCCCCGTGCGCGACGGCATCCCGGTGATGCTGGAGAACGAGGCGCGCCCGCTGGACGCCCCGAACACGGCACCCGCTCCGCCGGCATGAGCGCCGCCCGGCCGCCCGAAGGCATCCGCACCGCGTCGCACCGCACGGAGGTTTCCGAATGAGCTTCACCGTCATCGTGCCGGCGCGGCTGGCCTCGACGCGCCTGCCCAACAAGCCGCTGGCCGACCTCCATGGCCTGCCGATGATCGTGCGCGTCGCGCAGCGCGCGGCGCTGTCCCGGGCCCGGCAGGTGGTGGTGGCCACCGATGCGCCCGCGGTGCAAGCGGCCTGCGAGGCCCATGGCGTGCGCGCCGTGATGACCCGCGCCGACCATGCCTCGGGCAGCGACCGGCTGGCCGAGACCTGCGAACTGCTGGGGCTGGACGGCCGCGAACTGGTGGTCAATGTGCAGGGCGACGAACCGCTGATCGCGCCGGCCATGATCGACGCCTGCGCCGCCCTGCTGCAGCAGCGCGAGGACTGCGTGATGAGCACGGTGGCCCATGCGCTGGACGCTACGCCGGAAGGTCGGGCCGAGTTCGCCAACCCGAACGTGGTCAAGCTGGTGGCCGACGCACGCGGCACCGCGCTCTACTTTTCGCGTGCGCCGATTCCCTGGTGGCGCGACGGCCAGGGCGAGGCCGGGTTCAAGCCCGGCTCGGCGCTGAGACATGTGGGGATCTATGCCTATCATGCCGGCTTCCTGCGCCGCTTCCCGACGCTGGCGGCCAGCCCGCTGGAGCAGATCGAGTCGCTGGAGCAGTTGCGCGTGCTGTGGCATGGCGAGCGCATCGCGGTGCATGTCAGCGCCGAGAAGCCGGGGCCCGGCGTCGACACGCCCGAGGATCTGGCGCGGGTGCGCGCCCTGCTGCGCGCCGACGCCTGAGTGACAAGGCGTGCCGTGACAGGCGCAGCCGGCGTCAGCGGGCGGTAGGCCCTGCCATGCTATCCTCGCCCGCAGTTTTGCAAGGGCGACTTTCTTCACGGCGAGGCGTCCTTCACCCTTGAAAATTGAGGAGACCCCGTGCGACTGATTCTTCTGGGCGCCCCCGGCGCCGGCAAAGGCACCCAAGCCGCCTTCATCTGCCAAAAGTTCGGCATCCCGCAGATCTCCACCGGTGACATGCTGCGTGCCGCCATCAAGGCCGGCACCGACATGGGCCTGGCCGCCAAGAAGGTGATGGACGCCGGCGCCCTGGTCAGCGACGACATCATCATCGGCCTGGTGAAGGAACGCATCGCCCAGCCCGATTGCGCCAAGGGTTTCCTGTTCGACGGCTTCCCGCGCACCATCCCGCAGGCCGACGCGATGAAGGCCGCCGGCGTCAAGCTGGACTTCGTGCTGGAGATCGACGTGCCCGACAGCGCCATCATCGAGCGCATCAGCGGCCGCCGCTGCCACGCGGCTTCGGGCCGCACCTACCACGTCAAGTTCAACCCGCCCAAGGTCGAGGGCAAGGACGACCTCACCGGCGAGGACCTGATCCAGCGCGACGACGACAAGGAAGAGACCGTCAAGAAGCGCCTCGAGGTCTACCAGGCCCAGACCCGTCCCTTGGTGGACTACTACTCCAAGTGGGCCGCCGCCGGCGACGCCCAGGCCCCCAAGTACCGCCGCATCGAGGGCATCGGCTCGGTCGACGAGATCACCGCACGCGCGCTCGCCGCGCTGGGCTGACGGACCACCCACCCCTACGCGCTGTGCGCGCCCCCTCTAGGGGGCGGTGCCGGCCGCCCGGCAGAGCCGGATCGGCGGCACCCGCTGGGAAAGGCATTCAAGTTCTACACAGGCCGCGCATGCGGCCATTTATTTGCGCCACAATTGACGTTTACGTCAACGTAACTCATCCACAGAAGGAGACCGCGATGGAGATCGCAGGCAAGGTATTCATCGTCACCGGCGGCGCCTCGGGCCTGGGCGAAGGCACGGCCCGCATGCTGGCACGCGAGGGCGCGAAGGTCGTGATCGCCGACCTGCAGGTCGAGCGCGGCGAGGCCCTGGCCCAGGAACTGGGCGGCGCCTTCGTCAAGGCCGACGTCAGCCAGGAGGCCGATGGCCAGGCGGTCGTCGCCAAGGCGCTGTCGCTGGGCAAGCTGATGGGCCTGGTGAACTGCGCCGGCATCGCCCCGGCGGTGAAGACCGTCGGCAAGGACGGCGCGCATCCCCTGGCCGTCTTCAGCAAGGTGATCAACGTCAATCTGATCGGCAGCTTCAATATGATTCGTCTGGCCGCCGAGGCCATGTGCAAGAACGAGCCCGAGAGCACCGGCGAGCGCGGCGTGCTGATCTCGACCGCCTCGGTGGCCGCCTATGATGGCCAGATCGGCCAGGCCGCCTACGCGGCCTCCAAGGGCGGTGTGGTGGGCATGACCCTGCCGATCGCGCGCGACCTGGCGCGCAACGGCATCCGCAACATGACCATCGCCCCCGGCATCTTCGGCACGCCGATGCTGTTCGGCATGCCGCAGGAGGTGCAGGATGCGCTGGCCGCCAACGTGCCCTTCCCCTCGCGCCTGGGCAAGCCCGAGGACTATGCCAAGCTGGTGCACCAGATCGTCACCAACGACATGCTGAACGGCGAGGTGATCCGTCTGGACGGCGCGATCCGGCTGGCACCGAAGTGATCCATTGACCCTCGGATCGACCAACAAAAAAGCCCCTCGCGGGGCTTTCTTGTTGGCAGCAACCGCCGGGCCGCCCCGAGGGCGACTCCTGCCGATGCATGGCGGGCCAGCCCGCTGTGCATCGGCGCCCCCTCGGGGGACCGCCCAGCCCCGGCCTGCGGGCCGGGACCTGGGCGAGGGG
Organism: Roseateles sp. GW821-FHT09B06; assembly: GCF_059418245.1. NCBI lineage: Bacteria > Pseudomonadati > Pseudomonadota > Betaproteobacteria > Burkholderiales > Sphaerotilaceae > Roseateles > Roseateles sp. GW821-FHT09B06. The sequence goes on along the minus strand of NZ_JBWKPM010000036.1, from coordinate 40,389 downwards.
CATCACTTCTTCGAGCGGGCGTGGATACTCCACAGGCGGGCCAGTTCGCCGGAACCGTCGGTACCCTTGACCGCGCGCCAGGCGTTCTGCGCCTTGGCCGCGTCGCCGGCGCTGTAATAGGCCAGGCCCTGGTAGAACCTGGTGTCGTCGGCACGCTTCAGATTGCCCTTGGCGATGCCGGCATCGACCAGCTTCAGACCGGTGGCCTTGTCGCCGCCGAACACCTGGGCCAGACCCAGCTTGACCAGATCGTCGCCGGCCTTGGACTCGCTGGCGGCCTTCTCGGCCTCGCCCAGCGCGGCCTTGCCTTCGGCGATCTTCTTGACCATCAGGTCCAGCAGACGCTTGTGGCGCGCGCCCTCCGCACCCTGGCCCAGCACATTGGCGGCCAGGCCCTGCTCGACCACCTTCTTGCCCTCTTCGGGGAAGCCGGCCTGGGCGGCCAGCTGGGCCATCTCCATATAGTCGTCGGCGCCGCGCATATTGCCGGTGGCCAGCTTGAGGCGGTAGACGTCCAGGCCGAAGCGGGCCGAGAAGCCCTTCTTCGACGGCAGGCCACCGAGGATCTGCGCCCACAGCTCCTTGCGCGGGTAGTAGTTCAGCAGCTTCTCGGTGGCCAGGGCCTCGGTCGCGCCGTCGTTCTTCTTCTGGGCCGCGTAGAGCAGCAGGTTCAGCTTGTCCTGGCTCGGTGCGCGGCCGGCCTTCTCCTCGGCCTGCACCTCGGCCAGCGTGTCCTTCAGCACGGCGCTCATGTCGCCGGACTTGAACTGGGCCTGCTGCTGCACGGTCTTCATCGTGGCGCTGCTGCCGCCCGCGGCGAAATACTTGTTGGCCCATTCCAGCGCCTTCGCGGCATTGCCGGCGCGCAGATAGGTGCCGGCCACGGCCTCCATGTACTGCAGCTGCTGTGCGCCGGCCAGGCGGGGCTTCAGCACATCGAAGGCGCGAGCCATCGAATCGGGATCGTTGGCACCCATCGCGGCCGAGAAGCGCGTGCCCTCGATCGCGTTGTTCTCGGCCGCCGTGCGGCCGCCGACGGCCTCGGCGTCGCGCAGCTTGGCCAGCGCTTCCTTATGCTTGCCGGCCTTGATCAGGGCCGCGGCATCCTTCAGATGCTTGCCCACCTCGGGGCGCACGCTCTCCTGGGCCTGCGCCTGCGGGAAGCCGATCTGGCCTTGCGGCCCCATGCCGAACACCAGGGCGGCCGCGCCCACCGCGGCGCCGGCCAGAGTCTTGAGTTTCATGTTTGCTGCTCCTAAGAAAAAAACGCGCCGCCCTCGCGGACAGCGCGTTCCATCAACCGGGTCTTCTCATCAGTTGATGAACTGCTCGTTGCCGACCATGCCCATCTTCTTGACGCCCAGGCGCTGGGCGGCGGCCATCACCGCGGCGACGTTGCCGTACTCGACCAGCTTGTTGGGCTTGATATGCACCTCGGACTGATCGGGCTCGGCGGCGATCTCGGCCAGCTTGGCCTCGATGGCGGCCTGGTTGGGCAGCGCAACGCCGTCCCAGCTGACCGTGCCGTCGAAGTCGATGAAGACCTCGTGCACCACCGGCTCCCGGGTCGGCGGCGGCGGGTTGCCGGCCGGCATGTCCAGGTTCACCGAGTGCAGCTGGATCGGGATGGTGATGATCAGCATCACCAGCAGCACCAGCATCACGTCGATCAGCGGCGTGGTGTTGACGTCCAGCATCACTTCCGGTTCATCGCCACCCGACGAGCTACCTACATTCATTCCCATGCTTTTCGCTCCTCGCTCAACCGCCGCGAGCCGGCGGCTCGGTGACGAAGCTGATCTTCAGGATGCCGGCGCGCTGGGCGGCCACCATCACGCGGCCCACCGATTCGTAGCGTGCCTTCTCGTCGCCGCGGATATGCACTTCCGGCTGAGGGTTCAGCACCGAGACCTTCTTCAGGCGCGCGACCAGGGCTTCCTGGTCGGGCACCAGGGCGGTCGCCCAGTAGACGTCGCCGTCCTTGGTCACCGCCAGTTCGATGTTCTCCGGCTTGGTGACGCGGACGACATTGGTCTCCTTGGGGAGCGACAAGGTCACCGACTGCGTCACCACCGGGATGGTGATGAGGAAGATGATCAACAGCACCAACATCACGTCCACGAGGGGCGTGGTGTTGATGGTCGAGACCACTTCGTCATCGCCGGATGAGGATCCGACGTTCATGCCCATGATTAAAGCTCCGGGGCGGCAGGATTAACGCTTGGCGACGGCGCGGTTGCCCATCAGCACGCCATGCAGGTCGGCGGCGAAGGCACGCACCTGGCCCATCACGGCCTTGTTGCGGTTCACCAGCCAGTTGTAGCCCAGCACGGCCGGCACGGCCACGCCCAGACCGATGGCGGTCATGATCAGCGCCTCGCCCACGGGGCCGGCCACCTTGTCGATCGAAGCCTGGCCGGCCACACCGATGGCGGTCAGGGCCTGCAGAATGCCCCACACGGTACCGAACAGGCCGATGAAGGGCGAGGTCGAACCGACGGTAGCCAGGAAGCCCAGGCCGCCCTGGACGCGGCTGTTGACTTCGCCAACGGCGCGGTCGACGTTCATCGTCACCCAGCTGCTGTGGTCGATGTTCTCGGTCAGGGCACCCTCATGGTGCTCCGAGGCCTCGATGGCCGACTCGGCGATGTAGCGGAAGGCACCGGTTTCCTTCAGGCCCTTGACGCCTTCGGTCAGGCTGGCCTTCTTGAAGAAGGTGGCGCGCACGTCCTTGGCTTCCGAAGCCAGCTTCTGGGTGTCCCACAGCTTGGTGATCAGGATGTACCAGGAGCCCATGGACATGATGACCAGCAGCAGCAGCACGCCCTTCGACACGGCGTCGCCGTGGTCGATCATGGCCTTCAGGCCATAGGGATTGTCGGCCGGCTTGGCATGGGCAGCGTCGGCAGGAGCAGCAGCGGGAGCGGCGTCGGCGGCAGGAGCGGCAGTCTCGGTGGCAGCAGGAGCTGCCGAGGCGGCATCAGCGGCCTGGGCAGAAGCGGTCAAGGGGGCAACCGCCAGGGTCGCGGCAAATGCGATTGCGGCGAACAGGCCGGAAATGCGAGAGGTCATGGAGTCAACTCCTACTTAGAGAGATCGAGTGAGATCGGAACTCAGGTTAGAAACTGGGGCTGGGCTCATGGCCCGGCCCCGGTGTTGGGGTACGTAATGCTGGGACGCTTTGTCTTATTCGATGCGGAACTGGAACTCCTGCTCGAACACATGGTCGCCCGGGCACTCGTAGGTGTCCTTCAGCGTGTCGGTGATCGCCTGGATCAGCGCGCGCTGGGCACGGCGGTCCACGCCACCACGCAGCGATGCGATTTCGACGGCGGTCACGCGACCAGCCTTGACCGTGGCGGTGGCCTTGTACAGGGCCTCGCCGGCCCAGTTGACGGCCGGCACCTCGGGCTTGCCCATCTTCGTGCAGACCATGCCGGCGGTGATCTTGGCCGGACGGGCCACGGGCGCCGGCGCGGGCGCCGGTGCGGGCGGCGGCGTGGCGGCCACTTCGCGGGTCGGCGGCGGCACATTGCTGACCGGGGCCTGGATCGCGTTGGGCGGCGGCGGTGCGGTGACCTGCACTTCCGGCGGCGGCACGAACGGTGGCGGCGGGGCCTTCATGTCGGGTGGCGGCGGCACGACCTTTTCGGGCGGCGGCGGCGGCTTGACCTTCTCCTCCACCACCTTCACATCGATCGGGCCCTTGACGGCCTCGATGGCCTTACGGGCCAGGCCGCTGGCCAGCGCCCAGATGATCAGCACGTGAATCAATATCACGAGACTGATGCCTGTGAAGCGGGATGCCCCTTGCTTCTCCTGCGCAAAGTTCATGCGCGCTCCTTCATCAAACTGCGAAACTCTTCCATCGGTGCATGCGGGGGATAAGCGCCGTATCACTGGCCATAGCAAGCGTCATGCCGCCCAGCCGCCATCGAAGCGGCAGCGTCCGCCGCACCGTCGGGGTGCAAGGGACGGTGTTGTATCACAACACGAACCAAGCCTCGTAAGCCTCTGCAAGCAGCAGGGCCGGCATGACGGCCGAAAAGTCGCGCCACGGTGGGAACCGAACACTCAACAAAAAAATGCCCGCCGGCGCTAGGCCTGCGGGCGACCCATATTCAGGGCTCTGAGTGTAACGAGACTACAGCAGTATCCTGAACAGGCCGAGATCTTAAACCAAGCTGACGCGGCCCCTCTTGGGGCTTACCCGGGCAAGACCGCTTGTGCGGAAGGCAAACAAGCAGGTCTGTGCGAAAGACGTTCGCGGTCGGCGTCGGCAAGGGGCAAACACCCTCTTACACCTCCACGCCCAGGCGTCGCCGCCCCGTCGGAAAACCGCTGGCACTTCCTTGCGCAATCCCCGGCCGCGATCAAGCAAGCCGTGATGGCCGAGCGCTCGGTCATTGCGAACGGCGACACGGAGCACAGGATATGCGCCTGCGGCACGCGGAACCGCGACAGCGAGCCGAAATGCGACCAGACGGTCCGCACCTCCCCACCCTAGGGCGCGTTGAAACGACGCCGCCTGCATCGCTCAGGTTGCCCCGCACGCGTCAGCTTGCAAGCCGGGCGGCGGTTCTCCGCGCCCACATAATTCTTCATGGCTGAGCGGGAGATTGGCGCGCATACCTGGTGCCCGAGCATCGGCGCGACCGCTCTCTCGGCCATGCCACTGATGTCACGCATGGTGGACAGGCAATCGGCATCGGCCCTCCAATGCGGGCAGCGCGCCAGCAGGTCCGTCTCGCCGCACCTGGCGGCCGTCCGGAACAGCGACTCGCCCCCCTGCCGAAGACGTCGCCTCATCGGAAAGAAGGCGAGCCCGAGGGTCTGCCTGAAATGATCGGCACAAGGCGCCGATCATGTCGTTGGGGAACTTGCATCGATTCAGTGGGACATATGCGGCAACGGGCTTCGGACCGCGCCCTCGGCGCGCACCGGGCTAGCCCTCAGACCAGTTCCATACCGATCTGGGGGATCGTCCCAGCCTGGCGCATCAGGCCGGCTGCAGCAGGCCGCGCGGCAGCCTCGGCACGGCCGCCAGCAGCGTGCGCGTGTAGTCTTGTTTCGGGCGCCCCAGCACCATCTCGGTGCTGCCGGCCTCGACGATGCGGCCGGACCGCATCACCGCCACCTCGTCGGCGATGTATTCGACCACGCCGATGTTATGGGTGATGAACAAATAGGAAAGGCCACGGCTGCGCTGCAGTTCGCGCAGTAGATTGAGGATCTGCGCCTGCACCGACACGTCCAGCGCCGAGGTGGGCTCGTCGCAGACGATCAGGCGCGGCTCTACCGCCAGCGCGCGCGCGATCGCGATGCGCTGGCGCTGGCCGCCGGAGAACTCGTGCGGGTAGCGCTCCAGCGCGTCGCGCCGCAGGCCCACCTGGTCGACCAGGGTCTCCAGGCTCTGGCGGCGGGCCGCGGCGTCCATCTCGGGCCGCAGCGCCAGCACGCCCTCCTCCAGCAGCTCGTAGACCCGCATGCGCGGGTTCAGCGAGGCAAAGGGATCCTGGAAGATGATCTGCACCTGGCGGCGCGCCTCGCGCAGCGCATCGCCGTCCAGCGCGAACAGGTCCCGCCCTTCCAGCAAGGCCTGACCCTCGATCCGGGCCTGGCGACGCAGCAGCTGGACAATGGCCTTGCCCGAGGTGGTCTTGCCGCAGCCGGACTCGCCCACCAGGGCCAGGGTCTGGCCCGGACGGATGCTGTAGGACACATCGTCCACCGCATTGAAGTAGCGCGGTCCGCCGCCACCGAACAGGCCGCGCTTCAGCGCGAAGCGCACGCTTAGGTTCTTCACCTCCAGCAGCGGCGCGACCTGCCCCGGATCGGTAGCCGCAGGCCCCGGCGCGGCTACCGTCGGCACGGCGGCCACGACCTCGGCCGCGAATTCCTCGGAATGGGTGTAGAGCCGGCAGCGCACGGCATGCATGGCGGACAGGGTCTCGAGCTCGGGCCGTTGGTCATGGCAGTTGGCCACCGCGCGGTTGCAGCGCGGCGCAAAGCGGCAGCCGTCGAACTCCTGCCACAGCGGCGGCACGGTACCGGCGATCGCCGCCAGGGCCGCCCCGCGGCGGCCCGCATCCGGCAGGGCCTGCAGCAGCAGGCGCGCATAGGGATGCTTGGGGGCCGCGAAAAACTCGACGGACGGCGCCACCTCGACGATCTGGCCCGCATACATCAGCGCCACCTGGTGGGCCATGCCGGACACCACCGCCAGGTCGTGGGTGATCAGCAGCACGCCCAGGCGCCGCTCGCGCTGCAGGTCCGTCAGCAGATCGAGGATCTGCGCCTGGATGGTCACGTCCAGCGCCGTGGTCGGCTCGTCGGCGATCAGATAGTCCGGCTCGGCCGCCAGGGTCATCGCGATCATCACGCGCTGCTTCTGGCCACCCGAGAGGCGAAACGGATATTCGTCGATGCGACGCTCGGGCTCGGGGATGCCAACCCGGCGCAACCAGTCGATCGCCTTGGCGCGCGCGGCCGCGCCGCGCAGCGGCGTGTGCGCCTCGATCGCCTCGACGATCTGCTGCCCCACCCGCATCACCGGGTTCAGGCTGGTCGAGGGCTCCTGGAAGATCATGCCGATGCGGCCGCCGCGCACCTCGCGCATCTGAGCCTCGGGCAGGCCGAACACGTCCTGCTCGTCCAGCAGCAGCTGGCCGGCGCTGATGCGGCCGTTGTCGGGCAAGAGGCGCATCAGGGCCAGCGCGGTCATGCTCTTGCCGCAGCCCGACTCGCCCACCAGCGCGAAGGTCTCGCCACGGGCGATCGCCAGGCGCATGCCGTCGATCGCGCGCACCAGGCCGACATCGGCGTCGAGCGCTACCTTGAGGTTGTCAATCTTCAGCATGCTCGTCAGGCCTTTGCGCTTTTCTTCTTCAGGGACAGCACGCGCGGGCGCAGGCTGCGGGCGCGCGGATCGAAGGCGTCGCGCACGCCGTCGGCGAACAGGTTGGCGGCCAGCACCAGGGTCACCATGAAGCCGAATGCGGCGGCAAAGCTCCACCACACCACCGGTTCGCGCGACATCTCGGAGCGGGCCAGGTTGATCATGCCGCCGAAGCTGTTCATGCCCGGGTCGACGCCGACGCCCACATAGGTCAGCACCGCCTCGTAGAGGATCAGCTCGGAGAAGGAGAGCACCACGGTGATCAGCACCAGGTGCATCACGTTGGGCACGATGTGGCGCGCCATGATGCGCGCGTCGCTGACGCCGAAGGCGGTGGCGGCCTGCACATAGTCCAGCTCGCGCAGCTTCAGGGTCTCGCCGCGCACCAGGCGGCACAGGCCGGCCCAGCCGGTCACCCCGAGGATCACGCAGAGCAGGAACATCTTCAGGTCGGAGCGCTCGGCGCCGGTCTCGAACAGGCCGGGGTTCTTGTCCAGGAACACCTGCACCATCAGCACGCAGGCGGCGATCAGCAGCACATTCGGCACCGAGCTGAGCGTGGTGTAGACATACTGGATCAGCTCGTCGACCCAGCCCTTGAAATAGCCGGCCAGGATGCCCAACACCAGGGCCAGCGGCAGGGTCGCCAGCGTGGAGATCGCGCCGATCACGAAGGCGGTGCGCACGCTCTTCAGCGCCTGGTAGAGCACGTCGTTGCCGGTGCGGTCGGTGCCGAATACGTGGTAATGGTTCATCAGCGCCGCCACCGGCCCGGCCAGCAGCAGCGCGACGGCCGCCGTGATCCAGAGCGCGCGCAGCGGGTAATGCGTGCGGTCGGCCAGCAGATCCCTGAGCGCCGGGACGAAGCCGCCATGGCCGCCGGCCAGCGCGGCGGCGAACAGCAGCAGCGCCGCAGCGGCCAGCAACGCGCCGCCCAGCAGCCCGCCCAGCGCGCGGACGCGCACATCGCCGGCCCATTGCCGCGCCGGGTCGGTGAGATGCGCGCCGCCGAAGGCCAGGCGCGGGAAGTCGCGCAAGGTCTGGCCAGCTAGGTCGGTGACGCTTTCCTTGTTCAGGCCCTGATAGTCCAGCGGGCGCGAATAGGTGGTCTCGCGCATCTCGATCTGGCGCGCCAGCAGCAGGTCCAGCAGCGATTCGGTGTGCGTGTCATAGAAGGTGGCGGCACCGGGCCCGCTCGTCAGCGCGCGGCGGAAATGCACGCTGTCCAGCGCCGTCACGGCCAGGAAGAGCAGCAGCACCAGGCCGGCCGACAGCGCCGCCGGATCGCGCAGCACGCGCACCCAGGTGGCGCGCAGATTGGGCAGGGCGCGGATGCGCAGCACATAGGCGATCAGCGCGGCGAACAGGGCCCACAGCGCCACATCGGTCCAGAGGAAGACGAACTTGAATCCCATGATGATCTGCCGGTCAGGCGAGCCGCACGCGCGGGTCGACGAAGGTGTAGGCCACGTCGATCAGGGCGTTGGTGGCGATGTAGAGCAGCGCCCCGAGGAACACCATGGTGCGCACGATGGCGAAGTCCTGGCCGGTGATGGCCTCGATCACGAAGGCCCCCAGGCCCGGGATGCCGAAGAAGCTCTCGAACACCAGCGAGCCCAGGAACACATAGGGCAGATAGGCGCCGGCACTGGTGATGATGGGGATCAGCGCATTGCGCAGCACATGGCGGAACAGCACCACCTGCTCCGACAGGCCCTTGGCCCGCGCGGTGCGCACATAGTCCTTGCCCACCTCCTCCAGGAACATCGCACGGTACAGCCGCGCCTCGCCGCCCAGGCGCGACAGCAGCGAGAGCGCGATCGGCAGGGCCAGGAACTTGACCGCGTCCAGGCCCGGCGCGTAGCCGTTGATCGGCACCAGCTTGAGCACGCGCGAGAACAGGTACTGGCCCACGATGATGTAGAACAGGCTGGAGATCGACAGCATCAGCACGCACAGCACCACGCCCCAGAAGTCGATCCTGGAATTGCGGAAGAACACCAGCAGCAGCGCGAAGGCCGTGCTGACGATCACCTGCAGGATGAACAGCGGCACCGCCAGCTGCAGGCTGATGCCCATGCGGGTCTTGATCTCATGGCCGATGTTGACGGCCTGGCGCGCGTCGGAGCGGCCGAAGTCCAAGAGCATCAGCGAGACCGAGCGCTCCCACAGGATGGTCTTCGTCACCTTCTGTGCGCCGGCCTCGGCCTCGTTCCAGTACAGCGGCTTGTCGTAGCCGCGCTCGGTCTTCCACTTCTCGATCTGCTCCTGCGTGACGCGCTTGCCGCCGATGTTCAGGCGCGCCATGTCGTCCGGCGTGTTGACCGAGAAGAACAGGAAGAAGGTGAACAGGTTGACACCGATCAGTATCAGGATGCCGTAGCCGAGCCGGCGGATCATGTAGTTCAGCATGGTGTGATGCGGTCTCAGGCGGCGCTGCCGCGCGCCGGCGTGTAGCCCTTGGCCGTGGCCAGTTCGCGGGCGCGGAAGGAGCGGCGGGTGGTCCAGGCGATGGCGCCGGCGCCGGCGACCAGCAGCAGCAGCGGCCACCAGATCGGGCGGTTCCACTCGGCCTGCTTGACGGCGCGCAGATCCGGATCGACGCGGTAGTAGCGCGCCATGTCGCGCACCATGATGCCGGGCTTGCCGTTGTGCACCCAGGGCTGGAAGGCCAGGGCCACATAGGGCCAGTAGCCCCAGGCCCAGGGCGCGTCCTCGCGCGCGATGCGCACCATCTCGTCGATCACCTGCTGCTTCTCGGCCCCGTCCTCCAGGGTCTGCATGCGCCGGTACAGGCGGTCGTAGTCGGCGTTCTGGTAGTTGGAGGTGTTCTCGCCCTCGTGCAGGCTCTTGGCATTCGGGCCATAGAGCAGGAACAGGAAGTTCTCGGCATCCGGATAGTCGGCCAGCCAGCCCCACCAGTAGATCTGGTGCTTGCCCTTCAGCACCTTGTCCTGGAACTGGTTGAAGTCGGTGGCGCGGATCTCCAGCTGCACGCCCAGCTTGGCGTACTGCTTGACCATCCAGTCCAGCTCCGCCTTGATCTCGGGCGTCGCGGTGCGCTGGTAGTCATAGCTCAGCACCAGGGGCTTGCCGGTCCTGGCGTCGCGGCCGTCCGGGTAGCCGGCCTCGGCCAGCAGCTTCTGCGCGTCCTCGATCGGCCGGCGCATCACCTGGCCGTCGACCAGGCGGTGCGTCACCGGGTTGAAGTAGCCCGGCTGCTCCTCTCGCGAGCCGAACACGCCCGGCGGCACCGGGCCATGGGCGGCCACCCCGCCCTTGCTGCGGAAGATGCGGCCGTAGCCCTCCTCCCAGTCGATCGCGATCGACAGCGCATGCCGCAGCTTGCGGTTCCTGATCTGCTGCTCGGGCGTATCGCCCTTGCCGACCACCGGGTCCAGCCAGTTGAAGCCCACGTACCAGCTGTTGATGTCGGTGGTCTGCGGGAACTTGAAACCCTTGGCCTGGTAGGCGGCCTTGACCTCGTCGGAGTCTTCCATGTCGACGATGAAATCCACGCCCCATTCCGGGCGCTCGATCTCGGGCACGTCCAGATAGCCCTGCTTGAACAGCTCCTTGCGCGGCACCTTCTCCTTGACGATGGTGGAGACGATGGTGTCGGCGAAGGGCATGGTCTTGCCGCAGTCGGCCAGCAGGCCGGCCTGGCGGTCGGCCTCCGAGCCCTCGCAGGGATAGGGGTCGCCGCGATAGTTCGGGTTGCGTTTCATCACATGGCGCCGGTCCTGCACGTACTCGGTCATCATGTAGGGGCCGGTGCCCACCGGCCACTGGTTCAGCGACAGGCTGTTCTCGCTCATGCCCGGCTGGGCATAGAAGGCATCGGCCTCCCAGGGCAGGGGCACGATGAAGGTCATCGCCATCCAGTACTGCCACTGCGGATACTTGCCGCGGATCTTGACGCGCAAGGTGTGCTTGTCGACGGCCTGCGCGCCCTCCAGCGGCCATTGGCGGAAGTCCAGGAAGGGCTTGTCCGCCTGGGTCTCGGGCAGGCCCTTCAGCAGCTTGGCGTTCTCGGCGCGCACCAGCTTGCCGTAGTCCTTCAGGCCGACCACGTACTCGGAGAACACCGCGAACAGCGGTGCCTCGACGCGCGGCGTGGCATGGCGCTTGATCGTGTAGACGAAGTCCTCGGCCACCATCTCGCGCGTGCCCTGCACCGGAAAGTCCCAGGGCGAACGCTTGTCGCCCAGTTGCTCGCGGCTCAGGTGGTGATAGAGGTAGTTGCCCCTGTCGTCCTTGGCGAAGGCCGGGTGCGGCTGGTACCTGATGCCCTGCTTGATCGGAATGTCGTAGATGCTCTGCGCGATCTGCTCCGCCGGCGCATCGTCGCTCAGGCGCTTGCCGTCCTTGTCCAGGTAGTAGGGATGCACCACCTTCTCCGCCACCTTGGGCATCAGCTCGTAGGGGCGCTTCAGGTAGTGGTAGGCATACAGCGGCTCGTAGATCTGGTAGGTGTAGACCGACTCGGGATTGGTGTAGGCCGCGACCGGATCCAGATAGCGCGGCGAGCGCTCGTCGAAGGAATTGAAGATCGTGTTGGTCTTGGCGGCACCCAGCTCGTAGGGGCTGTTGTTGCAGGCCGTCAGCGCGAGCGCCGCAGCCGCGGCGGCCAGCGCCAAGCAGATGCCGCGCGCGGCGGCGGCGAGACCAGGAAGCCCTTGCATGCGAACCTATCCTTACAGAACGGGCGCGCGAACGGCGAGCCATCGGGTCGGGCTCGAGCGGGCACCCATCAGAAAACAACGAGCCCCCAAGACCGTGCGGCTCGTGGCCGCACGCGCTGGAGGCAAGGCCGCCATCATAAGGGCTTTGGCGCGCCTTTCATCCCGCAGGCGCGGGGCGGCGCACCGGATCAGTGCGCGTGGTGATGGTCGTGCCGACCATGATCGTGGTGGGCATGATCCGCGCCCCAGGCCAGCAGGGCCTCGCGCCCCTGCACCAGCATCTCCACCTTGGCGCCGACCGGCAGGCAGACCTTGGTCGGCACATGGCCGAAGGGCAGACCGGTCAGGATGGGCAGGCCCGGGCAGCGCGCGCGCACCGCCTCGATCGCGGTCTTCAGCGTGTAGCCGCGGTCCAGCGGCGACTTCTTCCAGGCGCTGAACTCGCCCAGAATCACCGCCTTCTGCGCACCCAGCACGCCGGCCTGGGCCAGCTGCAGCAGCATGCGTTCGACCCGGTAGGGGTGCTCGTTGACATCCTCCAGGAACAGGATGCCGCCCTTGATCTTGGGGAAATGCGGGGTGCCCAGCATCGAGCCGAGCACGCAGAGATTGCCGCCCCACAGCGTGCCGCGCGCCTCGAAGCCGTCGAAGCCGGCCTCGGTGCGGAAGCCCACCGCCTCCAGCAGCCCGTCCATCGCCTCGGTGAAGCAGTCCTGGGTCACGTCGTCGACGCCGCCGTCCTCCTCCTTGCGGCCGAAGTCGTCGCAGGCCAGCGGGCCGGCCCAGAGGCCAAAGCCGCGGTACTTGGCATGCGCCAGCAGGCCCAGATGCAGCGCGGTCAGGTCGCTGTGCCCCACCCAGCGCGTGCCATGCTCGATCGCATGGGCCAGCAGTTTCCAGTCGATCTGGTCCAGCAGCCGCGTCATGCCGTAGCCGCCGCGGGTGGCCAGGGCCACCGAGGGCGCGGCCTTCGCCACACGATGCAGGGCCGCCAGGCGCGTCGCGTCGTCGCCGGCGAAGCGCTGGTGCTTGGTCAGCGCGTCGGCGTCGATCTCGACCTCGAAGCCCAGCTTGGCCAGGCGCTTGGCGGCGCGCTTCAGCGGCTGGGCCTGGGCCAGCACGCCGGCGGGGGTGAACAGGGTCAGAGAGCTCATGGAGGGTCGTCGTCCAGGTGGGTGGCGTCGCCGGTGGGAATCGGCGAGTCGGGGGCATCGGAGGAAGCCGCCTGCAGGCGGCGCTGGCGCGCGGCGGCGCGGCGCTCGGCAAAGAACTCGCGCAGCAGCTTGGCCGAAGGCTCGGCCAGCACGCCGCCGACGATATGGGTGTGGTGGTTCAGGGCCTTGTGCGCAAACAGGTCCAGCACCGAGCCGGCCACGCCGGTCTTGGGATCGGGGGCGGCGAACACCACGCGCTTCAGGCGCGCATGCATCATCGCCATTGCGCACATCGCGCAGGGCTCCAGGGTCACGAACAGCTCGCACTCCGGCAGCCGGTAGTTGCCCAGCAGGGTAGCGGCATGGCGCAGCGCAACGATCTCGGCGTGCGCCGTCGGGTCGTGCGTCGTGATCGGGCGGTTGTAGCCGGTGGCGATCACCTGGCCGGCGCGCATGATCACCGCGCCCACCGGCACCTCGCCGACCAGCAGGGCGTTGTGCGCCTGATCCAGCGCCAGGCGCATCGCGTATTCGTCGGTGGCAGAGCTCGTGTTCATGGGGCCGGGCAGTGTAGCAAGCGGGCCCGGGTATCCTTGCGCGCTTATGCAAGATGCGTTGTTTCCGGACGCGGCACCGCCCCCGCTCAAGCCGCCCATCCCCAAGGTCCGGCCCCTGCCCGTCGACGAATCCCAACAGGCCCTCGCGGCCGCCCTGCCCGTCCAGGCCCATCTGGGCACATCCTCCTGGACCTACCCCGGCTGGGGCGGCCTGGTCTGGGACAAGGCCTACTCGGACAGCCTGCTGTCCAAACACGGCCTGGCGGCCTACGGCCAGCAGCCGCTGCTGCGCGCGGTCAGCATCGACCGCGGCTTCTATCGCCCGCTGACGGCCAGCCAGTACGAGCGCTATGCCGACCAGGTACCGCCCGCGTTCCGCTTCACCGTCAAGGCGCCCAGCCTGGTGGCCGACGCCCAGCTGCGCGCCGAGGGCAGCGGGCGCGGCCAGCAGCTCAACCCCGCCTTCCTGGACCCCGAGCTGGCGCTGCAGGAGTTCGTCCGGCCGGCGCTGGAGGGCCTGGGCGCCCGGATCGGTGCCCTGGTGTTCCAGCTCAGCCCGTTGACGCCGGCGATGCTGGCGCGCATGCCCGAACAGCTGGAACGCCTGCGCGCGCTGCTGCGGGCCCTGCCCGCCCCTTCCGAGCTGCGCGAACGCGCGCCGGACGGCGTGATCGCGGTGGAGGTACGCGACCCCGAATGGCTGAGGCCGGATTTCGTCGCCGTGCTGCGCGAGGCCGGCGCCACCTACTGCCTGGGCCTGCATCCCAAGCTGCCGCCTATCCAGGCACAGCTGCCGCTGCTGCGCGCGCTCTGGCCCGGCCCGCTGGTGTGCCGCTGGAATCTGAACCGCCTGCACGGCCCCTTCGGCTACGAGGCGGCGGCCAAGCGCTATGGCGACTTCGACCGCATGCTGGATCCCGATCCCGAGACCCGCGCGGTGCTGGCCCGAGTGATCCGCGGCACCACGGCCGCCGGCCACAAGGCCTATGTGACGATCAGCAACAAGGCCGAGGGCTGCGCGCCGCTGAGCGTGCGCGCGCTGGCCGAGGCCATCGTCGCGACTCAGGGCTGAGCGTCGGAGGCGCGCTGCGCGCCCCGCTCCAGCGCCTCCTGCACCTGCCGGCGCGCCGCCTCGGGCGCCGTCGCGCCGGCAGCGCTGGCGCCGGTGGGCACCCGATGCGGCGTGACCGCCTGCATCTGCTTCTTGCCCAGCAGCAAGACGATGGTCAGCACCACCACCAGACCCAGGATGCTCAAGGCTGCTCGCATGGGCCTCATTGTGAGGCATCTGCGGCATCCGCGGCGCGCAGCGGCCAGCGCGCCAGCGCCACATGACGGTGCCGCCCCAGCAGGCTGTCGACCAGTACGAATTCTCCGGCGGTCCAGCCGATCGGCTCGACCTCCCGCCGCGGCACCGCCTGGTCGTCGTACAGCAGGGTCAGGTGCGGCGTGAAATGCCGCTCCACCGGCAGACCGGCGGCCTGCAGCGCCTCGCCCAGCGCGCGCCGGAAATCGCTCACCCCCTCCAGGCCCGCACCGCCGCCCAGCACCAGCGGACGGTTGCCGGCCTTGCGCGTGAAGCTCAGCAACTGCTCGAAGCTCAGCGCGAAGCACGGCCAGCTCAGCGTCGCCGCCGCGGCCTCGGCCCTCGCGCGGAGGTCCGCCGGCATGCCGACGAAGTCGCCCAGATGGTGCAGGGTGACATGGAAGCGGTTCAGTTCATGCGGCCGGCCCTTCAGGCCTAGCTGCGTGCGCAGCCGCGAGGCCAGCGCGGCGATGCGCAGGGCCGTGGCGCGGTCCGGGTAGAGCGCGAAGAAGAGCCGGTGATCGGGCCGGTGATCGGGCGAGGCCATCGCCGCAGTCTAGGCGGAATCGGCGGCCGAGCCATCGACGGTCGACGCGCCTCTTGCTTCGACCGGGCTGGCGCCCTCCCCCATGAAAAAAAACGTGGAGGCAAGGCCTGCCCCCACGCCGTCGATCGGTGGCTCACGGGCGCCGCAGCGCCCGCGCGACAAGGTCAGCCGCGCACGGCGGCCAGCGCCGCGTTCAGCGTCTTGCTGGGACGCATCACGGCAGCCAGCTTCTCGGCGTCGGGCATGTAGTAGCCGCCGATGTCGACCGGCTTGCCCTGCACCTCGTTCAGCTCCTGGACGATGGTCTGCTCGTTCTCGGCCAGGGTCTTGGCCAGCGGCGCGAAGCGGGCCTGCAGGACCTTGTCCTCGGTCTGGGCGGCCAGTTCCTGGGCCCAGTACATGGCCAGGTAGAACTGGCTGCCGCGGTTGTCCAGTTGGCCGGT
This sequence comes from Roseateles sp. GW821-FHT09B06, assembly GCF_059418245.1. Taxonomy (NCBI): domain Bacteria; kingdom Pseudomonadati; phylum Pseudomonadota; class Betaproteobacteria; order Burkholderiales; family Sphaerotilaceae; genus Roseateles; species Roseateles sp. GW821-FHT09B06. The sequence goes on along the minus strand of NZ_JBWKPM010000036.1, from coordinate 24,799 downwards.
CTTGGGGCTGGGGTTCTTGTTGTTGTCCAGCAGCTTGCCGGTGGCGGCGTCCAGGGTCTTGGACAGGACCTTGGCCGCGCCGTTGCCGGTCTTCAGGCCCAGGTCTTCCAGGCTGACGGCCAGGGCCAGGAACTCGCCCAGCGAATCCCAGCGCAGGTGGTTCTCCTCCACCAGCTGCTGCACATGCTTGGGGGCGGAGCCGCCCGCGCCGGTCTCGTACATGCCGCCGCCGGCCATCAGCGGGACGATCGACAGCATCTTGGCCGAGGTGCCCAGTTCCATGATCGGGAACAGGTCGGTCAGGTAGTCGCGCAGGATATTGCCGGTCACCGAGATCGTGTCCAGGCCGCGGATCACGCGCTCCAGCGTGTAGCGCATCGCGCGCACCTGGCTCATGATCTGGATGTCCAGGCCCGCGGTGTCGTGCTCCTTCAGATAGACCTTGACCTTCTTGATCAGCTCGTTCTCATGCGGGCGATAGGGGTCCAGCCAGAACACCGCCGGCATGCCGGAGTTGCGGGCGCGCGTGACGGCCAGCTTGACCCAGTCGCGGATCGGCGCGTCCTTGACCTGGCACATGCGCCAGATGTCGCCCCGCTCGACGTTCTGGGTCAGCAGCACCTCGCCCGTGGCCAGGTCGACGATATTCGCCACGCCGTCCTCGCCGATCTCGAAGGTCTTGTCGTGCGAACCGTATTCCTCGGCCTGCTGGGCCATCAGGCCGACGTTGGGCACGGTGCCCATGGTCTTGGGATCGAAGTTGCCGTGCCACTTGCAGAAGTTGATCATCTCCTGATAGATGCGGGCGAAGGTGCTCTCGGGCATCACGGCCTTGACGTCCTTCAGGCGGCCGTCGGCGCCCCACATCTTGCCGCCGTTGCGGATCATCGCGGGCATCGAGGCGTCGACGATGATGTCGTTGGGCGAGTGGAAGTTGGTGATGCCCTTGGCCGAGTCCACCATCGCCAGCTCGGGACGGTGCTCGTGGCAGGCGTGCAGGTCGCGCTTGATTTCGTCCTGCTTGCTCTGCGGCAGCGTGGCGATCTTGTTGTAGAGATCGACCATGCCGTTGTTGACGTTGACGCCCAGCTCGTCGAACAGCTTGCCGTGCTTCTCGAAGGCCTCGCGGTAGAAGATGCGCACGCAGTGGCCGAACACGATCGGGTGCGAGACCTTCATCATCGTGGCCTTGACGTGCAGCGAGAACATCACGCCGGTCTTGTGCGCGTCCTCGATTTCCTTCTCGTAGAACTCGAGCAGGGCCTGCTTGCTCATGAACATCGAGTCGATGATCTCGCCGGCCTGCAGCGCGACCTTGGGCTTGAGCACCAGGGTCTGGCCGCCCTTGGTCTGCAGCTCCATCTTGACCTCGCGCGCCTTGTCGAGGGTGATGGACTTCTCGCCGTGATAGAAGTCGCCGTGGTGCATGTGCGAGACATGCGAGCGCGAGGCCTGGCTCCAGTCGGCCATCGCATGCGGGTTCTTGCGGGCGTATTCCTTGACGGCCTTGGGGGCGCGGCGGTCGGAATTGCCCTCGCGCAGCACCGGATTCACCGCGCTGCCGATGCACTTGGCGTAGCGGGCGCGGATCGCCTTCTCTTCCTCGGTCTTGGGCGCCTCGGGATAGTCGGGAATCGCGTAGCCCTTGCCCTGCAGCTCCTTGATCGCGGCCAGCAGCTGGGCCACCGAGGCGCTGATATTGGGCAGCTTGATGATGTTGGCGTCCGGCGTCAGGGTCAGCTTGCCCAGTTCGGCCAGGTTGTCCGGCACGCGCTGCTCGGGCGCCAGGAAGTCGCCGAACGCACCCAGGATGCGGGCCGCCACCGAGATGTCGCTGCTGCCGACCTTGATGCCGGCGGGCTCCGCGAAGGCCTGCATGATGGGCAGAAACGCGCTCGTCGCGAGCAGGGGGGCCTCATCGGTCAGCGTGTAGATGATGTTGGGCTGCTGGGTGCTCATGGGTACTTGTCCTGGAGATGATGGCCCGGCCGCCGATGGCAGCGAGGCGCGTGAAAACCAGACCTCGATCCCCTCGTGTCGGGACCAAGGCGCTGGCCGGCATTTTCCTGCAATTCCAATCCACGATACGAAAAATGAATTTTCGTGGGGGCACCTGGCGCCCGGGCGTGGCGTTGGGCCTCGAAATGGCGGGGGCGGCGTTCAGCGTCGGCCCGCGCCGGCCAGCAGCGGCGCCAGCAGACGCGGCTTCCAGCCGAGCGTGAAGGCCAGCGTCAGCGCGGCCGCGGCCAGGGCCATCACCCAGACCAGGGCCGCCATCGACACATGGTCGACCCGTAGGCACAGCGCCAGCGACGCCGACAGGGCGAGCGCGCCCAGCATGCGCAGCGCGCGCGCCAGGCCCGGCGGCAGCGGCGCGTCGCGCCCCCGCACCTGTTCCCAGTGCACCTCCATCGCCAGCGCCAGCCAGGCCAGGCCCAGCAGCGCGGCCAGCAGCGCGCCGGCCAGCAGCAGGATCTCAGGCATTGGCCACCTCCGGCAGCGCGGTCTCGCTGCCCGCGGCGGCGGGCGCCGCGCGGCGTTCGCGGCGCGCGAGGCGGCGCACCGCCAGCAGCGCCAGGCCGGCCGTGACCAGCAGCAGCAGGTCGACGCCGGCCACCGGCCAGTAGCCCTCGGCAACGGTCTTGAGCAAATGGTCGCCGGTGGTGATCCAGTTCAGCGCCGCCGCGGCCAGGGCCAGCGTGGCCACCGCCCAGCATTGCTCGCGCCAGGCCGGCGCGATGCGCGCTTCGCGCACCGCTGCCGTGCGCCAGACCGCATGCAGCAGCGCCAGCCCCCAGGCACCCCAGAACACCCGCTCCTCCCAGAGGCCGCGCTCCGGCAGGTCGACCGGCAGCAGGCGGTTGCCGACCAGCATCGCGGTGGTGGCGATCAGCATGCCGGTCACCGTCGTGACCGCCAGCGCATCGACCCAGCGCGCGCCGCTGGTGCCGGCCTTCGCATGCTGGCGCTTGCGCTTCTCGACGAAGAAGATGAAGCCGGTGGCGATGCAGACGCAGCCGGCCATGCCGCCGATGAAATAGAGCGCGCGCAGCAGCCAATGGCGGAAATGCTGCAGATGCAGGCCGGTGATGAAGTCGTTGACGCCCTTCACCGCCGTGACCGGATCGTCCTCGCGGATCAGCTGGCCGGTGGCGCCGTTGAAGTGGATGCCCTCGCCGGTCAGGCTCACGCGGTCGGTGCCGGCGCGGTAGATGCTGACCGTGGCATTGAGGTCGCCCACATGATGGATGCTCAAGAGGCCCACCTCGCCGGCCATGCCGCGCGCGGCCCAGCGCCGCTGCGCTTCGGCCACCATCGCGTCGACCGAGGCCAGCGGCGCGGCGATGCCGGCGCCATGCTCGGGCAGGCCGGTGCGCGCGGCCTCGGCCTTCTCGAAGGACTTGGCCTGCGGCTTCATCATCGTGCTCGAGAGCGGGAAATAGATGCCCGCGAAGATGATCAGACCCGACAGCGCAAACATGAAGTGAAAGGGCAGCGCCACCACGCCGGTCAGGTTGTGCAGGTCCAGCGTGCTGCGCTGGGTGTGCTTCCCGGGCCGGAAGGTGAACAGCTCGCGGAAGATCTTGCGGTGCATCACGACGCCGCTGACCAGGGCCGCCAGCATCGCCAGCGCGGCCAGCGCGACGACCCAGTAGCCCAGGTCCAGCCAGTGCAGGTGCAGGCCGTAATGCATCGGGTAGAAGAACTGGCTGCCGATCTTCAGCGCGGTCTCGGGCAGCGGCCGGCCGCTGCGCGGGTCCAGGGTCAGCAGGCCGTAGGCATGGTCGTTGTCCGGGTCCTTGGGATTGGGCAGTTCGAAGCCGGACCACATCTGCAGCACCGGGTCGCGGTGCGTCGTGTAGGCACCCCACTCGTGCAGCGGCAGTTCCTCGGGCAGCACACCATTGTTGCGCGACTGCGCCTCCTCGCGCGCGGCGGCGTCGAGCTTGATGGTGCGGAAGGCCGGCTCCAGCATCTTGTCGAAGGAGGGCATGGGCTGCGGCGCGAAACGCGAGGCGGGAATCGCCCAGCGGTCGATCTCGCGGTCGAACACCGACAGCGAGCCGAAGAAGAAGCAGGCCATCAGCACAAAGCCCAGCACCAGGCCGAACCAGGTGTGGACCCAGCTCATCGAGAGTCGGAAGGTCTTGAACATCTTGCTCCCCTGCCCGTTCAGGCCTGCCGGCTCAGCAGCCAGGCCAGGCCCGTCATCAGCGCGCCGCCGCCGGCCAGCACGGTCCAGACCCGCGCCAGGCTGGCCGCCGCGAAGGCCCACAGCAAGGCCCCCAGATAAACCAGAAAGGCCAGCAGATAGGCCAGGGTCAGGGCCTCGCCGTAGCGCATGCCGGTGGCCAGCAGCAGCGCGACGCCCAGCGTGACGCAGCCCCACACAAAGGCCCAGCCGCCGAGCAGGCCGGCGGCGACGCGCGCGGCGATGTGGAGCCGGGTCGGCGCCTGGACGGCGCCGGAGGACGGTTCGGAAGTCATGTGGGTGATTTCATGAAATGAGAATTGTTCTCATTCTATGGGCGAATCGTCTTGCCGTGCGCGGCACTCTCAAGCGATACGACCCATCATGCGCAAGTGCTCGACGACCCGGTCGGCCGCCCGCTCGGCGCAGGTGTCGACGGTGCTCAGCCGCAGGTCCGGTGCTTCCGGGACCTCGTAGGGCGAGTCGATGCCCGTGAAGTTCTTCAACTCGCCACGGCGAGCCTTCTTGTACAGGCCCTTCACATCGCGCTGCTCCGCCAGTTGCAAGGGGGTGTCCACATGCACTTCAACAAATTCGCCGTCGCCCACCAGCGATCGCGCCATCCTGCGCTCGACACGAAACGGCGAGATGAACGCGGCCAGGACGATCAGGCCGGCATCGACCATCAAGCGGGCCACTTCGGCCACGCGCCGGATGTTCTCGATGCGATCGGCCTCGGTGAATCCGAGGTCGCTGTTCAGCCCGCGACGGACGTTGTCGCCATCGAGCATGTAGGTATGGCACCCCATGCCATGCAGCCGCAGCTCCACGAGGTTGGCGATGGTGCTCTTCCCGGCACCCGAAAGGCCGGTGAACCACACGACGCAGGGGCGCTGTCCCTTCAAAGCCGCACGCGCGGTCTTGTCCAGGTCCAGATGCTGCGGGTGGATGTTTCGGGCCGCAGCGGCCATGTTCTCATTCATGGGGTCCCTCTTCGCGGCATCGGGAAGCCTTCGATCCATGCGCGGCGTCAGGTGCCGAGCAGCATGTTCAAGATCTCCAAGCAGGCCCGCGCGGTACGGTGGTCGGCGTCCTGTTCCGCATGCCAGGCGGAGACCGAGACGGCGACGATGTTGTAGGACCGCAGGGCTTCGAAGAAGGCCGCCATGTCCGCGGCGCTGGGGCCGCGCCGGACATGGTATTTGAGCGCGGGCATATGGGCCGGGTCGTCGATGACGTCGGTATCCCAGTGCAGGTAGAGGCGTTCCCGCGGCTGCAGGTGCTCCAGCATCTCGCCGAGCGGGCAGCGCAGGATCCGGGAGTCCAGCAGGGCTTCGCGTTCGCCGGGGTCGAGGTCGCGCGCATCGGCAAGCACGATCTGCCGCTGCGGATAGGCCTGCACGCCGATGCTGGCCAGGCAGGCCCGTGCCGCCCGGCTGCGCGGGTCGGGGCCGGGGTCGACCCGGCCGACGAACATGGCCAGCGGCATGCCGCCGATGTACTGGGTCTGGGTGCTGGACCAGGTGTGGAAGTCGCCATGGGCATCGAGCCAGAGCACGCGCTCGGGCGGCTGGCCGGCCTGTTGCAGCCCGGCCAGCATGCCCAGGCTCGAGACGCAGTCGCCGGCGAGGCTGACCGGCCGGCTGCCGCTGCGGGCCAGCGCGGCGACGCGCGTGGCCAGCAGGGCGTAGAGGCTGCCCAGGCTGCGCAGCTTCGCGATGGGGTCGTCGATCCGCACCTCGTGCAGCCGGGCGGGCGCCAGCACCTCCCAGGGATGGGGGTCGAGGTCGAGCACATGACGCAGACCGTCACGGCGCTGGCCCATCAGATAGGGCAGCAGAAGCCTGGCGTTCACAGCCATGTGTCGGGGTCCATGGAATAGCCGAGCCGGCCCATCATCGCGCGCACCTCGGGCCGCCGGCCCAGGTCCATGAGCAGGGCGGCTCGTTTGTGCCAGCGCCGCGGGCCCGGCGCTTCGGTCGCCATCCTGATGGGCAGCGCATCCGGCAGCGCCATGGCGGGCAGACCCAGCTGCTCGGTGATCCGCCCCAGCAGCGCGACCGGCTTGGCGATGAAGTCTTCGAAGGAGACGCGCAGGGTGTCGACGCCGCTTTGCAGAATGGCTTCGTGGCAGGAGTACCACTGGTTCAGGCACACCTCCTCCAGCCTCGCGTCGGTGAACTTCCGCCAGTTCGGCGGCAGATCGAACTTCCACCACCGGCGACCGAAGGGCACGCGCTCGGAATAGCCCCGGATCGCGAGTTCGCAGCCGATCTTGCCGAGGTCGTGCGAGAAGAATCCCAGCGGATAGAGCCAGCCGTCCATCAGGCCGTTGACGGACTGCGCGAAGCCCCGGGTCAGGTGGATGTAGCTCACCTCGGCATTGGGGAACAGTTGCTCGTACATGCCGATGCGGTAGGCGTCGGATGGCGACTTGAACAGCAGCACCGAATCCCGCACATCGGCCTCGCCGAAGGGCCGCCGCCTGAGCGCGGGCACGACGAAGGGCGGCTCTTCGATCTTCAGCGGCTCGTCGAAGAAGCGGCCCGCGCCGGCGGCGGCCCGGCCGTCGTAATAGCCGATGCGCCAGGGCTCGTCGCCGAACACGGCGGCAAGAATCGACGTTTGCAACTCGGCCTCGCTGCGGCGGTCGCCACGATCGATGCGGCTCAAGGCCGCCTCCAGCGAGCGCTCCAGGCCTTGCTCGGCACCGGCATCCAGGAAATGCGCGGGGAACTGCAGCAGCAGCCGGTTCCTCCATTTCCTCAGCAGCAGCCCGGTGTCGAGAAGCTCCGTCGAGGCAAAGGAAATCTCGTCCAGGATGCTGCTGGCCAGTTCCCCGGCATGGGCCACCCGTTCGATGCAATCGCTGTCGGAATTTCGATTGAAGCCGTTGCCGGTCAAGGCCAGCAAGGGGTCCACTTCCCCGTCGAGGGAGGCGATGCGGGCATGCCGGGCCAGGGTCTCCTTGAAGAGGCTGGACCCGCCGCGCGAACCGGACAGGATGACCACCACCCGCCGGACCGACGAGTCCAGCTCCGAGCGGGGCACCGCGCGGCGCAACTTGATCGCCTGCAGGACGCTGTCCATGGCGGCCGATGCGTCAGACCCTTGTTGATCGATCAGGCCCGGGTCATCTCGTAGACGAAGAACTGCTGGCGCCGGGTGGCGTCGGTGGCTTCGCTGGCCAGTTCCTCGGTTTGCAGGCCCGCCGCCCCTGCGAGACGCTTGATGGTCTCGATCTCGCCGAAGTTGGACTGCACGAAATAGATGCGCCCCTGGGGCTTCAAGTGCCGCCCCACGCCTTCGAAGAAACGGGTGTTGGTCTGGAAATCGGTGTCCCACTGGGACATCGCCACGACATCGTGCGCCGGCTTGTTGCGAAACGGCAGGTTGGCGGTGATGACGTCGAACCGCTCCTCATCGCCCAGCGCCTCGAACAGGTTGGACTGCCGCACCGTCATGGTGTCGGCAAAGCCGTGCAGCCGGGCATTGTGGGTGGCGCTCCGCAGGGCCGCCGGATTGATGTCCACCCCCACCACCCGCCCGGCGCCCCGGTAGCAGGCAAAGACGGCGATGACGCCCGAGCCGGTGCCCACGTCCAGCACGCTTTCGCCCGGCGCGACCCGGAAATGCCTGACCAGCGGCAGGCTGTCGGCGAAAGGCCAGAAGGTGTCGGGGTAGACCAGGAACTCCTTGTCCAGATAGCGGACCGTCCGGCCTTCGGGCGGCACGGACTTGAAGAGTTGCTGCCGCTGCGCCTGCCACTGGTCGGTAAAGCTAGCCAGGTCCATTGCCACCTCCATGAGGTCTGCCATGCAAGGATCAAGCGCTCCAGCCAGGGAGGATCATCGAACCGCGGTCGATTCAAGGGCATGCGCCCCGATCCTCGAGCCGCCTTCCATGCGTTGCAACAGCTATCGTTTCATGGCCTCCCTGGCCGGTCGCTCACGCGGTCTCAAGCATTGCCGGTTTTGGCGGCGCTGGCAATGGTGTCATTCCCACTCGATCGTCAACCCGAGCGAGAACGCCCCGGGGATCTTTGGCGGTCCTGCAGCAGCCGTAGTGATTGAAAGGCGTGCCCTCCCCCCGCGCGTTTCCCGCGCCAGGGGAGTCAGCCCGCCGCCGGTCGATCGGGTACTTGCGATGCGCTTCTTGACCACCTGTGCGCGGGGTTTCAGTCGGTCCGCCGCCGCGGTCCGCAGTTCGATGCCTCGAGCCGAGGCGCGCCTGGGGCTCGACCGGGCGGCGTAGGCGCCCCCCTACAGGCGATCGGCACACCGGCTTAACCGCGTCAGCGGGTTGCGCCGATGCGCGCCGCCATGGTGGCGATAGAGACTGCAGTCATGCACCCGGCCCGGGTGCTCCCAGCTCGAGAGGTATCACCATGTCCATCCGTCAAACCACCCTCGTGTGTTCACTGTCAGCGCTCGCGCTCGTAACGGCCTGCTCGTCGGGCCCGCGGCGCAGCGAACCGGTAGCGGTGGCACCATCCGTCGCCGGCCACTATGCCCAGTACGGGAACGTGACCGGCATCGAGGTCGTCCCAGTCGCCAGCGCCACGTCAGGCGGCGGCGCCGTGCTGGGCGCGGTGCTCGGCGCCGTCGTGGGCAACCAGATCGGCAGCGGTACCGGGCGTGCAGCCGCGACGGGCCTAGGCGCGGTCGGCGGCGCGGTGATCGGCAACAACGTCGAGAAGCGCAACAAGGGCGCCGACGATGTGTATCGCGTCAGCGTGCGCCTGGATAGCGGCTCGATCGCCCTGTACAACTTTCAGCGCATCGACGACCTGCGAGTCGGCGATCGCGTGATGGTCGAGAACGGCCAGCTCTATCGCGTGTGAGCCGTGATCGGACGGCTGCGGCGGCGCGCAGGTCGTCGCTCCGGCAGGAGGCTGCTTCGTCCCGCAAGGCCCAAGCCGAGCCCACCCTCAAGTGAGGAGTAGCGGGCGGCCGTGCCGCCCGCCTCTGGAACGTCCTGAGACGTTCCGAAACGACAAGCCCTTGATTTACAAGAGGTTATTGGCAGTTTCTAGGACAACTTGAGCCGGTGCGGGACGATCTTGGTTCATTCCCACTCGATCGTCGCCGGCGGCTTGCTCGACACGTCGTAGGTCACGCGGTTGATGCCGCGCACCTCGTTGATGATGCGGCCCGAGGTGCGCTTCAGGAGACTGTAGGGCAGCTCGGCCCAGTCGGCGGTCATGAAGTCGCTGGTCTGCACGGCGCGCAGCGCGACGACGTAGTCGTAGGTGCGGCCGTCGCCCATCACGCCGACGCTCTTGACCGGCAGGAAGACCGTGAAGGCCTGGCTGGTCAGTTCGTACCAGGTCTTGCCCGTGGCCTCGTCGCGGGTGTTGCGCAGTTCCTCGATGAAGATCGCATCGGCGCGGCGCAGCAGGTCGGCGTAGTCCTTCCTGACCTCGCCGAGGATGCGCACGCCCAGGCCCGGGCCCGGGAACGGGTGGCGGTAGACCATCTCGGGCGGCAGGCCCAGGGCCACGCCCAGCTCGCGCACCTCGTCCTTGAACAGCTCGCGCAGCGGCTCCAGGAGCTTCAGGCCCAGCTGCTCGGGCAGGCCGCCGACATTGTGGTGGCTCTTGATCGTCGTGGCCTTCTTGGTCTTGGTGCCGCCGCTCTCGACCACGTCGGGGTAGATCGTGCCCTGGGCCAGGAAGGTCGCGCCCTTGACGGCCGGTCGGCCGTCAATCCCTGCCTTGCCTTGGCCGCTCGCCTTGAGCTTCCCGGCCTCGGCCTTGAACACGTCGACGAACAGGCCGCCGATGATCTTGCGCTTCTTCTCGGGGTCGGTCACGCCGGCCAGCTGGCCCAGGAACAGCTCGCTGGCATCGACGCGGATGACCCGCGCGTGCAGCTTGCCGGCGAACATGTCCATCACCATGTCGCCCTCGTTCAGGCGCAGCAGGCCGTGATCGACGAACACGCACGTCAGTTGGTCGCCGATCGCGCGGTGAATCAGCGCGGCGGCCACGCTGGAATCGACGCCGCCGGACAGGCCCAGGATCACCTCCTCGTCGCCCACCTGCTCGCGGATCTTCTGGACGGCTTCCTCGATGTAGTCGCCCATGATCCAGTCGCCCTTGCAGCCGGCGATCTCCCGCACGAAGCGGGTCAGCATCGCCTGGCCCTGCAGGGTATGCGTCACCTCGGGGTGGAACTGGACGGCGTAGTAGCCCTTGGCCTCATTGGCCATGCCGGCGATCGGGCAGCTGGGTGTCGAGGCCAGCAGCTTGAAGCCCTCCGGCAGGGCCGTGACCTTGTCGCCATGGCTCATCCAGACCTTCAGCATGCCGTGGCCCTCGGCCGTCGTGAAGTCGGCGATGTCCTTCAGCAGCGCGGTATGGCCATGGGCACGCACCTCGGCATAGCCGAACTCGCGATGGTCGCTCCATTCGACCTTGCCGCCCAGTTGCACGGCCATGGTCTGCATGCCGTAGCAGATGCCCAAGACCGGCACGCCCAGGTCCCACACCGCCTGCGGCGCGCGCAGCTCGTGATCCTCGTAGGTCGAGGCATGGCTGCCCGAGAGGATGATGGCCTTGGGCGCGAATTCGCGGATGAAGGCATCCGACACATCATTCGGGTGGATCTCGCAGTAGACATGGGCCTCGCGCACGCGGCGCGCGATCAGCTGCGTCACCTGGGAGCCGAAATCGAGAATCAGGACTTTGTCGTGTTGCATGATGGATGACCCATTCAAGAGGCCCGGGCCAAGGGCGCCGGGTTGTCCTGCCGGCTGAAATGCCGCCAGGCGAAGAACAGAGAAGTCAGCTGCAGCAAAGCGCAGAAATAGAACGGCGCGCCGATGCGCCAGTCGCCCTTGGGCAGCTCGGCCACGAAGTACATCAGGCCCGTGCCCAGCACCGGTGCCAGCACCGCCATCACGCTGTTCAGCGAGGAGACGGCCCCCATGGTCTGGCCCTGGGTCTTGGCGTCGGCCGCGTTGGAGATCAGGCTCTGCATCGCCGTGGTGGCGGCGAAGCCCAGCACGTTGAAGACGATCACCGCATACATCATCCAGCCCGCGGTGGCCGCGCCCCAGACGAAGTTCGTGATCACGCTGGAGGCCAGGCCCAGCACCACCAGGCGCTGCGCGCTGAAGACCTTCAAGAGGCGCGGCAGCAGGAAGCCCTGCACCAGCACCGACATCACGCCCACCGCGAACAGCGACAGGCCGTTGTCCTTGGGCCCCCAGCCGAACTTGAAGCCGGTGTAGAGCACCCAGCTGGTCTGCAGCACCAGCTGCGCCAGGCCCGAGAGCGCGATCACGAAGACCAGGGAGCCCACGCCCTTCAGCGCCGTCAGCCTGCGCAGCGCGCCGACCGGATTGGCGCTGCGCCACTCGAAGGCGCGGCGGTGCTCCGGCGCCAGCGATTCGGGCAGCACGAAATAGCCGTAGGCCCAGTTCACCAGCGCCAGGCCGCCGGCCACGTAGAAGGGCAGGTGCAGGTCGATGTCGCCCAGCAGGCCGCCCATCACCGGCCCCAGGATGAAGCCCATGCCGAAGGCCGCACCCAGCATGCCGAAGCGCTTGGCCCGGTCCTCCGGCGCCGTGATGTCGGCCACATAGGCATTGGCCACCGAGGCATTGGCCTGCATCGCGCCGGACAGCAGGCGCACCGCCACCAGCATCCACAGGGCCGTGGCCGAGGCCGTGACCAGGAAACTCAGCGCCAGGCCCGAGAAGCCGATCAGCAGCACCGGACGGCGCCCGAAGCGGTCCGACAGCGCGCCGAGGATGGGCGCGCCAAAGAAGTTGGCGATGCCGAAGGCGAAGGTGACGGCCAGATAGGCCAGCGTGTGCTCGGTCGGCGAGCTGGCGAAGGTGCCCACCAGCGGCGGCAGCACCGGGATGATGAGGCCGATCGAGATCATGTCGATCAGCACCGCGACCAGGATGAAAGACATGGCGGCCTTGCGGCCGCCATGCTTCGTCGGGAGGTCGGTGGTGGACACCGGATCAGTCAAGAGCTTGCTCCCTCACTCCAGGCGGTAGTTGGGCGCTTCCTTGGTGATCTGCACATCATGCACATGGCTTTCGCGGATGCCCGCCGAGGTGATCTCGACGAACTCGGCGCGCTCGTGCATCTCGGCGATGCTGGCGCAGCCGCAATAGCCCATCGACGCGCGCAGACCGCCGGCCATCTGGTAGACGATCGCGACCATCGAACCCTTGTAGGGCACGCGGCCCTCGATGCCTTCCGGCACCAGCTTGTCGGCGTTCGGATTCGTGGTTTCGTCGTTTTCCTGGAAGTAGCGGTCGGCCGAACCGGCCTTCATCGCGCCGATCGAGCCCATGCCGCGGTAGCTCTTGTAGCTGCGGCCCTGGTACAGGATCACCTCGCCCGGGGCTTCCTCGGTGCCGGCGAACATGCCGCCCATCATCACGGCGCTGGCGCCCGCGGCGATGGCCTTGGAGATGTCGCCCGAGTAGCGGATGCCGCCGTCGCCGATCAGCGGCACGCCGGTGCCCTTCAGCGCCGTGGCCACATAGTCGATCGCGGTGATCTGCGGCACGCCGACGCCGGCGACGATGCGGGTGGTGCAGATCGAACCGGGGCCGATGCCGACCTTGACGCCGTCCGCACCCGCCTCGACCAGGGCCAGCGCCGCCGCGCCGGTGGCGATATTGCCGCCGATCACGTCGATCTGCGGATAGTTCTTCTTGACCCAGCGCACGCGCTCGATCACGCCGGCGCTGTGGCCGTGGGCGGTGTCGACGACGATGGCGTCGACACCGGCGCGCACCAGCAGCTCGACGCGCTCCTCGGTGCCCTCGCCCACGCCGACCGCGGCGCCGACGCGCAGCTTGCCATGGGCGTCGCGCGCGGCGTTCGGGAAGTTGGTCTGCTTGGTGATGTCCTTGACGGTCATCAGGCCGCGCAGCTCGAAGGCCTCGTTGACCACCAGCACGCGCTCCAGCTTGTGCTTGTGCATCAGGGCCTTGCCCTCGTCCAGCGAGGCGCCTTCCCTGACGGTGATCAGGCGCTCGGCCGGGGTCATGATCTCGCTGACCGGCGCGTCGTTGCGGGTCTCAAAACGCAGGTCGCGGCCGGTGACGATGCCCACCACCTTCTTGCCCAGCAGCACCGGGAAGCCGGAGATGCCATGCTGTTCGCTCAGGCTCTTCACCTGGCGCACCGTGGTCTCGGGGGAAATGGTGATCGGGTCGCGCAGCAGACCGGATTCATAGCGCTTCACGCGCGCCACCTCGGCGGCCTGCTGGGCCGGCGTCAGGTTCTTGTGCACGATGCCCATGCCGCCCTCCTGGGCGATGGCGATGGCCAGACGCGCTTCGGTGACGGTGTCCATCGCGGCCGAAACCAGGGGCAGGTTCAGCCGGATGTTGCGGGTCAGTTGGGTGGCAAGGCTGGTGTCGCGAGGCAACACCTGGGAGAAGGCGGGCACCAGCAACACATCGTCGAAGGTGAGCGCTTTACCAAGCAGGCGCATGAGGGAAGCTCCAGACGCAAAGCGGCATTATACGGAAGCCGCGGCGCGGCGGCCTGGCGCGTGGATTAGGGCACGCCCCACACAACTTGTCACCGGGCCGCCGGCTACACTTTTGAGGTCCACCTCGCGAGGCTCTTCGATGCCCAAGCTCACCCGCCCCTCCCCCCTGCTCCGCCTGTGTGCCGCAGCCCTGATGCTGTGTCTGGTCGGTGCGGCCCAGGCCCAGTGGAAATGGCGCGACGCGGCCGGCAAGATCCAATACAGCGACCTGCCCCCGCCGCAGGGCACGCCCGAGAAGGACGTGCTGCAGCGCCCGTCCGGCCAGCGCCCGGCGGTGGTGATCAGCCCCTATGGCCAGGCGCCCAGCGCCCCGGCCCCGGCCCCGGCCTCGGCGCCGGCAAAGGGCCCGGCCGCGCCCAGCAAGGCCGAGCAGGAGCAGCAGGCCAAGCTGAAACTCGAACAGGAGCAGCAGGCCAAGAAGCAGAAGGATGAGGAAAAGCGCATCGCCGAGCAGCGTGCCGAGAACTGCAAGCGGGCCACCAGCCTTCTGCGCACATTGGAGGACGGCAGGCGCGTGACGCGCCGCAACGACAATGGCGAGACGGTCTTCCTGGACGACAGCCAGCGCGCCGAGGAAATGCAGCGCGCGCGCGCCATCATGGCCAGCGAGTGCCGGGCCGGCTGAGCGACGGCGACCCGGCGGCGGTCCTTGATCCCTTAGCGACCGACCTTTCCGGCCAGCGGCCGGTGCCGCGAGACGATGCGCTCGCCCGCGGCGCGGTAGCGCTGGCGCCGCGCCTCCTTGGGGTCGACGGTCAGCGGCCGGTAGACCTCGATACGGTCGCGCTCGCGCAGCGGCGTGTCCAGCGGCCGGATCCGGCCCCAGATCCCGATCTTCAGCTCGGCCAGGCGCGGCAACTGCTCGGCGAACTCGGCGCAGGCGCGCAGCGCCTGCTCCAGGGTGCTGCCCGGCGCCACGCTCAGCCAGCAATGCCGCACATCGCCGGCACAGGGGCTCCAGACCAGCTCGACCCGCAGCGGCGCGACCGGGGCCTCAGCGGGGGCCATAGACGACCTCGGCGCGCTGCACGAAGCGGTCGACGAAGGTGTTGGCGATGCGGTCGAACACCGGGCTGACCACGGCCTCCAGTGCACGGCTGGAAAAAGCGTAGCGCAGCTCGAACTCGATCTTGCAGGCCTGCTCGTCCAAGCCCGGCTTGTGCAGCGGCAGGAACTGCCAGACGCCGTCCAGCAGCGAGAACGGCCCATCCACCAGGGTCATCAGCACCCTGCGGTCGGGCTCATGGGTGTTGCGCGTCGTGAAGGCATGGTGGACGCCGGCATAGGCCAGCGACAGCCGGGCGGTCACGCCGTCCTCGCGCTGCTCCAGCAGCTCCGACCTCTCGCACCAGGGCAGGAACTCGGGATACTGGGCAATGCCGGTCACCAACTGGTACATCTCGTGCGGCGAATACCAGAGCAGGACGGACTTCCTAACGTGTTTCATGGGTCAAGGCCGGGCCGCCCCAGGTGAACCACCCCATCGGGGCGGTGGCGGCGGGCACTTGCCGCCGCCTGGGGCGCTCATGGCTTCTTACAATGCCGGGATTGTATTGGGCACTGTTGCCCTCAAATCCATCCTCATGCCCATCGCCGAAAATCGCCGCGCCCGCTTCGAATACCATATCGACGAACAGTTCGAGGCCGGCGTGGTGCTGGAAGGCTGGGAGATCAAGGCGATCCGCGCCGGCCAGGTGCAGCTGACCGACGGCTACGTGATGATCAAGAACGGCGAGCTGTTCCTGATCGGCTGCCGCATCAATGCCTTGCGCAGCGCCTCCACCCATGTGAACCCGCAGGCCGACCGCACCAAGAAGCTGCTGATGAAGAAGGACGAGATCAAGCGTCTGGTCGGCAAGGTCGAGCAGCGCGGCTTCACCCTGGTGCCGCTGAACCTGCATTACAAGGGCGGCCTGGTGAAGGCCGACATCGCGCTGGCCAAGGGCAAGGCCCAGCACGACAAGCGCGAGACCGAGAAGCAGCGCGACTGGGAGCGGGAAAAAGGACAGTTGATGCGGCATGCAGCAACAGGCCGCAAGGCCTGAGACGCGCAGCGGCTCATTGGCCTTTTCGCCAAAGAGGCCGACTGATGCGACACCAGGTCGCGTCGAACCCGAAAGGGCTGAGCCCGCAGCCGGGCCCCGTCGGACCGGCGCTATCATCGAAGCCACTCTGCGGACGGAGCGCCACCATGCCCAGCAGCCCGCTCCCTCTCGCCGCCATCCCGCGCGCGGCCCTGCCCGCCCTGCTGGCCGCCGCGCCCAAGGCCGAGTTGCACCTGCATATCGAAGGCACGCTGGAGCCCGAGCTGATGTTCGCGCTGGCCGAGCGCAACGGCGTGGCCCTGCCCCATGCCGACGTGGCGGCGCTGCGCCGCGCCTACGCCTTCACCGACCTGCAGAGTTTTCTCGATCTCTACTACGCCGGCGCCGGCGTGCTGCTGACGGCCCAGGATTTCGAGGACATGGCCTATGCCTACTTCGAACGCGCGGCGGCCGACCGCATCCGCCGCGCCGAGATCTTCTTCGACCCGCAGACCCATATGGCGCGCGGCGTGCCGCTGGCCGCCGTGATGGCCGGGCTGGAGGCCGCGATCGCGCGGGCGCGGCGCGAGCTGGGCCTGAGCGTCGCCTTGATCCCCTGCTTCCTGCGCCATCTGAGCGAGGAGGGCGCGCTGGACACGCTGGAGGCGCTGCGCCCCTACCGCGCCCGGCTGCTGGGCGTGGGGCTGGACAGCAGCGAGCGCGGCCACCCGCCGGAGAAGTTCGCCCGCGTCTTCGCCAAGGCGCGCGAACTGGGGCTGCGCAGCGTGGCCCATGCCGGCGAGGAAGGCCCGCCGGCCTATATCTGGGGCGCGCTGAACGCGCTGGGCGCCGAGCGCATCGACCATGGCGTGCGCTGCCTGGAGGACCCGGCCCTGGTGGCCGAGCTGCGCCGGCGCGCCGTGCCGCTGACGGTCTGCCCGCTGTCCAACCTCAAGCTCCGCGTGGTGCCGACGCTGGCCGAGCACCCGCTGCCCGAGCTGCTGCGCCAGGGCCTGAAGGTGATGCTGAACTCGGACGACCCGGCCTACTTCGGCGGCTATCTCGGCGAGAACCTGCGCCAATGTTTCGAGGCCCTGCCCGAGCTCGACGCGAGCGCGGCCTACACCCTGTTGCGCAACGGCTTCGAGGCCAGCTTCGCCAGCCCGGCCGAGCAGGCCGGCTGGATCGCCGAGCTGGACCGGGTGTTCCTCGGCGTCAACGCGGACGCAGCGCGCTGAAGGCCTGCTCCAGGTCGGCGCGCAGGTCGGCCTCGGCCTCCAGCCCGATTGCGAAGCGCACCGGCACGCCGGCCTCGAAGAGCAGCGCCAGCTTGCGGCTGCGGCTCATGTCGTAGGGCACGGCCAGGCTCATCGGCCCGGCCCAGGAATAGCCGATGCCGAACAGCTGCAGCGCGTCGACGAAGGCATCGACCTCGGCCGCGCCGTACTCGGGCTTGAACACGGCCGTGAACAGGCAGGCCGCGCCGTCCGCACCCAGCGCCCGCCAATGCTCGTGCCCCGGCGATCCGGGAAGCGCCGGATGCAGCACCCGGGCCAGCTCGGGGCGCTCGTTCATCCACTGCGCCAGCGCACGCGTCGTCGCGTCCTGGGCGCGATAGCGCAGCTCCAGGCTGGGCAGGCCGCGCAGCACCATCTCCACATCGTTCTGGCCCAGGCCGTAGCCCAGGTGCTCATGCGCATGGTTGAGCCGGTCGTGCAGGCGCGCATCGCGGGTGCAGACCGAGCCCATCAGCACATCGGCCCCGCCCGAGGCGTATTTGGTCAGCGCCTGCATCGAGATGTCGATGCCCAGCTCGAAGGCCTTGAAGGCCACGCCGGCCCCCCAGGTGTTGTCCAGCGCCGTCGTGACGCCGCGCGCCCGGCAGGCCGCGATCAGGCCCGGCAGGTCGGGGAACTCCAGGGTGATCGAGCCGGCCGCCTCCAGCCACACCAGCTTGGTCTTGTCGCTGAGCAGGGCGGCAAAGCCGGCCGCGTCCAGCGGGTCGTAGAGCTTGTGCGTGATGCCGAACTGCGGCAGCCAGGACTCGGTCAGGTAGCGGTTCTGGCCGTAGACATTGTCCGGCACCAGCACCTCGTCGCCGGGCCGCAGCAGGGCCATCGAGACCAGGGTCACCGCCGCCAGGCCGCTGGGCGCCAGCAGGCAATGCGTGCCGCCCTCCAGGCTGGCGATGCGGGCGGCCAGCGTGTAGCTGGTGGGCGTGCCGTGCAGGCCGTAGCGGTAGCACAGGCCGTCGCGGGCGCGCGGCCGGTGCAGGTCGGCGGTGTTCTTGAACAGCACCGTCGAGGCCTTGTAGACGCCCACGGGAATCGCGTCCCAGCCTTCGGGGGCCCGGTAGGGGTGATGGATCTGTTCGGTGGAGATCGCGCGTTGTGTCTTGCTCAAAGCCTATTCCGTCCAGGGATCATTCATTCTCCGGAGCAATACCCTGCCCCGCGCAGCAGCCCGTTTCACCCAGCGAGCGCCGCCGATCCGGCTTTGCCGGGCGGCCGGCGCTGCCCCCCTGAGGGGGCGCGCGAAGCGCGTAGGGGGTGGTTCACAGCCATCAGATCGGCAGGGCGATCAGGTCATGCCCCTCGGCCGCCACGATGCGCGCCCGGGTGAATTCGCCCACCTTGAGGGTCTTGCTGGCCTTCTCGGGCGGCAGCAGGCGCACGATGCCGTCGATCTCCGGCGCGTCGGCATAGGAGCGCCCCACCCCGCCCTTGCGGCCCAGGGCCGGCGCGGAATCGACCAGCACCTGCATCGTGGCGCCGATGCGCGAGCGCAGCTTGTCGGCCGAGACGCGCTCGGCCACCTCCATGAAGCGCGCGCGGCGCTCCTCGCGCACCGCCTCGGGCAGCGCGCCGGCCAGTTCGTTGGCGGTGGCGCCTTCCACCGGCGAGTAGGCGAAGCAGCCGGCGCGGTCGATGCGCGCCTCCTGCATGAAGTCCAGCAGGTACTGGAACTCTCCTTCGGTCTCGCCGGGGAAGCCGGCGATGAAGGTCGAGCGGATCACGATCTCGGGACAGATCTCGCGCCAGCGCGCGATGCGCTCCATGTTCTTCTCGCCATTGGCCGGGCGCTTCATGCGCTTGAGCACATCGGGATGCGCATGCTGCAGCGGCACGTCCAGATAGGGCAGCACCAGGCCTTGGGCCATCAGCGGCAGGATCTCGTCCACATGCGGATAGGGGTAGACATAGTGCAGGCGCACCCAGGCGCCATGCTGCTTGGCCAGCTCGCCCAGCTGCGCCACCAGGTCGAACAGCTTGGTCTTGACCGGCTTGCCGTCCCAGAAGCCCATGCGGTACTTGAGATCGACGCCATAGGCGCTGGTGTCCTGGCTGATCACCAACAACTCCTTGACGCCGGACTCGAACAGCGCGCGCGCCTCGTTCAGCACATCGCCGATCGGGCGCGACACCAGATCGCCGCGCATGCTGGGGATGATGCAGAACGAGCAGCGGTGGTTGCAGCCCTCGCTGATCTTCAGGTAGGCGTAGTGCTTGGGCGTCAGCTTGATCCCCTGGGCCGGCACCAGATCGATGAAGGGGTCATGCGGCTTTGGCACATGGGTGTGCACCGCATCCATCACCTCCTGCGTGGCATGCGGGCCGGTGACGGCCAGCACGCTGGGATGGATCTCGCGCACCAGGCTGCCGGCGTCGGCGCTGCTCGCACCGGCCTTGGCGCCCAGGCAGCCGGTCACGATCACCTTGCCGTTCTCGGCCAGAGCCTCGCCGATGGTATCCAGGCTCTCCTTGACCGCATCGTCGATGAAGCCGCAGGTGTTGACGATCACCAGGTCCGCGCCGGCAAAGGTCTTCGAGGTCTCGTAGCCTTCGGCGCGCAGCTGGGTCAGGATCAGTTCGGAGTCGGTCAGGGCCTTGGGGCAGCCGAGGCTGCAGAACGCAACTTTGGGAACTTTTGGCGGCACCGGGGCGCTATAAGTATTTGATTCCATTTAACTATTTCCTACGTGCCACCGAGCACCAAAGCCCTGGATTCTATTTCAACTGTGATGACAACCCAAGGCACTATCACTGACTTGCCTCTGAACTACCCCGTCTGGCCCGACCGCTCGCCTAGACTGCCGACAAGGGAGATACGGGATGAGGCGAGGTCAAGTGCCAGCGTCGGACGGGTTCGGTCAGATGTCCATAGGCGCAAGAATCGGGTGGCTATTGGTCATTCGTGAAATGACCCAAGCGCAAGCCGCGAGCTGTGCTGGACTGTCCCAATCTGCGATCTCCAACATAGTTGCGGATAAGCGGCGACCAAGTGCGCGGACGCTGCTCGCCCTTGCCAGAGTGCTTTCCTGCGAGCCTAGGTTCATCATGGATGGTGCAGGCCTCCCGGCGGCCCCTTGCTCGATAACGGACAAAGACGAGGAAGCGCTTGTCAGCATGTTCTACCGAATGAATACGCAGGCGAGGGCCAGCCTACTCGTGTTCGCAAAGATTCTTCTGAGCGACCCTTTTAACAAGGCCAAGTAACAAGCGTCGCTTGGCCGCGACGACACCGAGCATTTGGTATCGCTCTAGGCACAGTTGTTATCCTCCCGCCCGTCATACAACAAAAGTCGTCGGGGAGGCGTACATGAACCTGGGCAAGCGCATCGAAACAGCACTCAACCTCGCTGGCATGTCAGCCCCCGAGGTCGCAAGAGCGACGGGCGTCCCGGTCGCCTCTATCAACGCAATGATGAGGCGGGACAGCAAGCGCTCGGAATTCACCGACAGGATCTTGAACGCTATCCCGCAGGGCCTAGTCAACCTTGACTGGGTAAGAACAGGAAGCGGGAGCCCTGATCCGATACCTACCCCAGTGGAGAGTTTGATCGCCGAAACCGCACACGAGAAAGAGCTGCTGCGTGTCTTCCGTGCTTTGAATGTTGAGCAGCAGAGGTGCACCATCGACCTGGTTCGATCATGTGCTCGGCTTGTCAGGCGAGACGCGCAGACAACCAATCTCGATCTTTAGTATTTCCAGCCGTCGAAGCGAAGTCGGCGCTGCGCCACGTAGTGAGGGCGGTTCGTCAGATAGAGGATCAGCGCGGCAGCGGATGTCGAGAACTAACCTCGGGTATCGACGTGCACATCGTCGTAGCTCTTCGCGGCGAACTGAAGCTGGGCACGAAGGCTCTCACCCTTGTCAGATCCTGCATTCAACTCGCAGAAGCTTAGGCCGCACAGGCAACCTTCTCACGCTGGGCGCGAGGGCCATCGGTACTGCTCACTGAGCAGGCTCGCTTTCCACAGATCTTCGCTCCATTCTTGAGCATGCTTGTCGAGCGATTTGAAGAATTCCTCTGCCGCCGGATCGTCCGCGAGTGTGAGGAACTGGTCGGCTCCTGAGGTGCAGCAACTTACCGCGTGGGCTGCGCCTCTAAGCGGCAATGCAACCAGACGAACAGCCTCGTCTGACGTCAGCTTGAAGTGCGGAACGCGCCAAATGGTTTCAGCAGCTATACCAGCCACTGCTTGCGAGCGTATTGACGGAGGCGGGTGCGTCCCGAGCGATAGATCGCCACTCTTTTGCCTTGCACGATCAAGCAAATCAAAAAAAACGAAGACTGCGAACATGACGGTGTAGAGTCCACGATGGAAATCGCCATATGCCGCAGCTTGAGCTAATTTCCACTCGATTGGCGCGTGCGCACTATGAACCCTGCCGCCCTGAAAGTTCACCACAGCACTGTCAGCAAGCTCCAGTGCGCTAATTATGGCCAAGCTATCAGCTTGCATCTCCAAACATTGGGAGCGCACACCTCCCTGCCTAGCCTCGTCGCGAACTTCACTGATCACTCCGTCCTTGGCAGCCGCAGTGGAATTAGGGTCTAACACAAGGTGATTGCAAGTGATGTGCGCGATCTCATGGAACGCGACAAAATCGAAGACAGCTCTTGAAAGCAAATCAGAGAAGTGCCGCCTGACGAGGCAGTTCGGCATTGTCGGCGGGTCGAGGTCTTCATCAATGGCGCCGCGGATGATTTGGTAAGGGCCACGCTTGGTTTCAAGCTCGGGGCGACCAACACCAGGAAAAATCGTTGGCTCGCAAAGCATGCGATCCAAGGTGTGCCCTATCGCGACGGACAACCCAGCGTTGATGGCAACTGCATTGCCGATCTGGCCCGCATGAGCTTGCACATCTCGATTGGCAATGAAGCCGAAGTGAATGTAGAAGGGGTTATGCAGCCGCTTGGAAGCTCGCTCGCAAAGTCGTCGCCCACGTTCAATGAACGATAGAAAGGGCTCCTGCAAAGCACCTTTGTCAGGTGTAAGCACACCCCCCAAGTCACCAAAGAACCAGTCAAGGTATCTATCGCCTTCATCGATCTCAGCCTGACTAGTCATCTACGATCTCTCGCCACACCGCTGAATCCGCGCAATGCGTTGATCTACAGGCAGCCCAGCGAGACCATTCCAATCTACGGAACGGCGTTCATTGGATGCTCAAAAATTAGATCTGGTGTCGTTGGGGCAGCCGAGGCTGACGAAGCCGATCTTGGGAGCCGCGCCGGGCGCTTGAGGCTGGGCCGGGCTCAGGACGGAGGATTCACTCATCCGTCGATTGTCCCTCATGCCGGGCGCAGCGCGCCCGCCGGGCCGCTATATCAGGGCTTCTTGGTCGGGAAGCCCGGCATGCCGGGGAACAGCGCGCCGGCATTCTTCATCTGCTCCTGCATCTGCTCGAACAGGGTCTTGCTCTGCTCCATGTAGCCGCCCATCAGGCCCTGCATCACCGGCGCCTGCGCCGTCATGAACTGGGTCCAGAGCTCGGGGCTGAAGGCCAGGCCCTTGCTCTGCTCGGCAAACTTGCTCTGCAGATCGGTGAAGGTCTGCATGTTCTTTTCGAGATAGGCGCCCATCACGCCCTGCATGGCGTGGCCATAGAAGCGGATGATCTGCTCCAGCGCCGAGGTGCTGAACATCGGCACGCCGCCGGTCTCTTCCTCCAGGATGATCTGCAGCAGGATCGAGCGGGTCAGGTCCTCGCCGGTCTTGGCATCACGCACCTCGAAGGCCTGGCCTTCCAGCACCATCTTCTTGACATCGGCCAGAGTGATGTAGCTGCTGGTCTGGGTGTCGTAGAGGCGGCGGTTGGGATATTTCTTCAGCACGCGCAGTGCCGGCGTCTGCTGCGCCGTCGCGCCATGCTCGGCCGTCTTGCTGCTGGTCTTGCCGCTGCGGGCAGTGGCCATGGAAACTCCCTTCGGAACTGAGGCGGTATATATAGAAACTGCGAGCGATTCTAGAAGCCGCCCCCCTGCGCTCCGGAGGGGTTTTCCCCTGCGCCGCACCATGCTTGTGCGCAGGGAAACTCAGGCCTGAGTTTCCCTGCGGCGCATGATGCTAACGGGGCTCAGCGCACCACGGCGATCTGCTCGCGGGCACCGGCCTTGTAGGTGAACAAGGTCAGCGCGCCGTTCTTGATGTCGCCCTTGTTGTCGAAGGCGATCGTGCCGGTCACACCCTTGTAGCCTTCGGTCTTGGCCAGCACCGGCAGGTACTTGGCCGGGTCGGCGGAGCCGGCCTTGACCATCGCGGCGGCCATCACGTTCACGGCGTCGTACACATAGGGCGCGTAAATCTGCACCTCGACCTTGTACTTTTCCTTGAACTTGACCTTGAACTCGTCCAGGGACTTCTTCGATTCGCCCTCGACGCCACCGGCCTCGGCGCACACCACCTGGCCGTCGCCCATGGTGCCGGCGGCCAGCTTGGGCAGCTCGCCCGTGCAGATGCCGTCGCCGCCCATGAACTTGGCCTCGATGCCCAGCTGCTTCATCTGGCGCAGCATCGGGCCGGCCACCGCGTCCATGCCGCCGAAGAACACCACATCGGGCTTCTTGGCCTTCAGGCTGGTCAGGATGGCGGTGAAGTCCGTGGCCTTGTCGTTGGTGAACTCGCGGCCGACGACCTTGCCGCCCGCGCCCTTGACGCCCTTCTCGAACTCGTCGGCCACGCCCTGGCCGTAGGCCGTGCGGTCGTCGATCACCGCGATGTTCTTGCCCTTCAGCGAGCTGACGGCGTACTTGCCCAGCGTGCCGCCCAGATGCACGTCATCGGCCACCACGCGGAAGGTGGTCTTGTAGCCGTTGCGGGTGAACTTGGGGTTGGTCGCCGACGGCGAGATCTGCGGGATGCCGGCATCGCTGTAGACCTTGGACGCGGGGATCGAGGTGCCCGAGTTCAGGTGGCCCACCACGCCGTTGACCTTGGAGTCGGCCAGCTTCTGCGCCGCGGCCGTGCCCTGCTTCGGATCGCCGGCGTCGTCTTCGGCCAGCAGTTCGAACTTGGCCTTCTTGCCGCCGATGGTGACGCCCTTGGCGTTCAGGTCATCGATGGCCATGCGGGCGCCCAGCTCGTTGTCCTTGCCCAGGTGAGCGATGGCGCCGCTGGTCGGACCCACGTGGCCGATCTTGACCACCAGATCCTGGGCCATCGCGGTGCCGCCCAGGGCCAGCAGCAGCAGGGAGACCGTCGTCTTCAATGCAGGTTTTTTCATGGATCAGTCGCTCGATACAGTTTTATGAATGCCGGAACGGCGAGCCGCCCGAGGGCGGTGCAGGACGCGCGGGCGGTCGTCCCTCGTCGAGCCAGGCGGAATCCCGCAAGCTCTCTCACGCTCTTCTCTACAACATTCCTCTACAACACCCGCTATGCCGCGGGCGCTCACTCGCCCAGATAGGCGGCGCGGACCTTGGGATCGCTGAGCAGGGTCTTGCCCTCGCCGGTCATCGTGACCAGGCCCGACTCCATCACATAGCCGCGGTTGGCCAGCTGCAGCGCCCGGCTGGCGTTCTGCTCCACCAGCAGCACCGTCACGCCCTGCTGGTGGATGTCGTTCACCACCTCGAAGATCTTGTCCACCATGATCGGGCTCAGCCCCATGCTGGGCTCGTCCAGCAGCAGCACCTTCGGTTTCGTCATCAGCGCCCGACCCATCGCCAGCATCTGCTGCTCGCCCCCCGACATCGTCCCGGCCAGCTGGTTCCTGCGCTCCTTCAGGCGCGGGAAGATCGCGAAGATGCGCTCCATGTCCGA
>NZ_JBWKPM010000035.1:0-48443 GCF_059418245.1 Roseateles sp. GW821-FHT09B06 | reverse complement strand
CGGCAAGACCGCGGCCGCCCAGGGCCGCGCCCGGCCGGACGCCGGCGCGCAGCCCGCCACCCAGTCCTTGCAACAGTCTTTGCCGCAAGCCCTGCAACGGGCCGGCACCGAGCCGGCGACGGGCGCCAGCCCCGACGCGGCAGCCCCGACGCCGGCCGCCGCCGGCTTTGCCGCCCGGCTCGAACAGGCCATGGCGGCCCCGGCCGGCCAGCCGCTGCCGGGCGCCGAGGCCCTGCAGGCGGCAGCGCAGCATGAACGCCCGGCCGAGGCCACGCCGGCGCGCCTGGAGCTGGCCCAGCCGCTCTACGACCAGGGCTTCGCGCCCGAGATGGCGGCCCGCGTCAGCCTGCTGGCGGCCGACGGCGTGCAGCAGGCCGAGCTGCACCTGAACCCGTCCGAGATGGGCCCGGTGCAGGTGCAGATCGTGGTGGACGGCCAGCAGGCCCAGGTCTCCTTCCACAGCGACCAGGCCGAGACCCGCGCCGTGCTGGAGCGCAGCCTGCCCGAGCTGGCCAGCGCCCTGCGCGACAGCGGCCTGACGCTCAGCGGCGGCGGCGTGTTCCAGCAGGCCCAGGACCAGGGGCGCCCGGCCGCCGGGTCCGCGCCCGACGATTCCTCGCGTGGGGGCGCCGCGCGCGGCGCGACCCGCGAAGACGCCACCGAATCGCTGTCGAGCGCCGCCGCCCCGCGCCCCCAGCCGCGCACGCGCGGGGTGGTGGACCTTTACGCCTGAGGATTGCGCCCGATGAACTTGCCGGCTTATCGGCGGCTTTTCGAGGCTTGAAGCGGGCTGGAATTCCCAATAATGGGCAGCAATGGCGGGTGAGGCGCATGCGCGCATCCCGACCGCCCCCTGGACAAGGAGTTCTTTTATGGCAACAGCGGCCGCACCGAATGCGGCCCCCGCGGGTGGGGGCAAGAAGAAGCTCGTCATCATCCTGGTCGTCGCCCTGCTGCTGGTGCTGGGCGGTGGCGCCGCGCTGTTGCTGCTGAAGAAGAAGCCGGTGGACGAGGACGGCGACGACAGCCATGCCGAGGCCCCGGCCGCCCATGCCGCGCCCAAGCCCGGCACGCCGCCGGTGTTCGTGCCGCTGGACCCCTTCACGGTCAATCTGGCCGACAAGGAAGTGGACCGCTTCGCCCAGGTGGGCGTCACCCTGGAAGTGGCGGACGCCAAGGTCGCCGAGCAGATCAAGGCCTATATGCCGGCGATCCGCAGCAATGTGCTGATGGCGCTGTCCTACAAGACCTCGGCCGAGCTGCTGAGCCGCGAGGGCAAGGAAAAGCTGGCGCGCGAGATCATGCGCGAGTCGGTGCGCCCAATGGGCATCGAGCTCGACAACGAGGACGAGGCCGCCGACGGCGCGCCGAAGAAGAAGAAGAAGAATCGCAATATCGCCAGTCCGGTCACCAACGTGCTGTTCTCCAGCTTCATCGTGCAATGAACCAGCAGATTCTTTCGCAAGACGAGGTCGATGCCCTGCTCCAAGGCATCACCGGCGAGAGCCAGAAGCTCGAGGCCGAGGAGGAGCAGGTCGGCGGCATACGCGAGTACAACCTGGCGAGCCAGGAGCGCATCGTGCGTGGGCGCATGCCCACGATGGAGATCATCAACGAGCGCTTCGCCCGCAACATCCGCGTCGGCCTGTTCAACTTCATCCGCAAGAGCCCCGAGGTCGCGATCGGCGGCATCAAGGTGCAGAAGTACTCGGCCTTCCTGCGCGAAATCGTCGTCCCGACCAACTTCAACATCGTCTCGGTCAAGCCGCTGCGCGGCTCCGGGCTGATCGTCTGCGACCCGACCCTCGTGTTCGCGGTGATCGACTCGCTGTTCGGCGGCATCGGCAAGTTCCACGCCCGCATCGAGGGCCGCGACTTCTCGGCCACCGAGCAGCGCGTGATCCTGCGCCTGGTGGAGGTCATCACGACCGAGTACCAGAAGGCCTGGAAGGGCGTCTACCCGCTGGAGCTGGACTACCAGCGCTCGGAGATGCAGCCGCAGTTCGCCACCATCGCCACGCCCAGCGAGATCGTCGTCTCGACCAGCTTCACGCTGGAGATCGGCGAGACCAGCGGCACGGTGTACTTCTGCATCCCCTACTCCACGCTGGAGCCGATCCGCGACGTGCTGTACTCGACCACGGTGGGCGACTCCACCGAGCCGGACCGCCGCTGGGTCAATCTGCTCAAGCACCAGATCCAGGCCGCCGAGGTGGAGCTGGTGGCGGAGCTGGGCGGCGCGCCAGCCACGGTGGAGCAGTTGCTGGCCTTCAAGCCCGGCGACTTCATCGAACTGGACCTGGAGGCCATCATCAAGGCCAAGGTCGACGGCGTGCCGGTGTTCGACTGCCATTACGGCACCTCGAACGGCAAGTACGCGATCAAGATAGACAAAATGCTGACCAGCCCCGACCAGGGCTGGCTGGGAGCCCGCAATGTCACCTGACAGCCAAGACGAACAGGACGCGATGGCGGCCGAATGGGCCGCCGCGCTGGCCGAGGCCAAGCCCGCCGAGGTGGCCCAGGAAGTGCAGGCCGCCGCCGAACAGGTGGCGCCGGCCAGCTTCACCAATTTCGCGCCCACGCCCGGCAATATGCCCGGCAGCGACATCAACATGATCCTGGACATCCCGGTCCAGCTGACCGTGGAACTGGGTCGCACCCGCATCCCGATCAAGAACATCCTGCAGTTGGCCCAGGGCTCCGTGGTCGAGCTCGACGCGCTGGCCGGCGAGCCGATGGACGTGCTGGTCAACGGCTACCTGATCGCACAGGGCGAGGTGGTGGTGGTGAACGACAAGTTCGGCATCCGCCTGACCGACATCGTCACGCCCTCCGAACGGATGCGCCGTCTGTCGAAGGCTTGACCACCCCCTACGCGCTTCGCGCGCCCCCTCAAGGGGGCGGCACCGGCTGCCCGGCAAAGCCGGATCAGCGGTGCCCGCTGGGGAAGTCCAGCACGGTCAAAAGCTTGACCTGAGCCCGATTCCGGCGCTTTCACCGGCGATTGCCAGCGCCCCACCCGGCCCAGAATGACCGGGTCATGAGCAATAACCTCCTGCCCCTTCTCTGGTTCGTCGCCATCCTGGCGCTGATCCCCGCCCTCTTGTGGCTGCTCAAGCGCACGCCGCTGGGCGGTGCCGGCGCCCAGGGCCAGATGCGCACCGTCGCGCTGCTGCAGATCGCACCCAACCAGCGCCTGCTGACCGTCGAGGTCGGCCAGGGCGAAGACCGCCGCTGGCTGGTGCTGGGCGTGACCGCGCAGCAGATCAACACCCTGCATGTGATGCCGCCGCAGCCCGAAGGCGCCTCGGCCGGCCCCGCCGCGCTGCCACCCTTCGCCCAGCTGCTGAGGAACAAGCTGCGCAAGGACGGCGCGGAGGACCAGCGTGCGCCTTGATGTCCTTGTCCGCTCGCGCCGCCTGAGGCAAGGCCTGGCCCTCTCGGTGCTGTCGGCCCTGTCCTTCGGCGCCCTGGCCCAGCAGGCCGGCGCGCCCGCCAGCCTGCCCCTGGTGATCGGCCAGGGCGCCGGTGGCTCCAGCTATTCGGTGCCGATCCAGACCCTGCTGTTCTTCACGGCCCTGGGCTTCCTGCCCGCGGTGCTGCTGATGATGACCGGCTTCACCCGCATCGTCATCGTGCTGTCGCTGATGCGCCAGGCCCTGGGCACCCAGGCCGCGCCGCCGAATCAGGTGATCGTCGGCCTGTCGCTGTTCCTGACCTTCTTCGTGATGAGTCCGACCCTGGACAAGGTCTATGCCGAGGCCTGGCAGCCCTATTCCGCGGGCCAGATCGCCTTCGACGAGGCGCTCAAGCGCGCCGAGACGCCGATGCGCGGCTTCATGCTCAAGCAGACCCGCCAGGCCGACGTGGCGCTGTTCTCGCGCCTGGCCAAGCTGGAGGGCGAGGTCAAGCCGGAGGCCGTGCCCTTTCGCGTGCTGGTGCCGGCCTTCGTGACCAGCGAGCTGAAGAGCGCGTTCCAGATCGCCTTCCTGATCTTCATCCCCTTCCTGGTGATCGACATGATCGTCTCCAGCGTGCTGATGAGTCTGGGCATGATGATGCTGTCGCCGGTGCTGGTGGCCCTGCCCTTCAAGCTGATGCTGTTCGTGCTGGCGGACGGCTGGAACCTGCTGCTGGGATCGCTGGCTGCCAGCTTCGTGCAGTAATAAGCTCAAGAGGAACGGAGAGACGACGATGGATGCCCAACAAGTCTTCACCTTCGGCCAGCAAGGCCTCTACACCCTGCTGCTGGTGGCCGCCCCGGTGCTGCTGGTGGTGCTGGCGGTCGGCGTGATCGTCAGCGTGTTCCAGGCCGCGACCCAGATCAACGAGGCCACGCTGTCCTTCGTGCCCAAGGTGATCGGCGCGGTGCTGGCCCTGGCCGTGGCGGGACCGTGGATGGTCACGACCCTGGTCGAGTACATCCAGCGCACGCTGCAGACGATCCCGCAGGTCGTCGGCTAGAGCATGGCCCACCCCCTACGCGCTTCGCGCGCCAAGGCCAGAGGCCTTGGCCGTCGCCAGGCACAAACAGTCCGCAGGGACTGTTTGTGTCCGGGCTCCGCCCCCTCAAGGGGGCAACGCCAGCGGCCCGGCAGAGCCGGATCCGCGGCGTTCGCTCGGTAGTACATACGTCAGCGTCGGCATGTTCAGCTTCACCGAAACCCAGTTGCTGCAGTGGCTGACGCCGCTGCTGTGGCCGATGATCCGCACGCTGGCGCTGTTCGCCGGCATGCCGATCTTCAGCCAGCGCAATGTGCCGACGCGGGTGCGCGTGGGCCTGGCGCTGTTTATCGCGGTGGCGGCTCAGCCCTCGCTGCCGACCTTTGCCGTCGTGCCGCTGGACTCGCCGCCGCTGCTGCTGCTCCTGCTGGCCCAGAACATGCTGATCGGCCTGTCCATGGGCTTCGCCGTGCGCCTGGTGTTCGCCGCGCTGGAATTCGCCGGCGAGCTGATCGGCCTGCAGATGGGCCTGAACTTCGCCGGCTTCTTCGACCCCGCGACCGGCAGCCAGGGCACCTCCAGCGCGCGCTTCTTCGGCGCGATGGTGGCGTTTCTCTTCATCGCGATCAACGGCCATCTGCTGCTGATCAATGCGCTGGTGCAGAGCTTCCACGCCTTCCCGGTCGGTCAGGAGCCCTTCGCCTTCCTGCGCGTGGCGCAGCCGCAGACCTGGGGTGCCGAGATCTTCCGCATCGGCCTGTGGATCGCGCTGCCGCTGATCACGATGCTGATGTTCGTCAACCTGGTGCTGGGCGTGATCTCGCGCGTGGCGCCGCAGATCGGCGTGTTCTCGGTCGGCTTCCCGTTGACCGTCAGCATCGGCCTCGTCGGCATGCTGGCCACGCTGCCACTGATGCAGACGCCGTTCACTGTCGCGCTAGAACGCTTGCTGGCCGCATTCTCCTGAAACCGCGGCGCGGGCCGCCCCGGCCCGCTCAGCTCTCGACCAAGCCGTTGCGGATCGCGTAGACGGTCAGCTCGGAGTTGTTGGACAGGGCCAGCTTCTCCAGCACCCGGGCACGGTAGACGCTGACGGTCTTGGGGCTCAGGGTCAGCTCCTCGGCGATGTCCGACAGGCGCTTGCCCGAGGCGATCATCACCAGGGTCTGCAGCTCGCGGTCCGAGAGCTTGTGATGCGCCTGCTCGGTGCTCGGGGCGGTCAGGCTTTCCACCAGCATCTGCGCGATCTCGGGCGTCACGTATTTGCGGCCCTGCGCCACCGTGCGCACGGCCGTCACCAGCAGCTGCGGATCGCCGCCCTTGTTCACGTAGCCGAAGGCGCCGGCCTTGAGCGCGCGGATCGCGTACTGGTCCTCCGGATACATCGAGACGATCAGCACCTTGGTGGTGGCGCCCTCGTCCTTCAGCACATGCAGCACGTCCAGGCCGCTGCGGCCGGGCATGTTGATGTCCAGCACCAGCACGTCGCAGGCCTTGTCGGGCTGGCGCATCAGGCTGCGCAGTTCCCCGTAGTCGCCGGCCTCGCCGACGACCTCGATATCGGGCGCATCCGACAGGGTGTCGCGGATGCCGCGCCGGATCAGCGCATGGTCGTCGCAAAGAATCACTCTTATCATCATGCACAGCCCCAGGCCGAGGGATCATGGCTTGCCTCGGCGCCCTCTTCGCCATCGTCCATCTCATCCATGGGCTCGAGCGGCACCGACAGGATCAGGCTGGTACCGCGGCCGCTGCTGCTCAGATCGACCCAACCGCCCACCGTGGCCGCGCGCTCGTGCAGGCCGCGGATGCCGAAGGAGCGCGCCTTGGCCAGGTCGCCCGGCGCAATGCCATTGCCATTGTCGCCGACCTCCAGGGTCAGCACACCCGAATCGACGCTCAGCTCGATGTTCACGCGCGTCGCATTGGCATGCTTGGACACATTGGTCAGCGCCTCCTGCGCGGTGCGGTAGGCCACCAGGGGCACGCCGGCCGGCAACTGGATCTGTTCGTGGCTGGTGCGCATGGTGGTGACGATACCGGTGCGGCGCTCGAAGCGCATGCTCATCCATTGCACCGCCGCCACCAGGCCCTGCTCCAGAATGGCGGGGCGCAGGTTGTGCATGATGCGCTGGCTGGCCTCGATGGCGCTGCTGACCGTCTCCAGCGCCGATTGCACGCGCTGGCGCACCGCCTCGTCCTGCGCATGGCGCGCGATCCAGGCCAGGTCGAACTTGATCGCGGTCAAGGACCCTCCCACATCGTCGTGGATCTCGCGCGCGATCGCGGCGCGCTCCATCTCCACGCTGGTCTGCAGGTGCCCGGCCAGTTCGTGCAGGCGCTGCTTGGACTTGCGCAGCTCGCGGTCGGCCTCGCGGCGGGCGCGCTGGGATTCGACGGCCTCGATCGCATGCAGCAGGGCCGGCGCCAGGCGGTTCAGGTTGTTCTTCAGCAGATAGTCCGAGGCGCCGGTGCGCATCGCCGCCACCGCCGTGTCCTCGCCGATCTCGCCCGAGACCAGGATGAAGGGCAGCAGGCGCTTGCTGTCCTTCAGCATGTCCAGCACCACCAGGCCGGAGAAACCGGGCAGGTTGTAGTCGGACACGATCGCATCCCAGGGCTGGGTCAGGGCGCGCGCCACCTCGGGCAGGGTATCGACCCGCTCCACCTCGATTTCCAGGCCGGCACGGCGCAGCTGCGCCAGTATCAGTTGATGGTCGAGTTCGGAATCTTCGACATGCAGGATGCGCAACCGGCGATCAGCGCTAGAAACAGTCATGGGCTCGGAGTATGCCAAGAATGTGCAACAACTCACGGCGACGCCCGGCGACAGGTTTCACGACTCGTTGCCAAACCTTACAGTCCGGGCTAACCCTTATTCTGTGGCAGGGTTTTATGCCGATGCCCAGAAATAGGCCCGCTTCGGGCCGATTGTCCCGTCGACATGCTTGAAAGAAATGCCGAAGATTCCGATCTCGGCCACCGCCCCGCGAGGCGATGGCCCTGTCGTCAGAACCAGGTGAGGACATAACAAGCGTGGAGCGACGATCTCGATGAACGAACACCCCTCTCCTGACGAGCCGGGCATGCTCCCTCTGCTGGCCGCGGCCGAACTGCAGGATCACCTGATGACGGTGACCAATGACCTGGAACGCCTGCAGCGTCTGCTGGACGATGCGGGCGAGGCCCTGTCGGCGCATTTCTATGCCGCGTCGAGCCAGATCCAAGGCCTGCTGCGCCAGGCCGCCGAGAACGACAAGGACAGCGCCGTGCTGCATGGCGTGATGGAGAACATCGCCGGCGCCATCACCGCGCTGCAGTTCCAGGACATGGCCACCCAGCTGATCGCCCATACCAGCCAGCGCCTGCGCAACTGCTCCGACCAATTGGCGCGCGACACCTTCGGCGACGACGAGGATGGCGCGGCCGTCGTCGAGGTCGCGCCGCTGCGCCCCAACCCCGTGACGCAGGACGAGATGGACGCGGGCTCCATCGAACTGTTCTAAAGAATCCCCAAGATCAACCGATACCAGCTTGTTATCCGGAGAGAGAGCGATGCATTCAATTCTTGCTGTGGACGATTCGGCCTCGATGCGCCAGATGGTGTCCTTCACCCTGAAGAACGCCGGCTTCAACGTGGTGGAGGCCGTCGACGGACAGGATGCCTGGGAGAAATCCGGCACGCGCGACTTCGATCTGGTGCTGACCGATCAGAACATGCCGCGCATGGATGGCATCAGCCTGACCAAGAAGCTGCGCGACAACCCCAAGTTCAAGACCACGCCGATCCTGATCCTGACCACCGAGTCCAGCGACCAGATGAAGCAGGCCGGCCGCGCCGCCGGCGCCACCGGCTGGCTGGTCAAGCCTTTCGATCCGGCCAAGCTGATCGAGGTCATCGGCAAGGTCATCCGCTGAGCCGGTTCAAGGAGCAAGTGATGGGAGAAATGACCTCCGAAGGCGCAAGCCTGAGCGCCGGTATCGATCTGAGCCAGTTCTACCAAGTCTTTTTCGAGGAGGCGGGCGAGAACCTCGACACCATGGAGCAGCTGCTGCTGAACCTGAACGTCGAAGCCGCCGACGACGAAGAACTGAATGCCATCTTCCGCTGCGCCCACTCGATCAAGGGCGGCGCCGCCACCTTCGGCTTCGGCGACGTGGCCGAGCTGACCCACCAGATGGAGACGCTGCTGGACAAGCTGCGCCGCCATGAACTGACGCCCACCGCCGCGATGGTGGACGTGCTGCTGCAGTCGGGCGACGCGCTGCGCGCGCAGTTGGGCCGCCACCAGGGTTCGGGTGCCGACCCGGTGGACACCAGCGAGCTGCTGACGGCCATCCGCGGCCTGGTCGAGGGCAAGGAAGTCGTGGCCAGCGCCGCGCCCAAGCCCGCCGCGGCCCCCACGCCGGCCCCGGCCGCGCCGGCCCCCGCGTTCAAGACCGGCGCGCGCCTGCTGGAACTGCAGGTCGGCCCGCTGAACGATCCGGCCCTGGCCGACAACCTGGTCGATCTATTCAAGGAAATCACCGATCTCGGCACCATCGAGCCGCTGGACGCCGGCCAGGCGGCCGACGGCATGCGCCGCTTCAAGGTGCTGACCAGCAGCTCAGACAACGACCTGCTGGACCTGTTCACCTTCCATGTCGCCCGCGAGCAGGTCAAGCTGCTGCCGCTGGGCCCCGGTTTCGGCTTCCACGAGGGCGCGCCCGGCGCGCCGCCGGTCGAGCCCGAGAGCCAGGATCCGGGCTACGGCTTCTTCGACGACGCCCCCGGCCTGCCGGTGGCCACCAGCACCGAGCTGAAGACGACCCAGGCCGAGGCGCCGAAGCCCGCGGCCGCCAAGCCGGTCGCCAAGGTCGAGGCCAAGCCGGCCGCCGCCGGCATGGACCAGTCCACCCTGCGCGTCTCGGTGGAGAAGGTCGACCAGCTGATCAACCTGGTCGGCGAACTCGTCATCACCCAGGCCATGCTGGCGCAGAACAGCAGCGGCCTGGACCCGGCCCTCTACCAGCAGCTGGCCTCCGGCCTGGCCGACCTGGAACGCAACACGCGGGACCTGCAGGAGTCGGTGATGTCGATCCGCATGATCCCGATGTCGGTGGTGTTCAACCGCTTCCCGCGCATGCTGCGCGACCTGGCCTCCAAGCTGGGCAAGAAGGTCGAGCTGGTCACCCAGGGCGAGGCCACCGAGCTGGACAAGGGCCTGGTCGAGAAGATCACCGACCCGCTGACCCATCTGGTGCGCAACAGCTGCGACCATGGCATCGAGACCCCGGCCGAGCGCGCCGCCAGGGGCAAGCCCGATCACGGCACGATCACCCTGGTCGCGTCGCACCAGGGCGGCTCGATCGTCATCGAGGTGCGTGACGACGGCCGCGGCCTGAACCGCGAGAAGCTGATCAAGAAGGCGCGCGAGAAGGGCATCGACGCGCCCGACTCGATGAGCGACCAGGAGGTCTGGGGCCTGATCTTCGCGCCCGGCTTCTCCACCGCCGACCAGGTCACCGACGTGTCGGGCCGCGGTGTCGGCATGGACGTGGTGAAGAAGAACATCACCTCGCTGGGCGGTACGGTCGAGATCGACTCCGCCGAGGGCTATGGCATGAAGGTCTCGGTGCGCCTGCCGCTGACCCTGGCCATCATGGACGGCATGAGCGTGGGCGTCGGCGAGGAGGTCTACATCCTGCCGCTGGCCTCGGTCGTCGAGTCCTTCCAGGTCCAGCCCGGCACCATCAAGACCATCGCCGGCTCGGGCCGCGTGGTCGAGGTGCGCGACGAATACATGCCGGTCGTGGAATTGGAGCAGGTTTTCAATGTTCCGCGTTTCGACTTCGAGCATGTCAGCTCCATCATGGTGGTGGTGGAAGCCGAAGGGGGCCGCGTCGCGATGCTGGTGGACGAGCTGCTCGGCCAGCAGCAGGTGGTGGTGAAGAACCTGGAAGCCAACTACCGCAAGGTGTCCGACGTGTCGGGCGCCACCATCATGGGCGACGGTCGCGTCGCGCTGATCCTGGACGTGGGCAGCCTGGTGCGCCGCTCCCGCCACTGAACAAAAGATTGAGACAGGGGTAGTGATATGAATATGAGTGCCTTGCTGCGCCGCTTCAGCATCCGCACGCGGATGATCGGTGCCATCGCCATGGTGCTGGCCTTGCTGCTGGCCGTCGGCAGCGTCGGCCTGCTGGGCATGAGCTCGATGCGCGAGCAGACCAAGCAGTTCGCCGAGGGCTCGGTCACCGAGGCCAATCTCGTCACCCGTCTTGTCCACTCGATGGGCGAGATGCGGCGCTACGAGAAGGACATGATCATCAACTACGAGAAGCCCGAGGCCGTCAAGGAACTGCACGGCAAATGGGATGGCACGCGCAAGGCCATTGCCGAGATCGCCAAGCAGATGCGCCATGGCGAGAGCGATGGCGACAAGAGCCAGATGGCCAAGGCCCTGGCCCTGCTGGACGGCTAC
Organism: Roseateles sp. GW821-FHT09B06; assembly: GCF_059418245.1. Taxonomy (NCBI): domain Bacteria; kingdom Pseudomonadati; phylum Pseudomonadota; class Betaproteobacteria; order Burkholderiales; family Sphaerotilaceae; genus Roseateles; species Roseateles sp. GW821-FHT09B06. The sequence goes on along the minus strand of NZ_JBWKPM010000035.1, from coordinate 37,533 downwards.
GCGACGAAGGCCCGGCCGGTGCTGGCCCAGCTGGAGGCCGGCGGCTATGACAACGCCGCGGTGGCCGACAAGCTGCTGACGCGCGCCAAGGACGACGTGGCGGCCGCCGAGAAGCAGATCGATGAACTGCGCGCCGCGCTGGAGGCCGAGGCCGTCAACGCCAAGGAACGCGCCGAGACCACCCAGGGCCGCGTGCTGACCGCCTTCATCGTCGTGCTGGCCCTGGCCGCCGGCGTCGTGGTGCCGCTGACGCTCCTGAACATGCACAGCATCTGCAAGCCGCTGGCCGATGCCGAGGTGCTGGCCGAGGCCATCGCCAAGGGCGACCTGACCACGGTCGCCGCCGCGGTCGAGGGCCGGGACGAGGCCTCGCACCTGATGCGCTCGCTGCAGAACATGCAGTCCTCGCTGCAAAGCCTGGTGGGCCAGCTGCGCACCTCGGCCGACAGCATCCGTACCGCCTCGGTCGAGATCGCCACCGGCAACCAGGACCTGTCCAGCCGCACCGAGCAAACCGCCGGCAATCTGCAGCAGACCGCCTCCTCGATGGTGCAGCTGACCGGCACGGTCAAGCAGACCGCCGACTCGGCCCGCACCGCCAACCAGCTGGCCTCCAGCGCCTTCTCGGCCGCGGCCAAGGGCGGCGAGGTGGTCAGTCAGGTGGTCTCGACGATGGACGAGATCAACACCAGCTCCAAGAAGATCAGCGACATCATCGGCACGATCGACGGCATCGCCTTCCAGACCAATATCCTGGCGCTGAACGCCGCGGTGGAGGCGGCGCGTGCCGGCGAACAGGGCCGCGGCTTCGCGGTGGTGGCCGGCGAGGTGCGCTCGCTGGCGCAGCGCAGCGCCGAGGCCGCGCGCGAGATCAAGACCCTGATCGGCGCCAGCGTCGAAAGAGTCGAGACCGGTGCCCGCCTGGTGCAGGACGCCGGCAGCTCGATGAACGACATCGTCGCCAGCGTGCAGCGCGTCACCGACATCATCGGCGAGATCACCGCTGCGGCCAGCGAGCAGAGCGACGGCATCGGCCAGGTCAACCAGTCGGTCACCCAGCTCGACCAGATGACCCAGCAGAACGCCGCGCTGGTGGAGGAATCCGCTGCCGCCGCCGAAAGCCTGAAGGACCAGGCCGAGCGCCTGGCCCAGGCGGTCGACAAGTTCCGCATCAGCAACGGCAGCACGCTGTCTACCGCCCCGGCTCCGGCCTTCAAGCCGGTCGCCATGGCGCCGAAGCCGGCGGCCGCCAAGCCCACGCCCATCAAGACCGGCACGCCCGCGAAGACGACCGCCAGGCCGGCGACCGCCAAGGCGGCGCCCAAGCCGGCGCCGGTGCTGGCCCAGGCCAACGACGGCGACTGGGAAACGTTCTGATGCCGTCGGGCATTGCAGCGTTGCCAACGTTCAATCGCAGCTCCTTTCCAAGTACGAGGTAAGCCATGGAAACCATCAGCGAAGCCACCCAGTTGGTGCGCCGTGAAACCAACGCCGGTGCTCTGGCTGTCCAGGCCCATGGCCCGGCCAGCGGCGAGTACCTGACCTTCCGTCTCGGCAGCGAGGAATACGGCATCGACATCCTGAAGGTGCAGGAGATCCGCTCCTACGAGCCGCCCACCCGCATCGCCAACGCGCCCGAGTTCATCAAGGGCGTCGTGAACCTGCGCGGCGTGATCGTGCCGATCGTCGACCTGCGCCTGAAGCTGGGCTGCCCGACCGCCGAGTACAACGGCTTCACCGTCGTGATCGTGCTGAACGTGCGCAACCGCGTGGTTGGCGCCGTGGTCGACTCGGTGTCCGACGTGCTGGAACTGAACCGCGATGTGATCCGCCCTGCCCCCGAGCTGAACGCCAGCGCGGTGGACACCAGCTTCATCACCGGCATCGGCGCGGTCGGCGAGCGCATGCTGATCCTGATGGACATCGAGGGCCTGATGAGCAGCGCCGACATGGGCCTGATGGCCGCCGCCGTCGCCTGACGCCTCCCGCATGCCTGCCCGCTTCGGCGGGCTTTTTTTTACCCGTTCGTCAGAAATTCCGAGGATCGCACATGGCAGTTGGCTCCACCTCGATCGCACGTCGCGTCTCGCTGATCGGCGTGATCAGTCTTTCCCTGGTGTTGCTGGGCATCAGCGGCGCGGTCAGCGTGCTGCTGACCCGCGTGGCCCACGAACGCGTACTGAGCTGGGTGGGGGACAAGGCCCAGGCTCTGGTGGACGCGATGGGCGCGATGGACGACACCTCGCGTGCGCTGGTGCAGAAATCCTTCGCGACCTTCCGCGGCGAGTTCGGTCCGGCCTTCACGCTGGACGAGGCCAGCGGCGAACTGCGCGACTGGGGCCCCAAGCTCAACGACAACGTCACCCAGGTCGACAAATTCTCCGGCACCACCGGCGGCGTGGCCACGGTCTTCGCCGCCAAGGGCGATGACTTCGTGCGCATCACCACCTCGCTGAAGAACGAGAAGGGCGAGCGCGCGGTCGGCACCCTGCTGGGCAAGCAGCATCCCGCCTATGCCACGGTCGCGGCCGGGAAGCCCTACACCGGGCGCGCCACGCTGTTCGGCCGCACCTACATGACCTATTACGAGCCGGTCAAGAACGACGCCGGCAAGCAGGTCGGCCTGCTCTTCATCGGTTTCGATCTGGACGCCTTCGAGGCCACGGTCGGCAAGATGGCCGCCGCCTCCAAGTTCTTCGAGTCCGGCGGCATCTACATGCTGGACGTCGGCAAGGACCCGGCCCAGGCCCGCTTCGCCAGCCACCCGACGGCCAAGGGCAAGCGGCTCGCCGAGCTGGCGCCCGAGTTCGCCAAGGATCTGCTGGCGGTCGGCGAGGACGGCTATCTGAGCGACGCGCCCGACCTGCTGGGCAGCGGCCGCGGCGACAACTTCGTGGTCGTGCGCAAGAGCGCGCGCACCGGCCACTTGATCGTGGCCCAGGTTTCGCGCGGCGAGGCCATGGCCTCGCACTGGGCCACCCTGGTGCCCTTCTGGCTGATGCTGGGCGGTGCCACCGTGGCCTTGGGGCTGGGCCTGGCCTGGCTGCTGCGCCACTGGGTGGCCAAGCCGCTGGCCACGCTCAGCGAGGGCGTGCGCGCGATCGCCCAGGGCGACCTGAGCACGCCCATGCAGAGCAGCCGCAACGACGAAATCGGCGCCCTCACCCGCGACGCCGAGGCCATGCGCCAGCGCCTGGCCGACATGATCGGCACCGTGCGCAACTCGGTCGACTCGATCGGCACGGCCAGCGCCGAGATCGCCACCGGCAATCAGGACCTGAGCCAGCGCACCGAGCAGACCGCATCGAACCTGCAGATCGCCGCCTCCTCGATGGAGCAGCTGACCAGCACGGTCAAGCAGACCGCCGACTCGGCCCGCACCGCCAACCAGCTGGTCTCCGGCGCCTCCGCGGCCGCGGCCAAGGGCGGCGCGGTGGTGGGCCAGGTGGTCAGCACCATGGACGAGATCAACACCAGTTCCAAGAAGATCAGCGACATCATCGGCACGATCGACGGCATCGCCTTCCAGACCAATATCCTGGCGCTGAACGCGGCCGTCGAGGCGGCGCGCGCCGGCGAGCAGGGGCGCGGCTTCGCGGTGGTGGCCGGCGAGGTGCGCAGCCTGGCACAGCGCAGCGCCGAGGCGGCCAAGGAGATCAAGGGCCTGATCGGCGCCAGCGTCGAGCGCGTCGAGGCCGGCTCGCGCCTGGTGCAGGAAGCCGGCAGCTCGATGGGCGAGATCGTCGCCAGCGTGCAGCGGGTCTCCGACATCATCGGCGAGATCAGCGCCGCCGCCAGCGAGCAGAGCGACGGTATCGGCCAGGTCAACCAGTCGGTGCTGCAGCTGGACCAGATGACCCAGCAGAACGCCGCGCTGGTGGAGGAGTCCGCCGCCGCCGCCGAAAGCCTGAAGGACCAGGCGCATCGCCTGGTCGATGCCGTGGCGGTGTTCCGCCTGGCCGCGGGCCAGGCCGCGCCCCGCCCCGTCGCGCCCTCCGCCGCGCCCTCCGCCGCGCCCGCCAGCGCACCCGCAGCGCGGCCCGCGCCGCCCAAGCTGCTGGCCCAGAAGGTGCTGGCCAAGGCCGCGCAGGCGGCCCGCCCGCCCGCTGCACCCGCCGCCCCCGCGACCAAGCCCGGCAGCGCTCACGGCGGCAGCGACGGCGATTGGGAGACCTTCTAACTTTCCAAGCAGGGATTCGAACCGGACCGAAGACGGGCCCGCCACGCGCAGGGTCTGCAGCGTCCGCAGCGACAAGGGGAGACCGGGCCGGCAGGCCCGCCTCCCCTTTTCTTTCTAGGAGCCGAAGATGTTCGATTCGATCAAGACCCGTCTGATCGCTTGCTGCGTCGGGGCCGTGCTGGTCGCGCTGACCGTCGTCACGGTGGCCGACTATCTGATCGTGCGCAAGCACACGCGGGCTCAGGTGAATGCCGGCCTGGACGCGCTCGCCACCGCCCATGCCGGCAACATCGCCCAGTGGGTGCGCGGCCAGCGCGACATCGTCGGCGCGCTGACGCCGGTGGCCAAGGCCGCCGAGCCGGTGCCGATGCTGCTGCAGGCGGCCAAGTCGGGGCGCCTGGACACCGCCTATGTCGGCCATGCCGACAAGCGCATCGAGTTCTCCTCGCCGCAGAACCTGCCGCCGGGCTACGACCCGACCGCGCGGCCCTGGTACCAGCAGGCCGCCGCGGCCGGCGGCGTGATCATCACCGAGCCCTATGCCGATGCCGCCACCAAGCGCCTGGTCGTGACCTTCGCGCTGGGCGTCAAGGAGGGCGGCTCGAACGTCGCCGTGGTGGCCACCGACGTGTTCCTGGACGGCGTGGTCGAGACCGTCAAGGCCATCAAGCCGACGCCGTCGGGCTGGGCCTTCCTGCTCACCCGGCAGGGCAAGATCCTGGCCCACCCGAACGCCGCGCTGGCGATGCAGCCCGGCACCGCGCTGAGCCCGCAGTTCGACGCCAAGGCCCTGGAAGCAAGCCTGCGGCCGGGCGCCGGCTGGGTCGAGGCCCGGGTCGGCGAGCAGGCCGTGCTGATGCGCGCCGCCGCGATCGCCGACACCGACTGGGTGCTGGTCACCGCGGCCGACGCGGGCGAGGCCCTGGCCTCGCTGAGCTCCCTGGTCAACACCTCGGTGGTGGCGCTGATCGTCGTGATGCTCGCGGCCGGCCTGCTGGTGGCCGGCCTGGTCAGCGCGATGCTGCGCGGCCTGGACAAGGTGCGCGCCGCGCTCGACGAGATCAGCGCCGGCGACGGCGACCTGACCCAGCGCCTGCCGGTGAGCGGCCGCGACGAGATCACGCGCATCGCCCGCGCCTTCAACGCCTTTGCCGAGAAGATCCAGCGCATCATGCTGGACGTGCGCAGCGCCACCGGCTCGATCACCACCGCCTCCAGCGAGATCGCGATCGGCGCGCAGGACCTGTCGCAGCGCACCGAGCAGACCGCGTCCAATCTGCAGCAGGCCGCCTCCTCGATGGAGCATCTGACCGGCACCGTGCGCCAGACCGCCGACGCGGCCCAGACCGCCAACCAGCTGGCCTCCGGCGCCTCGGCCGCGGCCGCCCGCGGCGGCGCGGTGGTGGGCCAGGTGGTGGCCACGATGGACGAGATCAACGCGAGCTCGAAGAAGATCGGCGACATCATCGGCACGATCGACGGCATCGCCTTCCAGACCAACATCCTGGCGCTGAACGCCGCGGTGGAAGCGGCGCGCGCCGGCGAGCAGGGCCGCGGCTTCGCGGTGGTGGCCGGCGAGGTGCGCACCCTGGCACAGCGCAGCGCCGAGGCGGCCAAGGAGATCAAGGGCCTGATCGGCGCCAGCGTCGAGCGCGTCGAGGCCGGCTCGCGCCTGGTGCAGGAGGCGGGCAGCTCGATGGGCGAGATCGTCGCCAGCGTGCAGCGCGTCACCGACATCATCGGCGAGATCACCGCCGCCGCCGCCGAGCAGAGCGACGGCATCGGTCAGGTCAATGTGGCCGTCACCCAGCTCGACCAGATGACCCAGCAGAACGCCGCGCTGGTGGAGGAATCCGCCGCCGCCGCCGAGAGCCTGAAGGACCAGGCCCACAGGCTGGGCGAGGTGGTGTCGGTGTTCCGCCTGAGCCAGGAAGCGCCGCGCGCCGCCGCGCCGGCGATGGCACCGCGGCCCGCAAGCCCGGCGGCGCACAAGCCCGCTGCGGCAGCGGCGCCCAAGGCAGCGGCAGCCGCGCGCCCCGCCGCGGCACCGAAGCCCGCGGCCGCCCCGGCCCCTCGCGCCTCCGCCCCGCGCGCCGAGGCCGAGGGCGACTGGGAAACCTTCTAAGCAAGGAGCGCCCCGCAGGGGCGCGACATCTCCAGCGAAGCCCGACGATCCGGCTTTGCCGGTCGTACGGGCTCGCCCCCTTGAGGGGGCCGGCGCAGCCGGTAGGGGGTGGGCCTAGTTCGTGTCGGCCTCGCGCAAGGTCGCGACCACCGGGCGCTGCAGCACGCCGCGCAGGCCCCACCAGCCCGCCGCCTGGGCCAGCAGCGCGCCGGCCGCGCCGCTGGCCAGCGGCACCCAGGCGCTGCCCTGCCATTCGAAGTTGAAGACATAGCGCGCCAGCAGGCTGGAGATCAGCAGGGCCACCAGGCCGGCCAGCACGCCGGCCAGCGTGCCCACGCCGAGCAGCTCGGCGCGCTGCACCTGGGCCAGCAGGCCGCGGCCCGCGCCCAGGGCGCGCATCAGGCCGAACTCGCGGGTGCGCGCCTCGCGCGTGCTGCTGACCGCGCTGAGCAACACCACCAGACCGGTGGCCAGGGTGAAGGCGAACAGGAACTGCACCGCCTGTATCACCTGGCCCAGCACCCGCTGGATCTGCTCGATCTGCGCCGACACGTCGACATTGGTGATGTTCGGGAACTCGTGGCTCAGGCGCCGGTCCAGTTCGCCGGCCGCGGCGCCCGGCGGCACGCGGAAGGCCGAGATATAGGTGGCCGGCAGTTCGGGCATGGCCGCGCGCGGATAGAGCACGAAGAAGTTGACCCGCATCGAGCTCCAGTCCACCTTGCGCAGGCTGCTGATCCGCGCCTCCACCAGGCTGCCGGCAATGTCGAAGCGCAGGCGGTCGCCGAGCTTCAGGCCCAGCTGCTTGGCCAGCCCCTCCTCGACGCTCAGCCCGTCGCGCTCCTCGGACTGCCAGCGACCGCCCACCAGTTGGTTGTGCCCCGGCAGCTCGGCGCTGTGGCTCAGGTTGAACTCGCGCTCCACCAGGCGCTGCGCGCGCTCCTCGGTGTATTGCTTGGGCGAGACCGCGCGGTCGTTGACCGCCACCAGGCGGCCGCGGATCATCGGATACCAGTCATAGCCCTGCACGTCCGCGGCCCGCAGCTGCTGCTGGAAGGCCTCGCCCTGGTCCGGCTGGATGTTGATCACGAAGCGGTTGGGCGCGTCGGCCGGGCTGGCGGCGCGCCAGCTGGCGATCAGGTCGGTGCGCAGCAGCACCAGCAGCACCAGGGCCAGCAGGCCCACCGCCAGCGCCGAGACCTGCACTACCGCGAACACCGGACGCGCCGCCACCTGGCGCGTCGCCAGCAGCAGCCAGCGCGGCGCCGCCACCGCACCGTTGACCGACAGCGGCACCAGGCGGCGCAGCAGCAGCACCGCGCCATAGGCCAGCAGCGCGAACAGCGCCAGCGCCGCGCCGAAGCCGCCGGCCGCGATCAGGCCCAGCAGCGGGTCGGCCGACAGCGCCACCAGGATGGCCGCGAAGCCCAGCACGCCGGCCGACAGCACCAGCAGCGAGCCCGCCTTCAGGCTGCCCAGATCGCGCCGCATCACCCGCAGCGCCGGCACGCTGGCCAGCTGCAGCACCGGCGGCAGGCCGAAGCCCAGCAGCAGGCACATGCCCAGACCCAGGCCCAGGCCCACCGGCCAGAAGCCGGCGGACGGCAGGTCCACCTCGATCAGGCCGGACAGCAGGGCCACGAAGCCGTAGTGCAACGCAAAGCCCAGCAGCACGCCCACCAGGCTGGCCAGCAGGCCCACGCAACCGAACTCCAGCCCGTAGGCCCAGGCGATGCGCCGCTGCGGCTGGCCCAGCACGCGCAGCATCGCGCAGTCGTCCAGATGGCGCGCCGCGAAATCGCGCGCCGCCAGCGCCACGGCCACCGCGGCCAGCAGCGCCGACAGCATGGCCACCAGGTTCAGGAACTTGCCGGCCCGGTCCAGGGTCTGGCTCATCTCCGGCCGGCCGCCCTCCAGCGATTCCAGCCGCACGCCGCGCAGACCGCCCGTCTCGATCATCCGCGCCGCCTGCTGCTCGAAGCGGCGCAGCGCCGCGACCCGCCCGGCCGGCGCCACCACCGCCAGGCGGTAGCTGAGCCGGCTGGCGGGCTGCACCAGGCCGGTGGCGGCCAGATCGGCCTGGGCCAGCATCACGCGCGGCGCGAAGGCCAGGAAGCCGGCCCCGCGGTCCGGCTCGGTGCGGATCACGCCGGCGATGCGCAGGCGGGATTCGCCCAGCAGCAGCGCGTCGCCGGGTTTCAGGCCCAGGCTGTCCAGCACCGCCGCGTCGGCCCAGACCTCGCCGGCGGCCGGCGCGCCGACCTCGCGCCCGTCGGCCAGCAGCACGCGGCCGCGCAGCGGATAGGCCGCGCCGACCGCCTTCACCGCCACCAGCCGGCTGGCGCCGCCCTGCTCGTCCGGCGCCCGCGCCATGCTGGGGAAGCTGGCGCTGGCCACCATGTCCAGACCTTCGGCGCGCGCCAGCGCGCTCAGCGCCGTCGGCGTGGCCTGATCGCTGACCACCACCGCATCGCCGCCCAGCAGCTGGGCCGCGTCGCGCTTCAGCCCCTGCTCCAGCCGGTCGGACAGAAAGCCCACCGCGCACAGGGCCGCCACCGCCAGCGCCACGGCCAGCACCAGCAGGCGCAACTCGCCGGCGCGCCAGTCGCGCCACAGCTGGCGCCAGGCCAGCACCAGCACCGAAGGAGGATTTGCTTGCATCTTCATGGCGCCGACTGTAAGACACTGCGGCTTGCCGCTTCCCCACTCAAGAATTCGCGCCGCGCGCCGATACGAACTTGATGCCCTACCTGATTCCCAGTTACGACCTCTGGATCGTGGCCGCCTCCGTGCTGATCGCCGGTTTCGCCTCCTATGTGACCCTCGATCTGGCCAAGCGGGTGCGCACCCAGGAGCGCCGGGCCGCGCGCGCCTGGTGGCTGGGCGGCTCGCTGGCGATGGGCTCGGGCATCTGGTCCATGCACTTCGTCGGCATGCTGGCCTACAGCCTGCCGATCGAGCTGGGCTACACGGCCGGCCTGACCCTGCTGTCCTGGGTGGCGGCGGTGGCGGTATCGGCACTGGCGCTGTGGATCGCCGCGAGCGGCTCGCTGACCAAGATCCGGCTGGCCGGCGGCGCGCTGGCCATGGGCGCCGGCATCTGCGCGATGCACTACACCGGCATGGCCGCGCTGGAGCTGCAGCCCGGCATCGTCTGGGACTGGGTCTGGGTAGCGGCCTCGGCGCTGATCGCCGTGGGCGCGTCGGCGGCGGCGCTGCTGATTTTCTTCTGGCTGCGCAGCGTCGATGCACGCCGCAGCGTCCTCTACCAGGCCGCCGCCGCGCTGGTGATGGGCCTGGCGATCGCCGGCATGCATTACACCGGCATGGCCGCCGCCCAGGTGCAGGCCGGCAGCCTGTGCCTGAGCGCCGGCCAGCTGGGCGGCGCCCAGCTGGGCCAGTTCGTGATGCTGGCCACCTTCGCGCTGCTGGCCATGACCCTGCTGACCTCCACCCTGGACGCCCGCATGCAGAGCCGCACGGCCACGCTGGCGGCCTCGCTGCAGAGCGCCAACCAGGAGCTGCAGCGCCGCGCCTTCCTGGATCCGCTGACCGAGCTGCCGAACCGGCTGCTGCTGGAGGACCGGCTGGAACATGCGCTGGCGCGCGTCGGCGCGCGCGACAAGGACGCCCTCCCATCGCCCGCGGTATCGCGCTCCGAGCGCAGCAGCGACCGCCAGGGCCGGCAGAACCCGCTGGTTCCGCGGATTGCCCTGCTCTTCATCGACCTGGACGGTTTCAAGCCGATCAACGACTCGCTGGGCCACGCGGCCGGCGACAAGGTGCTGCAGGCGGTGGCGCGGCGCCTGCTGGCCCTGGTGCGCGAGAGCGACACGGTGGCCCGCCTGGGCGGCGACGAGTTCGTGCTGCTGCTGGAGGACGTTGCCGACGTGGCCGCCTGCGCGGCGCTGGCGCACCGCCTGGTCCAGGCCCTGGCCGAGCCCATCGTGCTGGGCGGCAAGCCCCAGCATGTCAGCGCCTCGGTCGGCATCGCCGTCTACCCCGAGCATGGCCCGGGCGAGCGCCTGATGGGCAACGCCGACACCGCGATGTACGCGGCCAAGCGCGCCGGCGGCAATACCTATGTGGTGTTCCAGAGCCATATGGACGCCGGCGCCAGCGAGCAGCTGACCCTGCAGAACGACCTGCGCGACGCCCTGCAGCGTGGCCAGCTGACCCTGCACTACCAGCCCAAGTTCGACAGCCGGCGCTCCCAGTTGCGGGGCGTCGAGGCCCTGCTGCGCTGGCAGCACCCGACCCTGGGCGCGGTGGCGCCGGCGGTCTTCATCCCGGTGGCCGAGCGCTTCGGCCTGATCAACACCCTCGGCGCCTGGGTCATCGAGGAGGCCTGCCGGCAGATGCGCGCCTGGATCGACCAGGGCCTGCGCATGCGGGTGGCGATCAACCTCTCGGTGCACCAGCTGCGCCAGCCCGAGCTGGCCCAGCGCGTCGCGGCGGCGTTGAAGCGCAACCGCGTCGACGCCGCGATGCTGCTGTGCGAGATCACCGAGTCGGTGGCGATGGAGGACATCGCGGCCACCCAGCGCACCTTCGACGAGCTGGCGCGCATCGGCGTGTTCCTGTCGATCGACGATTTCGGCACCGGCTATTCCAGCCTGGCCTATCTGCGCCAGCTGCCGGCGCGCCAGCTCAAGATCGACCGCAGCTTCATCCAGGACCTGGAAGACAGCGCCGACGCCCGCGCCGTGGTCGATGCCGTGATCAAGCTGGCCCATGCCCTGGATCTGTCGGTGGTGGCCGAGGGGGTCGAAACCACCGGTCAGCGCGACATCCTGCAAGGTCTGGACTGCGACGAGCTGCAGGGCTACCTGTTTGCCAAGGCCATGCCGGCCCAGCAGCTGCTGGACTGGGCGGCAGGCAAGAAGCCGGCCGACGTGCCGGAGTTCTCCCACTCGATGTTCATCGAGGAATAGGCCGGCGGCCGGGGGCTGATCGCGCCGGCCCGGCAGCTGGCAAAGAAGGACCGAGCGGTTAAGCTCGGGCCCCATGGCCTCTGCAAATGAAAGCAACAAGCCCCCCGGACAGCTGGTCCTCGTGCTGCAGGGCGGCGGCGCCTTGGGCGCCTACCAGCTGGGCGTCTACGAGGCCCTGCACGAGGCCGGCCTGGAACCCGACTGGGTGGTGGGCACCTCGATCGGTGCAATCAACGGCGCCGTGATCGCCGGCAATGCGCCGGCCGACCGGCTGCACAAGCTGCAGGCCTTCTGGGACCTGATCGCCCAGGACGGCCACTGGGGCCAGGTCTTGAGCAACTGGGGCATGCTGACCCGCGGCATCCCGGGCTTCTTCGCACCCGGCGCCGGCAGCCTCTACGGCCCCTATGCATCGCTGGGGCTGGACCGTGCCGCCTATTACGACACCGCACCGCTGCGCGCCACGCTCGCCCGCCTGGTTGATTTCGAGCGCCTGGCCGGCGCCGCGGGCGGCACGCGGCTGACGGTGGGCTGTGTCAGCGCCTGCCGCGGCGAGATGAACTACTTCGACAGCCGCGACGGCGCCCTGCTGCCGGAACACATCATGGCCTCCGGCGCGCTGCCGCCGGCCTTCCCGGCCGTGCGCATCGACGGCGAACCCTTCTGGGACGGCGGCATCTACTCCAACACCCCGCTGGAATGCGTGCTCGATGACAAGCCGCGACGCGACTCGACGATCTTCTCCGTCCATCTGTGGGACCCGGCCGGCCCCGAGCCCGACAGCATCTGGGAGGTCGGCAACCGGCAGAAGGACATCCAGTACGCCAGCCGCGTCGACAGCCACCTGGCGCGCCAGCAGCAGATCCACCATCTGCGCCACATCATCCGCGAGCTGGGCCGCCAGCTCAGCCCCGAGCAGCGCCGCCGGCCGGAGGTGCGCGAACTGACCGCCTGGGGCTGCGGCACGCAGATGCATGTGCTGCGCCTGATGGCGCCGCGCCTGACCGGCGAGGACCAGACCAAGGACATGGATTTCCGCGCCGCCAGCATCGCCGAGCGCCGCGCCGCCGGCCTGGCGGACACCCGCAACGCGCTGAGCAAGCGCCCCTGGGCCGCACCGCAGGACCCGAGCGAAGGCGTGCATGTGCACGACTGCAAGCGGAGCCGGCCCGGCCCCGCAAAGAGACGCTAGAATTCGGCGCGCTGCGGGTGTAGTTCAATGGTAGAACTTCAGCTTCCCAAGCTGACTACGTGGGTTCGATTCCCATCACCCGCTCCACATTTCCGCAAGTGACTGAAGCCAAAGCAGTTTCTGTCGCTCGGCCGCCCCTGATACGGCGCACTCATACAAGGAGTGCCCATGAGCTGCATCAGTCGGCGGTTCGGGACGGCCCGAGCCATGGTCTTTCGGTGAGGCGCCGTCGTTTCCGGTCGAGCGTCGTCATGCCCAAGCGGGCCAAGCCTGGAGGGCCGGCGACGGGCAAGGCAGCAGGTTCACGGGGCCATTGCACCGACAAAACGCATGCATCGCTGCGCAGTGATCGGAATTGATCATGTCGCGTTGATGCGGGTTTCGACACCCATCACCGGCGCCATCGCCGAATGCTCAACTTCCCTTCTCGACCAGAGAGGCCAGGCGAACCTCCCCTGCGGGGATCTCGACCTTGACCCAGAGCTGGTAGTTCTTGCCCACGGTGAGGCATTGGCGACTCTCGATGACGGCCAGCTTGGGGGCCTCGGCTCCCCCTCGAACCAGGGCCTTCATCGTGTGGAGGCCCGAAGGTTTGAAGTCTTCCTGCCGGAGGACCGCGCAGCCGACCTCATCCACAACCACGGCATCCTGACGCAGGCGAACGGTCTTCAAGGCCGAGACCGCGGCCGGGCGGTCAACGGGATCAATCGACGGCAGCGTCATCTTGATCGCCGCGCCGTCTTCGCCCACCAGCCCGTACATCAGCCAGCCTTCATGGGGCACGACGCTTTCGAGCCCGGCCTTTCGCCCCACCGTCTCGATCGTTTTCACCTGCGTTTTCAGGGCACCTTTGCCGTCGGCAAGAAATTTCCTGACCGTTTCGATTTCGGCCTGGAGGTCCGTCCTTCCTGAACTGCTGGCCAAGGCTGCGGCCAGGGTCGCTTCGGCCTTCGCCAGGGCCTCGGCAATGCCGACGGCATCCGAGGACGCCTGGGCCATTTTCAGTTTGACGAAGGGTAGCGAGATCTCCTCGACCGCGAATCCGTACTCGTTGAGCTTCTTTCGCGCCCAGGGAGGGTCGGCAATCGCCGCGACCCCGGCGCCAATCAGGGCGATGACGCAGACCAGCTTGGTCGCTTCAGCAATGAACGTGATGACCTTCGAGGCCCTCTCGACATGATCGGTAATTGCCATCGCCGCTGCTCCCCTCTCCTTAGGTGCTCGGCAGCTTAGCTGCGCCCGTCGGCCGGCACAACGAGGGGTCCCACCACATGAAGAACCCTCCGCTCAACGGCATCGGTGAAGCGAGCCGGATGCGTGGCGGGCGCCGCCGGCGGCCCGCCCCATCGGCCGCTCACAGCGCAGCCAGCACCGCCCGCGCCCGCCCCTGCATCTTGGCCTCGGCCAAGCGGCTGCCAGCGGCATGCAGCAGCAGCTCGCAGTCATGGCGTGCCCCGGGCACACAGACCGTGCCGCCCAGGCTGATGCTCAGCACATCGGCCGCGTCCGAGTGCATATGCGGGCTGCGCAGCGCGCGCACCGAGGCCTCCAGCAGCTGGGCCGTTGCCTGCGCCCCATCCAGATCGGTCTCGGGCAACAGCACCGCGAAGCACCGCGCGCCATAGCGGCACAGCAGGTCGCCGGGGCGTTTGAGCGTGCTGCGCAGCGCCAGCGCCACACCGCGCAAGGCATCATCGCCGGCCGGCCGGCCGTAATGCTCGTTGTAGCGTTCGAGGAAGTCCACATCCGCCAGCAGCACGGCCAGCGGTCCGCCGCTGCGGCGCGCGCGGCGCAGCTCGGCATCGAAGCGGTCGTCGAAGAAGGGTTTGTTGGGCAGGCCGGTCAGCCCGTCGACATAGGCCGTCTGGCTCAGCAGCTCCGCCTGCAGCTTGAGTCGCAGATGGGCCTGCACGCGCAAGCGCGCAAGCTCGCCATTGACGGGCTTGCCCAGGCAGTCGAGGGCGCCGCAGGCCAAGGCCCGGCTCTCGGCGGCCAAATCCTGGCGGTCGCCCAGCAGGATCACCGGTGTGCCGGCCAAGCGCTCGTCGGCGCCGATGCGAGCGCACAGCGCGGCGCCATCCTGGCCCGCGCGCTGCAGGTCCAGCAGCATCAGGTCGGGCAGTTCGGCCAGCGCCAGCGCCAGCGCCTGCTCGGCCCCCTGAGCCATCAGGATGCGGCCGTCGGCCGCGAACAGCAGTTGCAGGGCCTGCGCATCGGGGGCCTCATCGGCGGCGACCAGCAGACAAGGGGGTCGGCCCAACAAGGCCCGCAGTTCGGCGTTGGCGTCTTGCTTGTCCTGGCTCATTTGCGGCCCTCCCCTAGCTGACCCGCACGGAGTATTGCAGACCGCCCCGCTCCGGAAGCCCCCCCAAGTGAAGGTGGCGGCCCGGCCTACAGCGCCGCCAGCAGGGCCCGCGCCCGGCCCCGGGCCTTGGCCTCATAGAGCTGGCGATCGGCGCATGCCAGCATCTCCGCGCCATCGTCCGTGGCGCCCGGCACCCCCACCACGCCGCCCAGGCTGATCGTCAGCACCGGGGCTGCGGCGGAGTTCGCGTGCGGCAGGCCCAGTCCCCGCACCGCCCGCTCAAGCTGGTCGGCCACCTCTTGCGCACCATCCCGGTCGGTTTCGGGCAGCAGCACCGCGAACTCCTCGCCGCCGTATCGGCACGGCAGATCGCCGGGGCGCTTGAGCGCGCTGCGCAGCGCCAGCGCCACGCTGCGCAGCGCATCATCGCCGGCCAGATGGCCGTAGTGGTCGTTGTAGTTCTTGAAAAAGTCTACGTCCACCAGCAGCACCGCCAGCGGCTGGGCGTTGCGCCGCGCGCGCTGCAGCTCGGCTTCGAAACGCTCGTCGAAACAGCGGCGGTTGTACAGGCTGGTCAGCCCGTCGATGAAGGCCAGTTGGCGCAGCACATCGGACTGCAGCTTCAGGGTCAGGTGGGTATGAACACGCGCACGCACCACGGCCGGATTGAAGGGCTTGCTGATGAAGTCCACCGCCCCCTCCGACAAGCCGCGGGTCTCGGCCTCGGCATCCTGATGGGCGGTGACGAAGATCACCGGCACATGGGCCAGCGCCGCCAGCGCCGGATCGCTCTTGAGCCGACGACAGACGGCGAAACCGTCCAGGCCGGGCATCTGCACGTCCAGCAGCATCAGGTCGGGCGGCTGCTCCAGCGCCAGCGCCAGCGCGGCCTCGCCGCCGGTGGCCATGAAGACCTGGCAGTCGGCCGCGAACACCTGGTGCAGGGCCTGGATGTTCAGCGGCTGGTCGTCCACCAGCAGCAGCCGCGGCCGACGCCCGAGCAGCGCGTCCAGGTCGAATGCGTTATCTCTCATGACGGCAGGTCTCCCAGCAATTGCGCGCAGTATTGCAGAGCGCCCTTGAAGTCGAGCCCGGCCATGGCCTCGTCCAGCGGCTCCAGCTCAAGCGCGCCGCCCTGGCCGCGGCGCAGGGTCTCCAATGCCTCGAGCGCCGCCATGTCGGAGCGGCGCAGCAGATCCATCAGCGCGCCCAGCTCGGCGCGTGCCGCGGCGACGTCCGGCGGCCGCTCGGCGGCCGCGGCCTCGCCCGGCGGCGCGTTCAGGGCCGCGGCGGCGGCGAGCAGCGCCTCGCAGCCCTGCTCGATGGCGGCGCTCAGTCCGTCGACCCACACCCCATCCGGCGGCGCGCCCGCCTGCAGGCCCTGCTCCCCCTGGCGCGCCAGCTCGGCCAGGCGTTCGGCCCCCAGCGTCGCGGCCAGGCCCTTGAAGGTGTGCAGCGCGGCCGCCGCACCGGCCTGGTCGCCGGCCGTCAGCCGGGCGCGCAGCTCCGGCGGCAGCGCCCGGGCCTGGGTCGCGAAGGAGCGGCTCATGCGCTCCAGCAGCGCCGTCTTGCCCATCAGGCGGTGCAGGGCAGCGCGCAGATCCAGGCCCGCGGCCCGGGCCTGGATCTGCAACTCCTCCGGCACGCTCGCGCCGGCCCCGGACCGCCGCGGCCGAGCCGCGCGGCCGACGCGGCGGCTGATCACTTCGACCAGGTGATCGATCTCGAAGGGCTTGCCGACATGCTCGTCCATGCCGGCCGCGCGGCAGGCCTCCAGGTCGGCATTCATCGCGCTGGCCGTCATCGCGATCACCGGCAGGTGCGCCAGTTCCGGCCGGGCACGGATCGCGCGGGTGGCGGTATAGCCATCCATCACCGGCATCTGCACGTCCATCAGCACCGCGTCGAAGCGCTCGCCGGCCTGCAGCAGATCCAGCGCCTGCCGGCCGTCGCCGGCCAGCACGACGAGCGCGCCCTCGTCCTGCAGCAGCTCCTGCGCCACCTGCTGGTTGTTGGGGTTGTCCTCGACCAGCAGCAGCCGCAGCCCGGCCAGGCGCCGCTGGAGCGGGACCTGGCTCCGAACGCCCGATTCGGCGGCCGGCTCGGGCGGCGGTTCGGCCAGCGGCAGGTGCAGGCTGAAGAAGAACTCGCTGCCCCGCCCCGGGCGGCTGGCCAGCCGCAGCTCGCCGCCCATCATGCGCACCAGGCGCTGGCTGATCGCCAGGCCCAGGCCGGTGCCGCCGAAACGCCGCGTCGTCGAGGCCTCGGCCTGGGTGAAGCCGGCGAAGATCTTGGCCTGGTGCTCGGGGGCGATGCCGATGCCGGTGTCGCTGACGCGGAACTCGACCAGCGCGCTCGCGTTCACCGGCGCCAGCAGGTGCAGGCCCACGCTCACCACGCCCTGGGCGGTGAACTTGAGCGCATTGCCGCCCAGATTGATCAGCACCTGCTGCAGGCGCGGCGCATCGCCCAGCAGGCCGGCCGGCAGCTCCGGGTCGGACTCGAAGCTCAGTTGCAGCGGCTTCGCGCCAAGGTTGGCCTGCAGGATCACCTGCAGCTCCTCGAGCAGCCGCGCGGGCCTGAAGGGCTGCGGGTCCAGCTCCATGCGGCCGGCCTCGATCTTGGAGAAGTCCAGGATGTCGTTCAGCAGCACCAGCAGCGAGCGCGCCGCGCCCTCGGTCTTGCCCGCATAGTCGCGCTGGCGCGCGTCCAGCGGCGTGCGCGAGAGCAGCTTGAGCATGCCCAGGATGGCATTCATCGGCGTGCGGATCTCGTGGCTCATATTGGCCAGGAACTGGCTCTTGGCCGCGTTGGCCTGCTCGGCCACGGCCTTGGCCTCGCGCAGCGAGGCCTCCGCCTCCTTCTGGCGCGTGATGTCGTAGGCCACGGCCAGATAGCCATAGATGCCGCCATCGGCGTCGCGCATCTCGGTAACGACGCGACGCGCCGGAACGCTGCTGCCGTCCTTGCACAGGTAGCTGCATTCCAGCTCGCGCCCGAGCTGCGAGGGATGGATGATCGCGGCGTAGCCGTCGATCGGCTGGCCCAGCTGCGCGGAGACGCGGCGGCCGTAGTCCTCTATCTCCTCCGGCGCAAACAGGTCCGCGGTGCGGCGCCGGCCCACCATTTCCTCGGCCTGGTAGCCCAGCATCAGCTCGGCCCCGCGGTTGAAGACGCTGATCAGGCGCCGCTGGTCGGCCGCGATGATGGCCACCGAGCTGGCCGCGTCCAGCACGGCCCGCAGCATCGCCAGGGTGCGGGCCAGCTCGGCCGCGGCGCGGCGCTGCTCGCTGACATCGGTATAGGTGGTGACGAAGCCGCCGTCGGCCAGCGGCGCGCTGCGCATCTCCAGCACCACGCCGTCGGGGCGGCTGCGCTCCCAGTACTGCGGCGCCTGCTGCGCCGCGCGCACGCGCTCGGCCGCCGCTGCCAGCGCCTGCGCCTCGCTCAGCTCGCCGTTCCAGCCGCGGCGCTGCGTCAGCAGCGCCATGCGCTCCAGCGTCACCGGCGCGTCGGCGAAGAAGGCCTCGTCGAGCTGGTAGAGCTCGGCGTAGCGCTGGTTGTGCAGGGTCAGCCGCTGCCGGGCGTCGTACAGGGTCAGGCCGCAGGGCAGGTTCTGCAGCACCACCCGCATCAGCTCGCTGTCGCGCTGCTGCTCGGCCTCCATGCGCTTGCGTTCGCTGATGTCGACATAGGTGGTGACGAAGCCGCCGCCGGGCGTCGGCGCACCGCGCACCTCCAGCACCACGCCGTTGGGGCGCACGCGCTCGAAATGATGCGGGCTCGGGTGGCGTGCGCGCGCGACCAGGTCCGCGACCATGGCCTCGACGTCGATCTGGCTACCGTACTCGCCGCGCGCCGCGTTGAAGCGGATCAGGTCCTCGAAGCGCACGCCCTCGCCGCGCTCCTCGGCCGCGAACAGGCTGTCGGGCACCTCCAGCAGGCTGCGGAACTGCTGGTTGTGCGCCACCAGGCGCAACTCGGCGTCGAACACGCTGAGCGCGCAGGGCAGATTGTCGAGCACGCTGCGCAGCACCTCGTTGGCGCGCCGCATCGAATCCTCCAGCATGCGCCGCTCGGTGATGTCCTGCAGCGTGCCGTTGATGCGCACCACGCGGCCATGCTCGAACTCCGGCTCGCCGACCGAGCGCACCCAGATGCGCCGGCCGGTTGCGGTGGTCAGGGCCAGCTCCAGGTCGGCGCTCTCGTGCAGCTTGAAGGCGCGCTGCACCGCCGCCTGGATCGCCTGGCGGCCCGCCTCGTCGTAAAAGGACAGCGCCTCCGCCAGGCTCGGCTGGCTCTGCAGCGACAGCTCGTGGATGCGGAAGGTCTGGGCGGTCCAGTGCAGGCTCTGGCTGGGCAGTTCGATCTGCCAGCCGCCGATGCCGGCGATGCGGCCGGCGCGCTCCAGCACCGCCTCGCTGTCGCGCAGTTCCTGCTCGATCAGCTTGCGCTTGCTGATGTCGAGATGGGTGCCGGCCACCCACAGCGGCGCGCCCCCCGGCGCGTAGGCATAGAGTCGGCCGCGCGACAGCACCCAGACCCAATGGCCCAGCTTGTGGCGCACCCGGATCTCCGCCTCGTAGCGCGGCAGTTCGCCGCGCACATGGGCCTGCAGCAGCAACTCGGCGCTCGCCAGGTCATCCGGGTGAGCCAGCCGGATCCAGGTGTCGTAGCTCACCGGCGCCAGCTCGTCCAGGCTGTAGCCGAACATGCCGGCCCAGCGCTCGTCCAGATGCACCTCGTGGGTCTGGACATTCCACTCCCAGGTGCCGGCATCGGTGCCGGCGATGATGTTGGCCAGGCGCTCGCGCTCCTGCCAGAGCTGTTCGGCGGCTTCCTTGCGCTCGGTGATGTCCAGTGCGATCTCGATGAAGCCGGTCAGCCGCCCCTGGGGGTCGTGCAGCGGTTGCAACTCGGTCTCCACCCAGCAGAGCTTGCCATCCTTGCGCCGGTTGACGATCTCCACCCGGCAGCCGCGCCCGGCGGCCACGGCGTCGGCCAGGGTCTGCAGGACGGCCGGGCTGGCCTGGCCGCTGCCCAGCAACTCGGCCGGCGTGCGCCCCAGCGCCTCCTCCGCGCCATAACCGGTGACGCGGGTGAAACCCTCGTTGATCCAGTTGATGCGCAGCTGGGCGTCGGTGCTGAACACCGCATTGGTGGTGCCTTGCGCCACCCGGGCCAGTCGCCGCAGGTCGGCGGTCATCGCGCGGGCCAGGCCTTCCGCCCTCGCCCGCCCGGAGGCCTGCTGCCATACCGCCAGGGCCAGCAGCAGGCTCAGCGGCACCCCGCCCTGCAGCAGCAGCCAGCCATGGCCGCCGGCGCGCTGGCGCTGCTCGAACGCGGGCAAGGAGGCGGTGCGCAGCAGCAGCGTGGTTCCGCCGAAGCTGAAGCGATGCTCGCGTTGCCACAGCGGCTCGCCGCGGCTGCCGGCATGCGAGGCGAACACGAACTGCGCGGGCGTTGCGCTCGGCCCGGTATAGACCTCCAGTTCCACCGAGCCGTCGGCCACCAGGTCCAGGCCCTGGAACAATTCGCGGGCCACGATGGGCGCGTAGACCAGGCCGACCAGGGCCCGAAAGCGCTGAGCATCGTTATGTGGGTCGCTGCCGCGCCGATAGACCGGCACCAGCAGCAGGAAACCCGGGCTCTGCTGCTGGTCCTGCAGCAGGTTCACACGCCCGGTCAGCGTCGCGACGCCGCTGCGGATCGCCCGCTCGATGCCCTCGCGCCGCACCGGCTCCGAGCCGAGGTCATAGCCCCAGGCCGGCAGATTCCGCACCAGGGGCTCGATGTACTTGATGACGTACATATCGCTGGCCTGGCCGGCGCCGCGCAGCTGAAACGCCGGCGCCTCCTCGCGCCGCAGGGCCTCGGCATAGGCCTGGGCCTGGCTGCGCGGCACGCGCTCGATAAAGCCGAACCCGCGGATGCCCGGGAACTCATGCTCCAGATCGCGCGACTCCACATAGTCGCGGAACTCGGCCAGCCTCACCTCGCGGCTGGCCGCATAGACGCCGCGCACGCCGTGCAGGCCGTAGATCGGCGTCTGCAGCCGACGCTGCAACTCAAGGTCGATCCGTTCGGACAGGCGCAGAAACTGCGCCCGGGATTCATCCCGCTCGCGCTGGCTCAGCCACAGGGCCGCCGCCGAGGTCAGCATCAACCCGAACGCGAGCATCAGGCTCGCCATCGCCCAGGGCGGTAGCCACGCCTTCGCCCGGGCCTCTTGTCCCGCCACCCCGCCCGTCCCCTGCATGCGTCCCCCCTGGTCAGCATCCACAAGCATTGGGCCTTCAGTCTAAGCGAGGCCGGGCCTTATGTCGCCCTTCGGCCACGGCCGGCGGCACGGCGCCGGACCGGGCTATTTCTGAATGTCGCCCAGGCAGAGGTACTTGATCTCCACATAGTCCTCGATGCCATGGCGCGAGCCCTCGCGGCCCAGCCCGCTCTGCTTGACGCCGCCGAAGGGCACCTCGGCCACCGAGATCAGGCCGGTGTTGATGCCCACCATGCCGTACTCCAGCGCCTCGCCGACGCGGAAGATGCGGCCGATGTCCCGGCTGTAGAAATAGCTGGCCAGGCCGAACTCGGTGTTGTTGGCCAACTGCACGACTTCGGCCTCGGTCTTGAAGCGGAACACCGGCGCCACCGGGCCGAAGGTTTCCTCGCGCGAGCACAGCATCAGCGGCGAGGCATCGGCCAGCAGCGTGGGCTCGAAGAAGCGCGCGCCCAGGTCGGGCCGCTTCTTGCCGCCGGCCACCAGGCGCGCGCCCAGGGCCAGCGCGTCGGCCACATGGGTCTCGACCTTGGCGATGGCCGCGTCGTCGATCAGCGGGCCCTGGTTGACGCCGGGCTCGAAGCCGTTGCCGACCTTGATGCCCGCCACCTTGGCGGCCAGCTTCTCGACGAAGGCGTCGTAGACGCCCTCCTGCACATAGAGGCGATTCGCGCAGACGCAGGTCTGGCCGGCGTTGCGGTACTTGCTGGCCATCGCACCTTCGACCGCACTGTCGATGTCGGCATCGTCGAAGACAATGAAGGGCGCGTTGCCGCCCAGCTCCAGCGAGAGCTTCTTGATGGTGGGCGCGCATTGCTGCATCAGGATGCGGCCGACCTCGGTGGAACCGGTGAAGGACAGATGACGCACCACATCGCTGTCGCACAGCACCTTGCCGATCGCGATCGAAGCCTCGGCGTCGCCGGTCAGCACGTTCAGCACCCCGGCCGGCATGCCGGCGCGCTGGGCCAACTCGGCCACCGCCAGCGCCGACAGCGGCGTGGCCTCGGCCGGCTTGATCACCACGGTGCAGCCGGCCGCCAGCGCCGGCGCCACCTTGCGGGTGATCATCGCGATCGGGAAATTCCAGGGCGTGATCGCCGCGCAGACGCCCATCGACTGCTTGAGCACCAGGTAGCGCTTGTTGTTGTCGGTGGTCGGGATGGTCTCGCCGTAGATGCGCTTGCCCTCCTCGGCGAACCAGTCGATGAAACTGGCGCCGTAGATCACCTCGCCCTTGGCCTCGGCCAGGGGCTTGCCTTGCTCGGCCGTCATGATGCGGGCCAGGTCGTCGGCATGCTTGACCAGCAGCTGCTGCCAGCGCAAGAGGATGGCGGCGCGCTCCTTCGCGGTCTTGTTGCGCCAGACCAGCCAGGCATTGTTGGCGGCGGCGATCGCGGCCTCGGTCTCGGCCACCCCCAGATTGGCGACGTCGGCCAGATGCGCGCCGGTCGCGGGGTCGGTGACGGCGAAGCTGCTCTTGCCATTCACCCATTCGCCGTTGACCAGGGCCTGGGTCTTGAGCAGGCTGGCATCGTCCAGGGTGGCCAGCGGCGCGGTCTTGCTATCCATGCGATCGATCTCCATCGGGTCTTGAGCATGCACTCTAACCCGGCCCTGTAAAGCCCCCCGCCTCTATAATCCAAAGCCCCGAAAAATCAAGCATTTAGCTCGCGCCAGCGGAAAGTCCCGGAATGAAAGCAGCTGAGATTCGCCAAACCTTTCTGAAGTTCTTCGAATCCAAGGGTCACCAGATCGTGGCGTCCAGCCCGGTCGTGCCCGGCGACGACCCGACGCTGCTGTTCACCAACGCGGGCATGAACCAGTTCAAGGACGTGTTCCTGGGCTTCGACAAGCGCGCCTACAGCCGCGCGACCACTAGCCAGAAATGCATCCGCGCCGGCGGCAAGCACAACGACCTGGACAACGTCGGCTACACCGCGCGCCACCACACCTTCTTCGAGATGCTGGGCAACTTCAGCTTCGGGGACTATTTCAAGCATGACGCGATCTCCTACGCCTGGGAGCTGCTGACCAAGCACTTCATGCTGCCGGCCGAGAAGCTGTGGGTCACGGTCTACGCCGAGGACGACGAGGCGTTTGACATCTGGAACAAGGTGGTGGGCGTGCCCGCCGAGCGCATCGTGCGCATCGGCGACAACAAGGGCGGCCGCTACATGTCCGACAACTTCTGGATGATGGGCGACACCGGCCCCTGCGGCCCCTGCACCGAGATCTTCTACGACCATGGCCCCGAGATCGCCGGCGGCCCCCCGGGCAGCCCGGACGAGGACGGCGACCGCTATATCGAGATCTGGAACAACGTCTTCATGCAGTTCAACCGCACCGAGGACGGTGTGATGCACAAGCTGCCCAAGCCCTCGGTGGACACCGGCATGGGCCTGGAGCGCCTGGCCGCGGTGCTGCAGCATGTGCACTCGAACTACGAGATCGACACCTTCGTCGGCCTGCTGGCCGCCGCCAAGAAGGCCGTGGATGGTGCCGGTGCCAATGGCTATGACCAGGACAGCGCCTCGCTGAAGGTGATCGCCGACCATATCCGCGCCTGTTCGTTCACCATCGTCGACGGCGTGATCCCCGGCAACGAGGGCCGTGGCTATGTGCTGCGCCGCATCGCCCGCCGCGCGATACGCCATGGCTACAAGCTGGGTGCGCGCAAGCCCTTCTTCCACCAGATCGTCGCCGAGCTGGTGCACCAGATGGGCGACGCCTATCCCGAGCTGCGCCAGGCCCAGGCCCGCGTCACCGAGGTGCTGAAGCAGGAGGAGGAGCGCTTCTTCCAGACCATCGCCAACGGCATGGAGATCCTGGAAGCCGCGCTGGCCAAGGGCTCAAGCCAAGTCGATGGCGAGACCGCCTTCAAGCTGCACGACACCTACGGCTTCCCGGTCGACCTGACCGCCGACGTCTGCCGCGAGCGCGGCGTGACCGTCGATCAGGCCGGCTTCGAGGCCGCGATGACCCGCCAGCGCGAGCAGGCCCGTGCGGCCGGCAAGTTCAAGATGGCCGCCGGCCTGGAGTACAAGGGCGCTGCCACGGCCTTCCACGGCTACGAGCATCTGGCGACCGACAACGCCAAGGTCACCGCCGTCTACGTCGATGGCGTCTCGGTCAACGAGGCCAAGGCCGGCGACGACGCGGTCGTCGTGCTGGACAACACCCCCTTCTATGCCGAGAGCGGCGGCCAGGTCGGCGATGCCGGCGAGCTGCGCAACAACCTGAGCCGCTTTGCGGTCGAGGACACGCTGAAGATCCAGGCCGATGTGTTCGGTCACCATGGCCGCGTGCTGGAAGGTGCGATCAAGGTCGGTGACGCCTTCACCGCGCGTGTCAATGCCGAGGCCCGCGCCAAGACCGTGCGCAACCACAGCGCCACCCATCTGATGCACAAGGCCCTGCGCGAGGTGCTGGGCGCCCATGTGCAGCAGAAGGGCTCGCTGGTCAATGCCGAGCGCACCCGCTTCGACTTCGCGCACAACGCGCCGATGACGACCGAGCAGATCAAGAAGGTTGAAGCCATCGTCAACGCCGAGATCCTGGCCAATGCCGGCGCTTCAGCCCAGGTGATGGCGCTGGACGATGCGCAGAAGTCGGGCGCGATGATGCTGTTCGGCGAGAAGTACGGTGACACGGTGCGCGTGCTGTCGATCGGTTCATCCAAGGAACTCTGCGGCGGCACCCATGTCAAGGCCACCGGCGACATCGGCCTGTTCAAGATCGTGGCCGAGGGCGGCGTGGCTGCCGGCGTGCGCCGCGTCGAGGCGGTCACCGGCGACAACGCCCTGGCCTATCTGCAGCAGCTGGAGGACACGGTGCAGGCCGTGGCCGGCACCCTGAAGGCCGCGCCGACCGAGCTGGAGCCGCGCATCCATGCGGTGCTGGACCAGGTCCGGCTGCTTGAGAAGGAGCTGGCCGCCGCGAAGAGCAAGCTGGCCTCGGCCCAGGGCGACGAGCTGCTGGCGCAGGCGGTCGACGTCAAGGGCATCAAGGTGCTGGCCGCCACGCTGGTGGGCGCCGATGCCAAGACCCTGCGCGAGACCATGGACAAGCTGAAGGACAAGCTGAAGACGGCGGCCATCGTGCTGGCCGCGGTGGACGGCGACAAGGTCCAGATCGCCGCCGGCATCACGGCCGACAGCGTGGGCAGGCTCAAGGCCGGCGAGCTGGTCAACTTCGTCGCCCAACAGGTGGGCGGCAAGGGCGGCGGCAAGCCCGACATGGCGATGGCCGGCGGCACCGATGCCAAGGCCCTGCCCGCCGCGCTGCAAAGCGTGCCCGCCTGGATCGGCGAGCGCCTCTGATCCCCCGAACCGATACACAGCGAGGGCCCACGCGGGCCCTTGTTTTTTGGAGAAAACCGATGAGTGACGACCACAACAGTCCCGAACTGGACCACGACAACGCCGAGCGCCTGGCCGCGCTGCTGCATGTGCTGGCCGCCAGCGCCGACGAGGATTCGCCCGCGATCACGATCGACACCCTGGACGGCTATCTGCACGCGCTGCTCTGCGGCCCCGCCGCATCGGGTTTGGCGGCCCCGGCCGATGCGATGGACGCGCTGTTCGGCGAGGACTGGCCCGCGCCGCTGCAGGAGCAGGAACAGATCGACGCCTTCATGGACGCGCTGCACCTGCGCTGGAACGAGATCGCCGACAGCCTGGCCCCCGACGCGCTGCTGCAAGACCCCGAGGCCATGCGGCTGGTGCCGCTGATCACCGAGTTCGACGAGACCATGAAGGCGGAACTGCTGTCGCAGGGCGTTTTGAAGGCCGAGTTGCTGGAGCGCCTGCCGGCCGCCGGCCAGATGTGGGTCGAGGGCTTCATGCAGGCCGTGCAGGATCACCAGGCCGACTGGTACCAGTTCGAGGCCGACAGCGAGGCCGGCCAGATGCTGGACGCGATGCTGATGTCGGTGGCCGCCGTGGCCCTGCCCGAGGGCGAGCAGCGCCAGGCCTATATCGCCGAGGCCTATGACGAGGACGTGGCGGTCGACCAGCATGTGCTGATCGACGATGCCCTCTTTTCGGTGCAGGACCTGCGCCTGTTCTGGCTCCAGCAGGCGGCGGCCGCCAACGACGACACCGCCGCCTAAGGCACCGTGTTCCCAAGCGGGCGCCGCTGATCCGGCTTTGCCGGGCAGCCGGCGACGCCCCCTTGAGGGGGCGCGCGCAGCGCGTAGGGGGTGGGCTACAGCCTGCCGGAGCAGTTCGGCGCGCCGCAGCGGCAGCGCAGCCGCCCCTCGTGGTGGCTGTCGCCGTAATGGCAGGTGATCTCCTCGCCGGCCTCGATGTCGCGCAGCGCGTAGAACTCCACCCGCCCCTGGCGGATGCGCAGCACCGCATTGGGTGCGCAGCAATGGTTGATGTTGCGCATCGGCTCGGGAGAGTCGGTCGCATCGACCGCGCGGGTCTCCGACACCTCGACGATGTGGATGCGCGCGCGGCCCTTGGCGCGCCGGCGCGCCTCCTTCACCGAGATGGCCTCGCCGCGCATCTCGCCGATCTTGCGCCGCGCCGGAATGGCTTCGTCGGCGAACACGCCCAGCCCGTCGATCTTGCTGGGGCCGGCGCGCAGCGCATAGCGCAGGGCCGGCCGCGGCTGGCCGCGCGCTGCGGCAGGCACGGCGGGTTCGGGAACGGGCGCGGGGGGCAATGTGGTCAGGCGGGGCATAGCCACGCGATTGTCGCCTCGGCTTGACGCCCCTGCACGCCGCCCCCCATACTGGGGCCATGTCTTGCGTCCGCACCGCCTCTTCGCTACAGGCCCATCGGCAGCCGATGCTGCCGGTCTTCGGCATGGCAGATGCGGCGGCGGGGCGAATCGGCGGCGGCCCCTGACGGTCCAGTCCCCAAGAATCCTCCCGAAGCCCGCTGAACCCAGCGGGCTTTTGTTTTTTCTACGCCCACCCACAAGGAGAGCAGACGATGGAAAAGAGCAACAAGGCAGAGATCCAGATCCGTCGCACCCAGGTCAGCGACGCCGCCGCGATGGCCCGCATCATGAGCCACCCCGAGGTGCTGCCCGGCCTGTTGCAGATGCCCTTTGGCAACGAGGAGCAGTGGAAGCAGAAGCTCACCGACAACCTCGCGCCGGCGCGCAGCCAGGATCTGCATCTGGCCGCCGTGCTCGATGGCGAGCTGGTGGGCAATGCCGGGCTGATGGCCGCGGGCCCGTCGCCGCGGCGCCGCCATGTCATGCACCTGGGCATGGCGGTCGCGCCCGAGGCGCAGGGCCGGGGCGTCGGCGGCGCGCTGATGGCGGCCCTGCTCGACTATGCCGACAACTGGGGCCAGGTCCTGCGGATCGAACTGGGCGTCTACATCGACAACGAACGTGCTGTTCGGCTCTACCAGCGCTTCGGCTTCGAGATCGAAGGGCAGCAGCGCGCCTTTGCACTGCGCGCCGGCCGCTATGTCGACAGCTACATGATGGCGCGGCTGCACCCCGCCCCGCCCCGCCTGGGCTGAGGCTTCGGCCCGATCTCACATGGCCTTGGGGAGGTTGCGGCGCTGGAAGGCGTACTGCACACCGTCCTCGGTACGGCGGCCCTCGATCAGCACCGGCGGCAGACGCTCGACCCTGGGCTTCTCGGCGGCCGGCTCGCCGACGGGGCTGCGCTGACCGGTGATGACCAGGCGGGCCAGCTTGACCACCTCGCTGGCCTGGGCCGGCGCCGCCGGCAGCAGCAAGGCCAGCGCCAGCAGGGCCAGGGATGCGCTGCCTTCTTGTCTTTTGTTCATTGCGTACTCCCATGCTCACCGGATTCAGGATGAGGGGAGTATCGAAACTCGTGCCGGCCCCGGCCAGCCGCGCGCGACGAATTGCGCCTTGGCCGGGATGACTTGCAACTGCCGCGGACGAAGCCCGGCGCCGCACCGTCCCTGCCTCAGCCGTAGTGCAGCTCGGCCGCCTTGCCCCAGAACACGCGGTAGGCGAACACGGTGTAGGCCAGGATCACCGGCACCGTGATGGCGCAGCCGACCAGGATGAACTGCAGCGACTTCGGGGCGGCCGCGGCCTGCCAGACCGTCATCCGATCCATCATCACATAGGGGTAGAGGCTGTAGGCCAGCCCGAAAAAGCCCATCAGCATCACCGTCACGGTCAGCGCGAACGGCAGCCAGCACAGCTTGCCCAGCACCCGGCTGGAGTTCAGCTGGGCGCGCAGCGCCAGCAGGGCCAGGCCGCTCATCAGCGGGATCGGCAGCAGCGCGATCAGGGCCGGCATCTGGAACCAGCGCTCGCGCACCGTGGGGCTGACCCAGGGTGTGGCCAGCGAGATCAGCGCCAGCCCCAGCACCACGGCCGGCCAGGCCTGCTTGGCGCGCGCCAGCGCCAGGCGCTGCAGCTCGCCCTCGGCCTTCATCAGCAGCCAGCCGGCGCCCAGCAGGGCATAGGCCGAAGCCAGCGCCAGCGCGATCGCGGCGGCGAACAGATCGTAGACCCAGCCCTCGGCAAGGCCGGTGACATAGCGCCCCAGCATCCAGCCCTGGGCCAGCGAGGCCAGCAGCGAACCGGCCATGAAGGCGCGGTTCCACAGCGGCTTCCATTGCGCATCGGCCTTGACGCGGAAGTCGAAGGCCACGCCGCGCAGGATCAGGCCCAGCAGCATCAGGGCCACCGGCAGGTAGAGCGCGTTCAGGATCAGGCCCTGGGCCTTGGGGAAGGCGATCAGCAGCACGCCGACGCCCAGCACCAGCCAGGTCTCGTTGGCGTCCCAGAAGGGGCCGATCGACGCCACCATGCGGTCCTTGTGGGCGTCCGAGGCCCCCGCCATCAGCATGCCGACGCCCAGGTCATAGCCGTCCAGCACCACGTAGATCAGCAGGGCCAGGCCCATCAGGCCCATGAAGACCAGGGGCATCCAGTGGTCGGCGCTCATGCGGCACTCCTTTGTGCGATCGGGTTGCCGCCGGGCGGCGGCAGGGCGTCGACCGGCTTCTCGGCCATGCTCTTGATCACGGCCACATAGGCCAGCAGCAGCGACAGGTACAGGCTCACATAGCCGACCAGGGTCAGCGCGATGGTGGGCGCCGGCGTCGCCGAGGCCACCTCGGCGGTGCGCAGCAGGCCGTAGACGATGAAAGGCTGGCGGCCGATCTCGGTGACATACCAGCCGGCCACCGTGGCGATCCAGCCGGAGAAGCTCATCAGCGCCAGGCCCCACAGCAGCGGCCGCGGCAGGCCCTGCCAGCCCGAACGCCGGTACAGCCAGAGCGAGAGCCAGCTGCAGCCCAGCATCAGCAGGCCCATGCCCACCATGATGCGGAAGCCGAAGAACAGCGGCGCCACCGGCGGATGCGCGCCCTTGAACTCGTCCAGGCCGCGGATCTCGCCGTCCCGCTCATGCGTCAGGATCAGGCTGGCGCCCTGGGGCACGCCGATCGCATAGTCGTTGCTGCGCGTCTTCTCGTTGGGCCAGGCGAACAGCAGCAGCGGCGCCCCCTTCTCCGTCTGCCAAACGCCCTCCATCGCGGCGATCTTGGCCGGCTGGTGCTGCAGCGTGTTCAGGCCGTGCAGGTCGCCGACGAAGATCTGCAGCGGGATCAGCAGCGCGGCCAGCGTGAGTCCGACGCGCAGCACCGGCCGGGTCTGCGGCTGCGCCTTGCCCTTCAGCAGCTGCCAGGCGCTGACACCGGCCAGCACAAAGGCCACGGTCAGGCCCGAGGCCAGCAGCTTGTGCGCCAGGCGGTAGGGAAAGGAGGGGTTGAAGATCACCGCGGCCCAGCTCAGCGCGTGGAACTCGCCGTCGATGATCTCGAAACCCTGCGGCGTCTGCATCCAGGAGTTCAGGCTCAGGATCCAGAAGGCGCTGAGCGTGGTGCCGAAGGCCACCAGGAAGGTCGCCCACAGATGCACGCGCTCGCTGACGCGCCCCTGGCCGAACAGCATCACGCCCAGGAAGCCGGCTTCCAGGAAGAAGGCCGTCAGCACCTCGTAGCCCAGCAGCGGACCGGCGATATTGCCGGCGCGCTCCATGAAGCCCGGCCAGTTGGTGCCGAACTGGAAGCTCATCGTGATGCCGCTGACCACGCCCAGCGCGAAGGTCAGCGCGAACACCTTGGTCCAGAAGCGGTAGGCCAGCAACCAGGACTGCAGCCGGGTCCGCAGCCAGCGCCAGCGAAAGAACAGCAGCACCCAGCCCAGCGCGATGCTGATGGTGGGAAAGAGGATATGGAAGGTGATATTGGCCGCGAACTGCATGCGGGCCAGTAGAAGTGCGTCCATGCCTGCTTGCACATGCGGCTCCTTGCGGCCGCGCCGGGCCGCGGTATTGCGGGCTTGCGCTGGCTCAATATGTTGCCATTCTTCAGGTTTTCCGGGCGTCGTGCGACTGGACAAATTGCCTTTGGACAAATTGCCCCACCCCCGCCCGGGCCGTCCGCGCGGACGGCCCGCGCCGATAATCCGTCCATCGCCGCACCGTCTGCCCGACATCCCATGACCGCTCCCCGCATCGACCGCCCCGAGTTCGCCGCCCTGACGCCCGGCGTCAGCGAGGCCCTGCAGGCCCTGGGCAAGGCCGTCAACGCCTCCGGCCTGCCCAAGGAACTGCAGGAGCTGATCAAGATCCGCGCCTCCCAGCTCAATGGCTGCGCCTTCTGCCTGCAGTTCCACCTGAACGTGGCGCGCGATCTCGGCCTGCCCGCGGCCAAGCTCGACCTGCTGGCCACCTGGCGCGAGGCGCCGGTCTACGGCGAGCGCGAGCGCATCGCGCTGGCCTGGACCGAGGCCCTGACCCTGGCCCCCGAGGGCGGTGCCGACGACGCGCTGTATGCCCGGGCGCTGGCCGAGTTCGGCGCCGCCGGCCTGAGCTTCCTGACCGCGGCGATCGCCGGCATCAATGCCTGGAACCGCATCGCGATGGGGCTGCGCTTCGCTCCGCCGCTGCCGGCATGAGCCCGAGCCAGCGCCCGGAGGAGCCGGGCGTGGCCGCCGAGTTCCTGCTGACCGAGCGCCTGCTGCTGCGCGCGCCCTCCGTGGCCCTGACCGCGGCCGTCTGCGACTACCAGCAGCGGAATCTCGGGCATTTTGCGCGCTGGGACCCGCCCTACCCCGAGGGCTTCTTCGAGCCCGCGGCGGTGGCCGAGCGCCTGGCGCAGGGCGAGCGCGCTTTCGCGGCCGGCAGCGCCTACCGCTACTGGTTCAGCCTGCGCGAGGACCCCGGCCGCATGATCGGCCAGGCCCACCTGACGCAGGTGGCGCGCGCGGCCTTCCAGAACGCGATCCTGGGCTACGGCCTGGACCGGAACGCCGAGGGCCGCGGCCTGATGCAGGAGGCCCTGCGCGCGGTGATCGCGGAGATGTTCGGGCCCGAGGTGCGCCTGCACCGCATCCAGGCCGCGGTGCGGCCCGAGAACACGCGCAGCCGCGCCGTGTTGCGGGCCCTGAGCTTCCGGCCCGAGGGCCTGTCGCGGCGCTACCTCTTCATCGACGGCGCCTGGCGCGACCACGAGGTGCACGCGCTGCTGAATCCCGACTGGCCGGTGGACCAGGCGCCCTGAGTCCTTCAGCCGCGCCGGGCTGCTTCGATCGCCACGATGTCGATCTTGTCGCGCAGCTCCGCGAGCTCCGCGGCGAGATTGTCGCGAGCGGTGACCGCGCCGACCAATTCCATCTCGGCGGCCAGGCGCGCATCGGACTCCGCCGCGGACGTGGTCACATGCCGCTCGAGCTGGCGGCGCAGCTCGGCAAGCTGTGCGTCCTTACCTTCGATCGCCAGCTGATCTTTCGCCTTGCCGACCAAGGCGTCGGATGCGATGTTGCGGGCATGACGCAGCTCGACCGTCAGTCGCTCGATGCCGGCATCGCGCTCCGCCAGCCGCGCCCGGGCCTGATCATGGTCCGCCGTGAGCGTGGCCAGCTGTGCGTCCAATTCGTCGCGCTCGGCTTCGGCCCGTTCATTCAGCTTGAGCAGCGACGCCAGATCGCTCTCCGCCTGCGCCAGGCTGTCGCGCAGGCGGGCGGCAGCGTCATCCGCCAGCTGCCGAGCCCAGCCGCTCAAGGCGGCCATCAGGGGTTCGGGCAAATCCGCGCCGGATGCATCGGCCGGTTTCGCCTGCCCGGCGCGCCAGGCCGTCAGATGCTTGTGGATGGACAGCGCGGACACCGTCCCCAGGGCTTCGCGCAAACCGCCGACGGTCACGGGCATGCCGCCATTCACCAGGCCATGCGCGGCGGCGGCAACTTCGTCGAACGTGACTTCCTGACCTGCCATGTCAATCTCCAGTAAAGAGTGAGCTGCGGAGCGATCGATTGATCGATCGCCCAGGCCAGCAGCCAATCCTTGTCTGGTCTGCTTGCTCGTGAAAGGCAGGGCGACCGGCCGAGCCATTCTCTTTAATGCAGGGGCCTGGTTCAGTCCACTTGCCTTGCAGACGACTCGCTCGCCACGTCACGCTTCGCCCACGCCGCGACGATCTCGCGGTGATGCGGGATGTTCTGCAGGAAGCCCTGGCGCAGCGTGGCGTCGGTGCTGCTGCGGCTGATCGCATCGGCCTGGGCCATCAGCGCGCCATGGGCGCGGAGCAGCCAGTCGGCCGCGCGCGGGTCGCTGGCGCGCGCGAGGACCTGGTGGCAGCTGAGTTCGATCAGGCGCGGGTGTTCGGTGCCGTCCAGCGTGCCGCCGGCATCAATGTGGTCCAGCAACGGCTGCAGTGCAGCCATCGCACCGCCGGCCGCCACGGCGCCGCCTTCAGACAGCGCCACCCGCGCCAGGCCCGCGCTGGCGTCGTGCTGCCACGGCGAGTCGATCTCCACCCCCCGCTCACGCGCGTGCGCGTAGGCGTCGCGAGCGGCAGCGCCGCGGCCGAGCGCGAGTTCGGCCGCGCCCAGGCGCAACCAGGCGAGCACTTCGAAGTCACGCACCTTTGCCGCCGTGGCGATGTCCAGCGCCTGCCTCGCCAGCGCGAGCGCGCGCGTCTCGTCGCCTTGCCATAGCGCCACGGCCGACAGGCCGGTCAGGGCCACACATTCGCTGTTCCTGTCGCCATTGTCCCGGGCCATTTGCAGCGCCGCCTGAACGTCGCGCCGCGACTGCGGCAGGTCGCCCAGCTTCAGCCAGCCTTCAGCCTGGTTGAACAGCCCGACGGATTCGTTGACCCGGTCGCCGGTCTCGCGGTGGATCAACACGCTCTGCCGGTCCAGTTCCAGTGCGCCCACCAGGTCGCCCCGCATGTCGGCCATCACCGCGAGTGCGTTGAGCAGCCGTGCCTCGTGGTCGCGCAGGCCCAGGCTTCGCGCCTCGGCCAAGCCCTGCTGCACCAGCGCCCGCCCCCCGTCGATGTCGCCCTGGTAGATCTGCGCCACGCACAGCATACGCAGCGCGTGCAGCCGCAACTCGTCGTCGCCGGCCCGCAGGGCACAGGCCAGTCCTCGGCGTGCCGAGCCCGCCGTCGTTGCCCAGTCGGCCATGCGCAACGCGCGGCCGCAGCGGCGATGGGCGGCGTGGGCGCGCCGGCGATCGTCGTCCAGCTGCTCGGCCAGACGATCCAGCGCGTCCAGGTCCGCCGCCTGCTCGTCGCGCCGTCCCTGCAGGTTCAGCGTCGCCTCACGGGAGGTGAGCAGCCGCCAGCGCAGCTCGGCCTGGGCCGGCGGTGGCGCTGGCTCCCCCAGCAGCGCCAGCGCCCGCCCCACATGCGCCAGCACGCGGTCGTGCGCGAAGCGCTGCCCCGCCTGCTCGGCCGCGCGGGCATGGAACTCGGCCGCGCTGGACGCGTCGCCGGCCCGCTCGAAGTGTTCGGCGGCGAGGCCTAGGAAGTCGCCCGCGCGCGGGCTGCCTTGCTCGGTCAATGCGGCCAGCCACTGCGCCACCTTGGCGTGGCCCTCGCGCTTGTCGCGCTTGAGCACGGTGTCGTAGGTCACCTGGTGCAGCACCTGGTGGCGGAAGGCGTACTCGCGCAGGTCCGCGCGCAGGCCATCGAGGCTCGCATCGGTTCGGGGCAGCGCCAGCTCGCGCCGCACCAGCGCCGGCAGCAGTTCGGCCGCCTGCGCCTCGATGGCGGCCAGGGCCTGGTCCCAGAACACCGTGCCGACGACGCTGGCCTGCTGCAGCGCACGCTTCTCCGCCTGGGGCAGGCCGTCGAGCCGGGCCTGCAGCACGCCGGTGAGCGTGGGCGGCACCTGGGTCACGAGCAGGCGTTCGGCGTTGACCGCCCAGGCCTCGCTGCCATTGGAGCGGGTCTGGATGGCGCCCTGGTCGATCAGCATCTTGACCAGCTCTTCCATGTAGAAGGGGTTGCCTTCGGCGCTGCTGGTGACGAGTTCGCGCAGCGCGGCCGGCACCTCGGGCAGCTTCTTCAGCAATTCGTTGGCCAGCAGCCGGCTGCCGGTCTTGTCCAGCGGCGTCAGGTCGATGCGTTGGTGGAGACCCTCGGTGCTGCTCCAGTCGGTGCGGCGCTCGAACAAGGTCGGCCGCGTGAAGCTCAGCACCAGCAGCGGCACGTCGCGGTTCACCTCGGCGAGGTAGTTCAGGAAGTCCAGGCTCTCGTTGTCGGCCCAGTGCAGGTCTTCGAGCTGCATCACGACGGGGCTGCCGTCGCTCGCGCCAACGCGGCGAAAGAGCTGCGCCGCCGCGTGGAAGGCGCGGTTCCTGATCTGCTTGGGATCGTCCAGGATGCCCTTGATGTGGCGGCTGCTCATCCACTCGATGCCGATCAGGTGGCCCAGCAGGTGGGCGTGGGCTTCGGCCAGGTCCGGGCCGTCGTCGTGCAGGAAGAGGGGCACGACGCCGTCTTCCATCTTCTGTCTGGCGGCCTCGATGCTGTCGTCGTCCTGGATCTGGAAGCGCCAGGCGAGGATGTCGCGCAGCAGCCCGAAGGCCTGGGCGCCGGTCTGCGGTGTCGCGCGGCCGCGGAAGAGGAAGAAGCTCTCGGGCCGCGCCTCGCTCCAGGCCTCGAACTCGTACAGCAGCCGGCTCTTGCCGATGCCGGCGTCGGCGACCACGGTGACGGCGGCCAGCTTGCGGGCTTCGAACAGGCGCTTGAAGGCGGCCTGCAGCTGTTCGAGTTCGGCATCGCGGCCGATCATCTTCGTGGCCACGCCTTCGATGCCGCGCGTGCCGATGCGGAACTTGCGCGGCTTGGCGTGCTTGACCAGGTAGCTCTGGATGGGGGTGTCGACGCCCTTGACCGCCAGCGGATCCTGCGCATCGACGTCGAATAGGCCGCGCACCTGCGCGTAGCTGTCGTGGCTGATGCGCAGCGCGCCGGCCGGGGCGGTCTGCTCCATGCGGGCGGCGATATTGACGGCAATGCCGCGGATGCTGCCGTCGGCATCAACCCCGCCACCGAGCAGCACGGCGCCGGTGTGCACACCGACGCGGACGTTGAAGCCGGGGTGGCCGTGGGTGGACTGCACTTCCGCGCCGAGCAGCTTGCCGAGTTCGAGCAAGGCCAGGCCGCAGTGCACGGCGCGTTCGGTGTCGTCCTCGCGGGACTCGTCGGCGCCGAAGGCGGCCAGGATGTTGTCGCCCGCGTATTGCAGCACCTTGCCGCGGTGGGCCTGGACGACGTCCGTGCCGCGCGCCAACGCACCGTCCATCACCGCGCTGATGGCTTCGGGGTCGAGGTGCTGGGCGAGCGTGGTCGAGCCAACGACATCCAGGAACAAGATGCTGACTTGCTTGAGGACTTGGGCGGGTTCGGCCGGTGGCGCCGGTGGCGCAGCCAGCGCGGCCAGCTTGGCCTTGAGCGGTGCCACCGCCATGTCCACTACCGCGTCACCGAGCAAGCCGCGCTGAGCCTCCAGGGCCTGGATCCCAGATTGAAGCTGGTGTTGCTCGGGCGACATAGGTGCGGAGCATACCAACGCCGTCGCGCGCAAGACGTTGCGCATGCGGGACTGGACGAATCAATGGCGTCATCGCCGCGCGCAAGCAGGATCCAAGCGCAAAACCTAAGCTGATGCACCACGCCGAAGGACCGTAAGCCGCGGCATAGCCGCCGGTCATCGGAGCGCGGGCATGTGGCCGCAACCGCTGCTCAACCGACCATCGGGATGCACTCGCCAGCTATCGAAGACTGGGTTCAGTCCTTGTTCTTTGCAAGGCGAGCCACGAGCTTCATGAGCGTAGGGATGCGCTTCCTGCCATGCATCGCGCGCAGGCGCGCCTTGGCCGCGCCAATGTCGATGCCCGCGGATGTCACGACTAGCGGTTTCGTTTCCTCTTCTCGCATGACCTCGAATTGCGACGACAGGCCGGGCCGACTCGTCTTCGAAACCCCAACTATGGGCGTTATGCCGCCCAGCGCCTGAAACAGGTGCTGGCCCAGACCCGGCATTTCATCGGCATCAAGGTGGACGAAACCGTCGATGAGGATGAGCTCGGGCTCCAGGCTGTGCTCGCGCAGCAGCTGCATCACGCAGGGCAGTTCGCGAAGGTCGAGTTTTCCGGGTGTTGCCCTCTCGACATGGGCGACGTGCGAGACGTAAGTCTTCGTCGCCTCCGGTGAATCCCAGGCGTCGAAAGCCACGGCAGCGACATTCGCTTGCGCGCCATCGAAATGAATAGCAACTACGAGTTTCATGCAGGATTATGAGACGCTATCCATCAGGCACCCGATCGTCCCGCCCCGGTCGGGCGTCGGGCAGGCCGACCGGCGGGGCAAGGCTTATAGCTGAAGTTCACCAATGTCTGCTTTTGCGGCGCCTCCTTGCCCGGCAATGAGTCCAATGGGCTGCTCTGTAGCGCTGCATCAAACCGAACATTGGTCTTGGGCGGGGGC
The DNA here is from genome assembly GCF_059418245.1 of Roseateles sp. GW821-FHT09B06. Taxonomy (NCBI): domain Bacteria; kingdom Pseudomonadati; phylum Pseudomonadota; class Betaproteobacteria; order Burkholderiales; family Sphaerotilaceae; genus Roseateles; species Roseateles sp. GW821-FHT09B06. Next base: position 771 of record NZ_JBWKPM010000035.1, on the reverse strand, counting down.
GCAGCAAGGTGCGTAGACTGCCAACAGACAGGGGGTAAGAATGATTTGTTCAGGATGTGTCACGCCACGACCTCTCAAGGAGGTCGTCTTCAACCGAGGAGAGCTGGGCCAGTGCTCCTATTGCAGACAGGTGGATCTTGCAGCGCACCGCCACGTCTTCTTTGACCACATCCTTGAGCTGGTGGACAAGAACGTTGCCACCGAAGAAGACCGGACCCACTACGAGTTGGACCTGATCTACGAATGCGGGTCCGACCACATCAATGTAGATGGCATCGACATCGTTCTGGCCGAGTGGTTCGACCTCGGGCAAGAGGTGTACTTCGATGACCTGATGGCTTACCTGCCAGAGCCCTACCTGAAGACCGACGATGGTCGAGAGAGGCACTACTACAACGATGACGGAAGCCTTGAGTTGAACATCTACGAGGAGAGGTGGGAGAAGTTCGTCGCCGGCGTCAGGCACACCCACCGCTTCTTCAACCCCAATGCCAAGGGCTTCCTCGATTCAGTCTTCAGCATGTTGGCGGGTGCCGACAAGAAGCTGAAGTCTGATGTCGTTCGCACCATCCCCAAGGGGGAGCTGCTGTACAGGGCCAGGACCGCACAGACTTACGACGCGGCCACGAAGATCGCGGCCAGTCCGCGCACTGAACTTGGCCCCACTCCGAAGGACAAGGCCAGCAGCCAGCGGATTGTTGATTTCCGGCAAGAACTGACCCTCAACCGTCACTGATTTCCGTTCAAACCTGACCCACGTATGAACCCTAG